>MHGQ01000029.1 GCA_001805645.1 Omnitrophica WOR_2 bacterium RIFCSPHIGHO2_02_FULL_50_17 | reverse complement strand
CTCCCGGTCGTCGTCGAACAAAAGAAACCGGTACTTCTCCGGCAAAGGCTTGCCTTCCTGGATCAACTTAACCGCGTCCCGCTTTTCGTTATCGGAAAGATTCATGACACGTTCCAAACAGAGTTGATTCTGTCCAATTCCTTTTTAACCGCATTTTCGACATCAAAAGTTTCCAATGAATCTTGGAAACGGTGTTGATAATTGTACGCCATTTTCTCCAAAAGGCTCTCCCTATAACCATCTTGGATTATTCCGACCCCATATAACAAAAGAAACTTTTGCAAACCCAACATCTGCCACTGAACAACATGAACCAATTCATGAAAATGCAAGGACTCATCTTCTTCAAATTGCCGCTTGATGAAATAAGTGTCTAAATACGTGATCCCTGCGTAATCGCCGGTTTCAAAGTCCCGGAGCTCCTGAAGCCCAAAATCAGAAAGTGGGGGAACAGGAATTTTGTCGACCAAAACTACTTTAGCGGAATCAACGGTCGCTGAAGAATAATAATTCGGCAGTCTCTGAAAAGTAAAACTGCGCAAGGGGATTCTTTGGCCGGAAGAGTTCTTTAGTAAACTCTTGATCCATTCTTCGACTAACGGCAATTTCTCATACAATTTATTGATAATCATAATCTGTAAACCATGCTGAAGGGCAGCACAACGGTCGTGTCGTCGACTTTCAAATTTCCTGGCGATCTATCAGCCAAAAACTTTGCGATATATTCATCCGGAAGAATAACCGCCGCCACATCTTCTTTTTTAAAGCCCCAGTCATAAACTCCACACCACTCCCGTTCATAATAAAAATTATTCGCCTGCAATTCATCTCGCTGAGCATCGTTGACCGGATTCGCTTTTAAATCACCCGCTTTAGCTATTGCCCCTAATAAAAGAAGAAGTTCCTCGAATTTATCTGACATCGGTTTGTCCACTCTATTCAAATAAGCCTCAATCTCATTTCTTCGTTCAATAAACCGATGAAACAAACATGAATACTGGTTTATATAAAGAACAGGATTAAAGTGACTGTTTATCACGCTCTCTTTATGGAAACCAATGGCAAACCGGCCGTATCTTTCAGCATGTATATGCAAATCTTTTAAAGGGATATCCGCAAGACAACTAACCGGATATCCCCACAAAGTGACCCATTGATTTGTTTTAGCATCCAGAAATTTAAACTCTTTATTCTTCTCCCCAACTTTAAGCCCTGATTGCAATATCGACAGAAGAACATTGTAACTCCTAACATCATCTTTATTGCGGCTTACAAAATGCCATAAAACTTCTGAAGTAAATCTTTGTTTTAATTGAGCCAACAATCTTTGATTGTTTTTATTCATGCACCACAACTCCTTTATCCGAAAAACTGTAATAACAACCGTCACCGATGATCGGATGGTCCGGCACTTTCGCTTCAACGGCGCGGTTGACGGGGCCTTCCCGTCGCATCATTTTTTCCCGCGGGCGGTCTTCCTTGGGCCATTGACAAATGGCCGTCGGGTATTTTGACTCTTGGTTCATAGTCTTTCCCCTTTCTTTTGGCGGGAAATCGGGACGGGCGAGGGAATGGAACTATCCCAGAAATACCTTAAACTCGCAAGGCAGTAATTTCTCGATGGTTGAGCGGGTGATCCTGGCCTTATTGGCCGCGGCATATTCAGCTTTAAGCTCCCGGCCATTAACCAGAATCTTTAGAATCTTATATGCGCCGCACTCAAGCCTGTTCTCGTTGACATAAACGACCGTGATTTCTTTCCCCGCGAAGAGACAGCGCACCGCGGCGAGGCCGTCTTTGTCAAACTCCTCCTTAACCAGCTGAGGCGCGATAATCAAATCCCCGCTTTCCCCCCGCACCCCAAAAACCTGAGTCAACAGGGTTAAAACCAGCCAGCTCGCCGAGCCGGTCAGGTAATGGTATCTCCCGCGCCCCTGAGAATCAAAATACTCCGGGATGCCCGGATAAATCTTGCTTCTTTCGGTATCCATGCACATCCGGTAAATGGAACGAATCACCTCATGGCCTTCCTTCACGAATCCCCGTTTATATAACGCGTAAGCATACATCACCCCCATATGGCTGAAGAAAGATCCATTCTCCTTTGTCCCATAGGCAAAACCGAAGGCCCGTCCCAATGCCATGTAATGGTCAATGCCGAAATCGGTATTCAGCCGGTAGCCTCCCGTTTCTTTATCCTTTAAGTATCTCCGGACGGCCCGGACGGTTTCTTTGATTTCTTCAGCGTCGGCCAGTCCGCTCATAATCGGAAAAACCTGGCCCGTCAGGGTCATCCTCACCGCAGGGCCTCTTTTGCCCTCCACCCGTTCTCCCCTATTATCATAGTATCCGTTAAACCAGTTGTATCGCCCAAGATGAACCTTTTCCTGTTTTTTAATATGCTGAAATATCCAATTCCCCTTACGGCGCAGGTCATCGGCGATACGGCTGATTTTCACACCGACTTTTTCACCGCTTACCTCCGGCTGGACAGATGGAAAATACCGCTCAAACAAGAGATTCTTCTTTTGGGCCGCGTCACCATAATCCACGCCGTTTCCCGATACGGAATCCAAGAGAATCAAAAGCTCTTTGGCAAGGTTGAGTTCTTCTGTGCCTGTGCAGCGGGCCAGCTGCTCCAGAAGGTCGGCGCATTCGAGAAGGTTGCCGCCGTACAAACTCATAAAGGCCACACTTTCCCCGCGCTCAGAGGCCATGTCCAGGCCGTCATTCCAATCCGCATCCTCCAGCCGGATAATATTATGCCCGCCCACATTGAAAAACTGAACCAGATGCTGGATGAGGACATGCTCGATGATGGATCCCTGATAGATATCCCCCTTCCTATCCTTAAGTCGATTCCCGTAAACCGGACTCCACCCCTGGTCATAATCCGCCGTCCGCGAGAACTGCGGATCGCGAAAATAAGGCCTCTCTTCAAGAAGGCTGTCGTAATCCCCTGTCTGATGCACATACAAAAGAAGCGTTAAAAAAGGCCATGCCCCGTGATCCATCCAGACGCGGGTGATGGCATTGCGGTCCGCAATGAATTCCCCCGGTGCCGTGCCGATAATCGTGGCATTCGACCCGTCGATTCTCACGCCGGCAAAGTTATTCATCAGGGTCTCTCGGACACACGAAGGCTCGATAAGGATGAGCGATAATAAATCCTGCCACAGGTCGCGCCAGCCTTTGCCCCCTTTGCCATAATCATGATCCGGCAGGAACGAGCACCCGAATATCCGGCGGAAAACCGGCTGCAGACTCACCCAGCGCATCCACGCGTTGAATTCCCCATCGGCTGTACGAAAATGAATAGAGGCGGCCTTCTCCTGCCAGAAGGCCTTATTTTTCCGAAGGGCCTGATGAAATTTCCTTGGGGTATTAAACCGGCGGAAGTCTTTACGGGCATCCTGCAGATTCGCGCCTATCCCCATCCCTATAAAATAATCCCGACTCTCTTCGGGCTTTAGTCTCACGCTGTTAAAACGCAGGGCGCCCATAGCCTCTTTGCCCTGAAGGGCCTCCTCAGATAAAAGCGAAGGCGTTATGTTTTGGATGACGGCCCCCGGGGCGCAGGCGTCTCCAGGCTCCCCATAGAAACTTTCCAGTGTGGGGAAACTCCCCGACGGCGGATTCCCTCCCCCCTCAGCGCCGAAGACGAAATAGACCGTCTCGTTGACCTTGTGCCCCTGTTCATTAAAAAGCATTGTCGGTTTTACCAGGACGCCTTCCGGTATCTGCCGGATTCGGTGGAGAAGCGAGGTCACATGCTCGTGGTCATGCTTATTGGCCAGGGCCCGGCCAAAAATGGGAACACTGAAAGTAGGAATAACTTTAAGGGGTTTGCGGGAAATATTCTTGACCGTCACCTTCATGAGCTCTATATTTTCGCCGGTCGCAGGGATAAAATTGAGCGCCTCCAGAAGGAGGCCTTGAGCGGGGTGCCGGCGCGTCAATGTGTGCCATAGAGGCCCTATTTCCAGGCAGGAGACATTCTTCTTCGTCTCTCGGGCAAGGGAGACGATTCCCTTCCCTTCGATAAAACAAAAAAAATCGCGCAGACCGTGACGCAGATCCTCCGTCGAGACAGGCCTCGTCAGATAACGGCCGCTGTCCAGCTTGATGTCGCCGCTTAAAAAAGGCGTGATAGAAGATTTGATACAGGAGGCGTCCACCCCGCAGAGGGGGAAATAAATGGTCTTAAGCCCTGCAGCCTTATGGGATGTGAAACTGACATTATCCGGCTGATAGGCATATAACTGGTTGGAGGAGTGCATTATCTTCCCTTAGTGAAACTGCAGGGTCCATGAGCAAAATCACGATTGAGACATATTCTAATATGCAACATTTTATATGACAAGAGATAATATGGGACGGTAATTAAGGAAGGCGTCTCTCAAGGAGGGGTTGGGAGGGAGGCTGTGAATTTATATAACCGCGCTATATGAACCAGGTCGGTTTCATGGAATTTTAATCCCACATCCCACACATCCGGGTCCTCGCTTCTGACCCACACCACCTGCCCCTTAATGGTCAGGGGATCTCTGCAGTCCGGCAATTCCACCTCAAGCGTCACGCTGTCATTGATATAGAGATGCTCTTTGGTCGTTATTTTGACCCCTTGCGCAGAGGCATTGCGCAGCGAGACACTGGCGCCGTAGTCATAACGGCTGTCTTTGAACCGGGCAGGGAAACGCGCCGTAAATCGTTCAAATGTCCTGCGATCCTCCGCTGTGTCCGCATGAAAATCCATCTTCCAAGGTATCCCTTTTTTATTTATACCCCTGCCATCAAAAAGGCCTTCCTCACCCGAAAGTATTCCTGCAAACGGGATTTAGACCCCTGCAGAATATTTTCAAAGGAAACGCCAATTCGAAAATCATCAGAATTGACGATTCTGTCCACCCACCGGACCTTCCCAATGACAAAAGCAGGCTCCCCTTGCCTTGAGAGATCGATCTCGATAGCGATTTCCCTATTAAGGGGAACCTTCTGCCGCGAGACGAACCCTAAGCCTCCTTTACTAAAATCCACTGTCTTTGTGTGGTCAAAGGGGCCGCCCGCCCTTCCCTCGACAGGGACAAGGCAGTCAAAACGCAGATTTTTTCTTTTGTTTCTCATCTTACTGCAACTCCTTTAGTTCCGGAAGATTTAATACACTCCAAACCCGTTGCCAATCAACTGCGAAAGCGCTTTCATCAATGTAAATATAATACATAATTTCGCTAAATGCAAATAATTGATGAAAATTTTTTAAAAAAATCGTTCTGATGATATACTATTCGAAAGGAAATCCAGCCAGCCATGATTGATTCCATTGTATCAGCCTTGCTTCTCTATTTCCTCTACCGGGGATGGGCCAAGGGATTTCTCCGGACACTTATAGGCCCTATTTCCCTTATCGCGGCCTGCATAGCCGGAGCCGTTTATTATTCCAGCACACACAATATCATGGCGGGCATCCTCATCGGCGTCCTGGGTCCCATCCTGTTAAACATCCTGTTCTCCATCAGCATAAACATCTGGCATCAAACCGTTAATGTCAACAGGCCTCTTTCTTACACAAGCCGCCTCTTAGGCAGCGGCTTTTCTCTTATCTGGGGGATCCTGCATCTTGCCCTCATTATTATCCTTCTTTTTATGATACCTCTGGATTTCCCCTGGCTGCGTCATCTGCGCGAACAGGTGCTTTCATCCCGCAGCTACGCTGTTATTCAACAACAAACAAAAACCATCCTTCCTGTCAAATCGCTGAATGCCCCCCAGCTCCTGGAGATGCTGCGGGATCCGGCCCATCTGGAAAAGGTCCATTCGCTTGAGGAATATAAAACACTGATGGAAGAAAAAGTGGTCATGGATATTCTGTCCGACGAGGATATCCTGCGCTACATTGAAGATAAAAATTTCTCCCAATTAATGACTCATCCCAAGGTGCAATCCCTTTTGGAGAATCCGGAGGTCTTAAAAAAAGTTTTCGACCTCAATGTCAAAATTATCGAGCAAAGCGCCCAGGAAGAAAAAGAGGAAGAGGTGAAACCCCGCTGGTTAGAAATCGAATAATGGAAGGCTTCATTTGCCGATACAAAACCGGGAAAAGATATGCTCCAGCAAGTCATTGTCAATGTTACGCCCGGTGATAGTGTCGAGAAAATGAACCGCCCTTTTAATTTCTTCGGACGCAAATTCCAAAGACAACCCCTTCCTGAATACCGCCTGCGCCTCCTCAACGGCAGATGAACAATCCCTCAGGGCATTGATATGACGCACGTTGCTGACAAACACGGCGTGGGTATCGACCGTCTTGCCATGCCAGACACGCTCAACAAGCCTCTCTTCCAGCTGTGCGATACCGTCTTTTGTCAAGGCCGAGAGCGGCATGACGACCTCGCGGGGAAACATCCTCTTCACGCTCTTTCTATCGATTTGTTGAGGCAGGTCGCATTTGTTGAGGACAATCACCACATTCTGCCCTCTGACAATATCCCAGAGCCTTTCGTCTTCTCGATCCAGCTCTCTGCTGGCATCCAGCATGAAAAGCACGAGATCCGCGCCCTTGACGGAAAGATGGCTGCGCCTGACGGCCTCTTCCTCAATAAGATCCCTTGGCTCCAGGATACCGGCGGTGTCAACGATCTGAAACGGGATGCCCTTGATATTCGCCGTCTCTTCAATGGTGTCGCGCGTGGTGCCGGCAATGGGCGAGACAATCGCCCGCGGCTGTCTTAATAACACATTCAGGAGAGAGGATTTCCCCACATTGGGCTTGCCGCAGATGACAATCTTGATGCCTTCTCTTAAAATACGGCCGTGCTCGGCGCCGGCCAGTAACTGGACGATTTCCTGTCTTATCTTTTCGAGACGATCCTGAAAAGATATACCGCGCTGCGTGTCTCTCCCCGTATCCTCCTCGGGGAAATTGACAAGGGCTTCCATCTCGGTATAAACATCCATAAGCTGTTCCCGGATCCTCTCCAGGGCGGCGGATAACTCTCCTTTGATCTGATGGGTGCTCACCTTCAAAAACGCCTCGGTTTTGGATTGAATAATATCGAGGACAGCCTCAGCCTGGGTCAAATCTATCCGGCCGTTTAAAAACGCCCTCTTGGTAAATTCCCCGGGCTCGGCCAGCCGCGCCCCCAGACCTGTGGCCGCTTTCAGGATCGCCCCGACGGCAACCATCCCGCCGTGAGAGCTGATCTCGACCACGTCTTCTTTCGTATAGCTTTTCGGCGCGCGCATCAGCGTCAAAAGGGCTTCATCGATTGTCTCCCCGCGGCAGACCACCTCGCCGTAATGCACGGAAAAACTTTTAAATTCCGACGGCCTTTTTTTATTCTTCGTTACAAACATCTGATCCGCGATAGACAAAGTCTCTTTACCGCTTAAACGCACAATCCCTATCCCCCCCTGCCCTAAGGGCGTCGAAACGGCAACAATGGTGTCTTCTAAGCTTGGAAAGGAGTGCATGCGGATAAAATTCTTCGTGCCTCGCTAACCACAAAAAACGAACCTGTTATTAAAACCAAACTTGTCTCCTTGCCGCTGCGGCAGGCATATTCCACGGCCTGCCCCACGCGGGAGGTGAAAACCCGTGATTTCCCGGGGAAGAAAATATCCAGTTCCCCTTCACTGAATTGATAGGCCCGGGGATGATCCGCCATGGTCGTCACAACCGTTTGTGTGATTTTATTCAATTCGCGGCAAATTCCTTCCCTGTCCTTGTCCTGACATACGCCTAAAACAAGCGTGACATCCCTTTCGGGGAAAATCTCGCGCAGACTCTCGACGAGATGAAAGGCCGAGGCCTGATTATGGGCGCCGTCCAAAACAACCACGGGGTCTGTCCCCATGACCTCCAGTCTCCCGGGCCAGAAGGCCTCTTTCAGCCCGTCATAGACGGCCCGCGACGGGATGCGGCAGCCCAGATCCTGAAGACTCTCCACGATGCCCACAGCGACAGCGGCATTGAGGGCCTGATATTTGCCTAAAAGGGATAATTTTAAATCGGGATAATCTTCCCTTGTCCCGTGGATATGAATTGTCTGATATTCTAAGGTTTGGGCCGCAGACTCCCAGCGGATATCTTCGCCGACCCATAAAGGCCGAATAGAATACCGAGCGCATCTTCGACGGAAGACATCCCTTGCCTCTTGCGGCTGGGGCGCGATAACCACTTTCTGCCGAGGGCTTTTAATAATCCCTGCCTTTTCCCGGGCAATTTGAGCAGCGGTATCCCCTAAAACAGCGGTATGCTCCAGGCTGATAGGCGTGAGGGCACAGACTATGGACGAAACCGCATTCGTGGCATCAAGCCGCCCGCCCAGGCCTGTCTCGAGGACAACCCAATCCGCCCTTTTCTTATGAAAATAATATAAAGCCAGGGCCGTATAGACCTCAAAAAAACTCAAACGCCCCCATTTCCTTTCAAGACGCATCGCCTCTATCCCGGGTTTCGCTTCATGGATGACGGCGCAAAGGTCGTTTTCACTCATAGCATCGGGAAAAACATCCGATGTCTTATTATGCGAACCGGCCGTGTCCATAATACGGATCCGCTCTCTGCAATCGCTCAAATGCGGCGAGGTGTACAGCCCTGTTTTATATCCAGCCTTGCTGAGAATGCCGGCCGTTAAGGCACACGTCGAGCCTTTGCCTTTGGAACCGGCCACATGGATGATTTGAAGATTTTTATGGGGATCGCCTAAAAACGCCAATAAGCGCCGCATGCGGTCGAGATTAAATGAGGAGGCATCTTTCTTAAGGATCGGCTGTAATTCAAGGTTGATAAACGAATCGAGATAGCGCTGGGCTTCGGGAAAGGTCATGGGGAATGGCGCAAATTTCGGTCAGTGTTTAAAGTGACGCACGCCGGTCATCACCATGGCGATGCCGCACTTATCGGCGGCCTTGATGACATCCGCATCGGCCACGGAACCGCCTGTTTGGATGACGGCCTTAATCCCTGCCATGGCCGCGGCTGCGACATTATCCGTTTTGGGAAGAAAGGCATCCGAGGCCATAACGGCGCCCTTGATGTTTTTGCCGGCCTTTTCGATGGCAATCTTCACGGCCTGCACACGGCTTGTCTGGCCGCAGCCAAGCCCTATTGTCCGACGGCCTTTTACAAGGACAATGGCATTGGATTTCACATTCTTGACGACCTCCCAGCCAAACAAAAGCGATTCCATTTGGCTGCGCGTCGGCTTTTTCTTAGTAACAATCTTTAATTCTTCCGGTTGAAGCGCCCGACGGTCTTTTTCCTGCAGCAGCAGCCCGCCGGCAACTTGCTTAAAATCCAAATCATCTTCTTTAAAGCCATCTAAAGGAAGCGCGACAAGACGCAGGTTCTTTTTCTGGGAAAGCATCCTAAAGGCGCGGGCCTGAAAACCAGGGGCAATCACGCACTCTATAAATCCGCTTTTTATAATGAGATCGGCGGCGGGCACATCGACTTTACGATTCAAACCGATAATCCCGCCAAAGGCGGAAACCGGATCACAGCGCAAAGCCAATTGATAAGCCTTTGACAACGTCGCATCTTCGGCAACTCCTGTCGGATTGCTGTGCTTGACAATCACGGCCGCCGGCTGTTCAAATCCTTTAACGAACTCTATGGCCGCCTGAAGATCCAGAATATTGTTGAAAGACAGCTCTTTGCCGTGAAGCTGCTTAAGGCCGGCAAGACCGTAACATCCTTCGGCCTTTCTGTAAAAGGCAGCCCCTTGGTGGGGGTTTTCCCCGTAACGCAAATTTTGAATCTTGGAGAAATGAAGCGTCAACTCCTGCGGCAGACGGGAAAATTCTTTCGTCGACAACCGTTGATGCAGAAAACGGGAGATGACGCGGTCATAAAGGGCTGTATGCTCAAAGGCCTCCGCCGCCATCTGAAACAGGACCGCATCCGAGAGCAGGCCGTTATTCGTATCCAATTCTCTTAAAATGTCCTCATAACGGTTGGGGTTGCAGAGGACGGCGACGCTTTTAAAATTTTTGGCGGCGGAGCGCAGCAGGGAGGGGCCGCCGATG
>MHGQ01000028.1 GCA_001805645.1 Omnitrophica WOR_2 bacterium RIFCSPHIGHO2_02_FULL_50_17 | reverse complement strand
CCGGCCGGCAATAGATGCGATCCACAAAAGAGGAATCAATCGCAATATCGGTCTCCCCCACCCGCAAAATGACAGTGGGGTTATGCTGACGCAAGCTCACCACAACCCCAGGATAAAGACCTAAGCTCGTCAGACGCTGAAGCACGCCCGTATCCTCGGAAGTGATAAAAACAACCCGCGCCTTTTTCCCGACGGGAAGATTCCGCAGGGGTTCGATGAGCGGCTTAAGGCTCCCCTTTTTCTGCTGGCAGCACCCCCCTCGCGGGATAGGCTTACCGTGCGGACACTGCACGGGGTGCCCCAAAAATGTGCAAATGCTGTCGGTTACCTCTTCGTTAATAAGGTGTTCAATCTTGCAGGCGCTGGTCTCAACCACATTTAAGTTCAGCTCAAGGACATTATGCAGCAGCACCTCTGTCAACCGGCGGCGGCGAATGACATCCCGCGCATAAGGAAACCCCTTGTCCGTAAAATCAACCCTGTCTTCCTTAACGGCAACCAGTCCCTTTTGCTGAAATCCTTCGAAAAATTTCTCCCGCACCTGACAATCATGGGTGCCGATAAGCGAGCGTTGGGTATTTTTCTCTATCTCCTTCAGACACCACAGCCGTTCTAAAAACATTTCCTCAGCTTCAGTCAGTTCCAGGGGGAGGGGCATCATCTTAGGCTCCTTTAGGGGGTTGTTTCATTTTCATCCACAGGGTCTCAACGGCCGTCCACAAAACACTGGCGCAAGGGATATCATATCCGCAGTGGGGGCATTTCTCGAAATGACATTTTTCATAATTGAGGGGACACTGATAACAGGCAGTCTTTAGGCCCTCTTTAAATGAGAAGCCGCACAACGGACACTTGAGGAGATTCTCCTCTTTCTGCGGCGGCACTTTCTTTTCTGGGGGTAAATCGTTCATAATGGTATAAAGGGAAGCAAACGCGACACCAACCCTCCGCTGACAAAGGCTATAACAAAGACAAGGGTGATGATCCAAGCGGCCATCCTGGCCCCCCGCTCCTTGATGATCACCAGGGCGTTGGCAATGCAGGGGACAAAAAGCGTGATGGTAATCATGCCTGTCAAAATCTGCCCCTTGCTTAAAATTCCTTCTTCAAACATGTGAATAAATCCGGCGGCGCCGTAATCCCGTCGGAAGAATCCCATGAGAATCGCCTCGGCCCCTTGGGGGGGAAGCCTCAGCCAGTCCACAACCAAGGGATACAAAAGCCGCTCAATCACCGCTATCAACTTAAGCTCATGAAGAACGAACAACATAGCCGTCCCCAAAAGAAAAAGGGGAATCACCTCTTTTAAATACCATTCCACCCGCGCCAGGGTCTTTAACGCGATATTGCGTATCAACGGAAACCGTAAGGGCGGCACCTCAAGGATGAGGGGATTCGCCTCCCCGCGGATGAGCCGTGAGGCCAAAAAACCCGCCGCGAATAAAACAATCAGGACAATGACTGCCCAGACCAAAACCCCTTTCAAGCCGATTCCCCCCTGCAGGAGAAACATAATGACCGCGAGCTGCGCCGAGCAGGGCACGGCCAGGGCCAAAAGGAATGTCACAATGATCCTCTCCTTCTTTGTATCCAGAATCCGTGTGGTGAGAGTCGCCATCGTGTCACAGCCTAAACCTAAGACCATCGGCATGACCGCCTTGCCGTTAAGGCCGATTTTTTTAAACACCCGATCCAGGAGGATGGAAAGCCGCGGCAGATACCCTAAATCCTCCAAAAACCCGAAGACTATAAAGAACGTCGACACAACCGGGAAAATAATCGCAAACCCATACGTGATGGCCATGGTCATGGCCCCGTATTCACCGACGAAAAAGTCATGAATAAAACGGAATATCTCTTGAGGCAGGATGAGGGGATCTTTCAGGAATTCATAGGCCGGCACAATGATTCCCGCCTCCATCTGATGCTGATGGGGAAAAGGCAGCAGGCGATCAAAAATACGGATCATCGCCGGATTCACAATACCGTTAAAGAGACGGTTTTCCGTCAAGTCCACCAGCGTCCCGGCCCCGAAAACGCCGACAAACTGGTACATCAGAAAAAGGACGACGCCTAAAAGGACAAAACCGCCCCACGGGTGAGTAGCAATCTTGTCCAAACGGGACCAAAATTTTTGCTGACGAGGCTGAGCAGTCTGCTTCAAGACAAGCTGCTCGATGCGCTGGGCCTCGGCCATGCGGGTGGTATTCAGGACGCTTTTGATATCGGTATTCAAGGCGTGTTCAACGGATTCACGGATCTCGCAGATTTTGTCAATAACAATAGCGGGGACTTTTGTTCTCAAGACATCCATAAAACTCTCATCGCCGCTGAGGGCCATGAGTCCCAATGCCCTGGGGGAAATCCCCATGGGCGGCAGGAGCTGCTCTAACGGCCCCAGGGCCGATTCGATGGCCTCATGATAGCGGATGCGGCAACGGAAATGCCGGCATTCCTGCTTTTTAAGTTCGGAGACTCCCTTGCCGTGGATGGCTACCGTCGGGATACAGGGCACGCCAAAAATTTCCTCAAGCCTTTTGACATCGATCTCGTAACCGCGCAGTTTGGCCTCATCCCACATATTCAAGGCCAGACTCGCGCAGCAGCCCATTTCACTCAATGGAATGGAGAGAAAAAGGCCCCGGCGCAAATTTTTGGTATCTACCACCTGGATGATGCGGTCACAGCGGTCGGAAGAGAGGATAATATCGCGGGTCACCACCTCCTCTTCGGAACCCGGCAGTATATTGTTCACTCCCGGGGTGTCAATAATGGCAACGGGGCCTGTGGCAAGCTCCATCCATCCCTTGGTGACCGTGACCGTCGTCCCCGGATAATTGGAGACCGTCACATACTTATTGGCCAGCCGCCCGAAGATGACGCTCTTGCCGACGTTAGGATTGCCGATAATAATAAACTGCCTGACCGTTGTCGGCAAAGTGTCTTGAGGCTGATTTTTTATCCCTCCCGTTCTGGACATGCGGCTATCCTATCCCCATCCATAACTGGATAACACCTTTTCGAATCATCATCACCGCAATAGCGGCCAGAAGGAGGGCCATCACTTTCGAGAGGGCCCTGGAACCGGCCTGGCCCAGAAACTTCATCAAGGAATCCGAACAAAGAAATATTGTTCCCGTCAACAGGAGATTTAAAAGGACGGAAATGACCGTTGCCGGAAGGCCGTATTCCTCGATAATAATCAAGGAGGTCGTCAATACCGCCGGCCCGACAATCAAAGGCGTCCCCAAAGGGACGACGCCCAGCTCATCCGGGGGCAAACGGCGCTCCTTGCCCGGCTGAAGCAGTTCCATGATGGAAATGCAGAAAAGGATTGCGCCGCCGGCTACCATAAAATCCCCGATACTTATCCCCAAAAGCCGAAAAACCCATTTGCCCAAAAAAATAAATCCGATCGCCAATAACAATGCCGTGCCAATCGATTGGACGATAATCTTGGTTTTCTCGGGTCTTGTCAGGTCATGCGTCATGCCCGCAAAAAGCGGCAGCAACCCGATAGGGTCAACCGCCACAAAAACCGGGATAAAGGCAAGAAGAATTTCGTTTCCCATATTGGAAATATGCCCCCTTTCTTTAGTATCTTGAGTTTGGCACTTTTTGACCCTCATTCCTCCCCCTCGACGGGGGAGGAAAGGTGGGGGTGACAATTTAATCTTCACCCTCCCCTCATCCCCTCCCGTCGAGGGAGGGGAATTCTAGGGGAAAATTTGCCAAACTCAATTAGTATCCTGCCGAAAAAAGGCTGTCTAAATCCCCAAAAGCGCCTTGACCTTGGATGCCAAAGCCTGTTCTCCGTCGGCCTTGTTGAAATATTCTCTGGCCCGGGGGATTCTTAATCTCTGCTCCTGGATCGGCAAGACGCTTGTAACCATAATCGGTACCGACGGGACATAGTCATAAACAATCTCATAAATGCCGCGGCCGTCGACCTCGGGCATCTGGATATCCAGCAGTATAAGATCAAGCTCGCTGGAATGGCGCATCAAAATATTAACGACCTCCAGCGCCTCAGGGGCCTCCAAGACCTCTAATTTAAGTTTCTCGAAGACTTTTCTATACCTCGTCCTTATATCTTTGTTGTCGTCGACAATGAGAACCTTGCCCATCTCTCGTCCCTCCTTATTTTAAGCGGTCTGCCCGCTTCACTCTCGCGAAAGCGAGACGAGCCCGCTTCGCCGGCAAGGCAAAACGCTATTGGATTTCAATGCCGACCGGGCAGTGATCGGAACCCGTCACCTCTTTCAAGATAGATGCGTCTTTTAAACGCCGGCGCAAGGCCGGCGAGATCAGAAAATAATCAATGCGCCACCCGATATTGCGCCTGCGGCAGCCGCCCATCGGACTCCACCAGGTGTAATGCCCGCCGCCTTTTTCAAACTCTCGAAATGTGTCGATAAAACCGGCCTTCACGATATTGTCAAACCCGGCGCGCTCCTCAGGCGTAAAGCCGTGATTTTTCTCATTGGCCTTCGGATTGGCCAAATCGATTTCGGTGTGCGCCACGTTGAGATCCCCGCAGAAAATCACCGATTTTTTCTTCTCGGCTCCTTTTAAGTATCGCAAAAAATCCCCATCCCATTCCCGGGTGCGGTACGGCAGGCGCTCAAGCCCCCGCTTGGAATTGGGGACATAGACATTGACCAGATAAAAATCCTTGAACTCCAGCGTAATGACCCTGCCCTCGTTGTCATGTTTAAGTATCCCCATGCCGTCCGTCACCCGCAGGGGTTTAACCCGCGTGAATACGGCCGTGCCGGCATAACCGGGTTTCCCTGCATGATTCCAATAATGTTCGTAGTCCGGAAGATGGACGGGAACTTCCTCCCGGGGCGACCGGGTCTCCTGAAGGCATAAGACATCCGGCCCCGCTTGTTTGACAAAATCCAGGAACCCTTTTTTCAAAACCGACTTGATCCCATTGACATTCCAGGAGATGAGCCTCATAAGGGTGTCTCTTCGACAAATGCGGCCCGCCCAGAGGCGAGGCTCGCCAAAGGCGGCCCGCCCAGAGGCGAGGCTCGCCAAAGGCGGCCTTAACCGCGGATGGAAGAGAGATGTTGTATCCGTTTGAGCATATTCGGATGCGTGCTGAGGGCCTCCATCAAGTGATCCCCGAAGGAAAGCTGAACCTTGCGGTTTCTTAATAAGACCAGCTCCTCGGGGTCGATGGTGCCGCTCTTGTCCATATCCAGTTGGCTCAGTTCCCGGATCTCGTTCATGGCCCTCGACGGATCATTCAAGAAAAAAGCCTTCAGCCCTTCCGCCTCTCTTAAGGCCTCTTTTCCCAGACGCGCAGAACCGTAAACCAGTTTATAGAGGGCTGTTGCCAAGGCCTCGGGCCGATTGCCCAGTTGCACCGAACCACGGTCGGCAAAATATTCCCTGATGCGGGAGGCATAAAGAACCAATAAATTCGTAATAAAGTAAAAAAAGAAAGCGGCCAGACCGATCAGGGCCGTGTTGGCCCCCCGCCCGCTGCGCCGGCCGCCGCCGTAAAACAGAAAATGCCACGCCAGGCGGTACATAATCATAGGGATAACAGACAAGAGGGTAATCGTCAGGACATCGCGGTTTTTCAAGTGGCTCACCTCATGACCGATGACCGCCTTCAACTCCTCCTCGCTTAAGAGCCGCATAATCCCCTCGGTGACACAGACCCTGCCATCCCCCAGGCCCCGGCCGAAGGCAAAGGCATTGGGAAGAGGCACAGGCGAGACGCACACCCGCGGCAGGGGGATATCGGCCCGGCGGGCCTGATCTGCCACCATCTCATAAAGCCCCGGGTATTCCTCGCGCTGGACATAGCGCACCCGCATCGACCATTCGACCATCTTCGGGCCAATCAAGTATTGGACAAACATCAGCATAAACGAAACAAAAAGATAAAAATAAAAGTCCTCCAGCCCCATGGACGTGCCAATGACGACCACGACGGCATAAACAACGGCGAATAAAACCGCCATCAATAACCACATCCTCATCTGAAGCAGTAACATTTTTTCCTAACCTCCCTTTCTAAAATCTTTTTTAAATGCTGCGGTTCATTATTGAACTTACGACATCATTGGCTTTTGACCTGAAGGTAATCCCCCAAACTCTTGAAGAGTTCAAGCCAGGGGGGAGGCAGTTCGCCGACTTCTTTCTCTTTCTCATTCCTGCGCGGTTTACTTAAAAATTCCGTGCTGATGGCAAAATAGGCGTTTTGGGCCTTCCACAGATCCAGATTAAGCGACAAGGGGCTTAAAACCCGCAAGAGGGCCTCCACGGATTTCAGGGTATTCAGATCCCTCGGGTCATGATAAAGCCTCTGCATCAGGATATTGATCTTCTGGCTGGCAACAAAACCCACCGTCTCTTTATCGACCTCAAGAGGCCGGCGGCTGATTTCCTCCACAGTTCTTTCCAGGGCCTTCATATTGACTTTTTCCTTGTTCAGTGATTCCAGCAAATCCCGGTTAAGCGCAAAGGCCACCGACGCGACTAGAGTTTTAGGCAAAGGTATCTGAAGGTCATCTGCCGCCTGCACCAGAGGATAGTATTGTTCGTATATCTGGCGGGAATGGGCCTCCATGTCCTCCAGAAGAGAATGGACGATTTTCTTAAACATGCGTTCCTGTTCATCTTTGAAAAGATGCTTCAGCGAATAATTACTCGTGCCAAAATGATGGTTAATGAGGCGGATGACCTCGCTGATATCGCTCCTCAAGAAGGCCTTTTTTATATCCTGATGCATGCCCTTAAAGGCGTCCTCCCCCATGTGAGATTTGACACCGCCGTTGAGATTATGATCGCCCAAATGCAGAACGGCAAAACAGACCGTATCCTCTTCCCACGTAATGTCCGAACGAATCCGGCAGCGGCCCACAACAATTTTTTGTCTGCCGGCCTCTTTACGGTCATGAACCTCGCTGTTGACGGTATAACAATAAACTTTTTTTTCCTCGCCGTGATCCTTGAACAAGGACGCCGCCGCGTAATGCGCCCCCACGCGCGGCAGATCCACGATAGAAGGCCTGACCAGCCTCTCGTAGATGACAGCCCCATTACGGTAGTCGCTGATATTGCTCGGCGCTTTTTCAAGGATCCCCTTAAAATCCGTCTCTAAATCCTGGCCGAAAAGTTCCCGGCCCAATTGGATCGCGCGGCCCGCGTACTGCAAAATCTGTGTCGCTTCAATCCCCGAGATCTCATCGAAAAACCAGCCGCAACTGGTATACATCAGCATGGCATGTCTCTGCATCTCCAAAAGCTTTAATATCCTGACCTTCTCCTCATCCGCGAGCTCCCTTTGAATATTTTGTCTTAAAAATCTCTCGACATTCTTCGGACTGCGATCCAGGACGACCTCAATATAATTGTCCCGTATCCTCCAGGGGTCATCGGTCCATTCCCTCATCTTCTGTTCGTAAGGGGGATTAAGCGCGTCTCTTAATCCGTCGAGCGCGCTGCGCAGCGGCTCGCGCCATTTCTGCTGCCAGTCTGGATGCCTGCCGCTGTGACAGCCGCAGGCCGACCGCCACCGCTCCACCCCATGGGCACAGCTCCAGGAGGTATTCTCCAGAATCTGGACTTCATGCGTCGGCGGGAACTTTTCCAGATATTCCCCGTAAACGGTAACCTCGGCCAGCTTGTTGGACTCAAGATAATGAAGGCAATAAGCGAGCGCCATATCGCCGAAATTGCGGTGATGGCCGTAGGTCTCCCCGTCTGTGGCAACATGCACCAGCCTCGGCTCACCGGAATCTGCAGGGCTGCGGGAGGCGTGCTCCGCGGGAAATATCCCTATTAAACGTTTGGCGAAATTTTCGCCGTTTCTTAAAAGGTCCTGAAAGGCCAACTCCTGGGAAATGGGGCCGTCGTAAAAGAATAGATTTATGGTTCTCCCCGAGGGAAGCGTGCATAAATAGACCCTTTGAGAATCAATCTTCCCTCCCTTGACGGGATACCACTTCTCTTCTCCGATCTCCCTGATCTTTCCTGCCTGCGACGGGGCAAGGATGGTAAATTGAATCCCGTACGCCGATAAAATCTCCAGAATGGACGTATTGACCGCGGTCTCCGCCAGCCACATCCCTTCGGGCCTGCGTCTAAATCGATACTCAAAATCCTTGATTCCCCAGTGGATTTGGGTATGCGCATCCCTGTCGTTGGCAAGGGGCATAATCATATGGTTGTACACCTGGGCCAGGGCCGAACCATGCCCCGAAAATCTTTTCTGGCTTTCTTGGTCGGCCTGCAAAATATCCTCATAAACATCCCTGACGTGTCTTTGCATCCAGGAAAGAAGGGTGGGCCCGAAGTCAAAACTGATATGGGCATAGTTGTTGACGATATTATAGATTTTTTTATCCGGGCCCAAGAGACGGCTCGCCGTATTGGGGGCGTAACACTCCGCCGTGACCCGCTCATTCCAGTCATGGTAAGGGTAAGCGGAATCCTGAACTTCAATTTCCTCCAGCCAGGGATTTTCCCGGGGCGGCTGGTAGAAATGGCCATGAATACAGATATAACGCTCCATCTTATAGCTCCGTTCTATAAAACAGCAAAATCAAAGGGGGCCGATAATACGGAAGTCCTCGTCGTGGTTGAAACAAGAAGGCAAGGCCGGTTTATCACAAAAAAAGGAGGGTATAAAAAACAACCGCTGTAGAAATTATTCGGTTAAGGACACAAAGGTCTTGCCCGCCTTCTGCGCATACCGCAATTTATCCTCACGGGCTAACCATCCTATGGCCTGATTGACAATCTCGCTTCTTTCCTTTAAGCGCCGGGGCAAAATCGTCAGATTGGTCTCTCCATTTTCTCTCAGATAGCTCCACGTTCTTCCGGCCGCTTCAATAACCTTCTCCTTCATGACAACCCTCCTTTTGAGTTCTTCCATTTTTGCCTGATAAGTCTGTATGTCCTGGCGGCTTGTCATTGTGTCTTTACGATTTCCTTCCCTTTAAGAAAATAACACTTAAGGGGGGCAGCGTCAACGGAAGAGAAAAATATCTTCCGTGACAACCAACAGGGGAGGCCCACACACCGCCGCCGTTGCCGATGCCGCCTCCGCCGTATTCCCGGCCGTCGCTGTTAAGCAATTCCTGCCAAAAACCTCCCGCCGGCGCGCCGATATGGTAGTTATACCGGGGAACAGGCGTAAAATTGCATACGACAATGACGGCATCCTCCGGGGCAGGGCCTTTACGCAAAAAACTGATAATACTGCCCTGCCAGTCGTTGTGGTCGATCCATTCAAAGCCGCCCGGCGTAAAATCATCATAAAAAAGCGCGGCCTCGCGTCTATACAGCGCATTCAGATCCTTCATCCACAACTGAACCCCTTGATGCGGCCCGTAGGCCAGAAGATGCCAATGGATACTGCTGTCATGATTCCACTCATCCCACTGGGCAATCTCGGCGCCCATAAACAACAGCTTCTTTCCGGGATGTCCGTACATATAACCGTAAAGCGCCCGCAAGTTGGCGAACTTCTGCCAGTCGTCTCCGGGCATCTTTCTTAAAAGCGCCCCCTTCCCATGCACCACCTCGTCATGAGAAAGTGACAAAAGAAAATTTTCCGTAAACGCATAGATCATGCTGAACGTCAATTCGTTGTGATGGTATCTGCGGTAAACGGGATCTTTTTTGAAATACTCCAGGGTATCGTGCATCCACCCCATGTTCCATTTCAGGCCAAAACCCAACCCGCCCCAGGACGTGGGCTTGGAAATCATCGGCCAGGCCGTGGATTCCTCCGCAATCATCTGGACGTCCGGATATTCGCCGTAGACGACCGTGTTCAATCTCTTCAAGAATTCCACCGCCTCGACATTCTCCCTTTCGCCGTAAGCATTGGGAACCCACTCCCCGTCTTTGCGGGCATAATCCAGATAAAGCATGGAGGCGACCCCGTCCACGCGCAAGCCGTCAACGTGATATTTGTCCAGCCAGAACAGGGCGCTGCTGATAAGAAAATTGACGGTCTCTCGGCGGCCATAATTAAAGATATAGCTGTTCCACTCGGGATGAAAACCTTTACGCCAGTCCTCATGCTCAAAAAGATGCGTCCCGTCAAAATAGGCCAGGCCATGCTCATCCGACGGGAAATGGGACGGAACCCAGTCGAAGATAACACCGATGCCGTTTTGGTGCAGGCAATCGATCAGATACATCAAATCCTGAGGACAGCCGTAGCGGCTGGTGGGGGCAAAATACCCGACCGTCTGGTAACCCCACGACCCCTCAAAGGGAAAGGCCATCAGAGGCGTAAACTCGATATGGGTAAAACCCATCTCCTTGATATAGCCGACGAGATAATCCACCATCTCCCGGTATGTCAGGGAACGGTTATTCTCTTCCACCTTTCTTCTCCACGAGCCGAAATGCATCTCATAAATAGAGATGGGGGCATGGAGGGCATTAGCTTTATGACGATTTTCCATCCAGTTTTGGTCATGCCATGTGTACGCCAAGTCCCACACGATAGAAGCCGTTTGCGGCGGCACCTCGCAGTAATTGGCAAAAGGGTCCCGCTTGTCCACTTTATACAGGTTATGTCTCGACTCAATAAAATATTTGTACCGGCAGCCTTTTCCCACATAGGGAATAAAACCCTCCCACACGCCGGAATTATCCCAGCGCAGCGCCAAGGGATGCGACCCCTTGTTCCAGCCGTTGAAATCGCCGATCACGGTTACCCTTTCGGCATTCGGCGCCATCACGGCAAAATAAGCACCTTCCACGCCGTCCTTCTTTAAAAGATGTGCACCCAGCCTCTCATAGAGGCGGAAATGACTGCCTTCTTTAAAAAGATGAGAATCATAATCGGTAAAAAGACTTATATCGTATCTCACAGATTCTTCCCTCTCCTTTTGCTTTTGACCACTCGCCTCGCCCTGCCGTTGGCGGGCAACAACAGGGGCGGGCATATCTCTTGTCGCCCCCACCGCCGCTGCCGCAAGAGAAGAGGCCGGCCTTATCGGCAAAGACGCCGGGATCTTTTGCCTCTTTTTACTTCCAGGCTCCATCACTTTTAAAGGCATAACACCCCTTCCTTTTACGGTGTTATAATACCACCGATGAACTAAAAACTCTAACTTTTTATATCCTCTCAACAGCCTTCGCCTGATCGACTGTTGATATAGACAAGAAGACTGGTGGAGGTGCCGGGATACAATCCGGCTCGTCGAAGAATACTGTTGATGTGCAACAAGTTAGCAGAAATACCGTCGAGAACAGCCCCTAAAATACTTTCCACACATTACACAACTTTTTATAATATTTTCCGGCGTTTTCACTCTCGATGGGCACTGTTTGGGCACTAAACTAACCACTTAATCAAAGCATTTTTTCTAATTCAAAATAACCTTCTGGAATATTCCCAATAAACTTGAATCTATCAAGGAGACCATAGACTCCTAAGATACCCCCAAAACCAAAATCCCGGTCTACAAAGCCGATTTTTGTTTGAATTTCAATAGCATTATCACGTTTTAATCTTTTAGTATCTTTAAAAATTAGCAATGTTAAATCGTGAAAATAGGCAAAGTTAGCATTTGGGCCGCCAATTCCTGACAGAGGAAAGCTTTCATTAGTCTTTTTGTAATCCTTTATACCTAAATGTGGGGCATATTGATTACTAAAAAGACACCATTGAGAGCCAGTATCTATATAAGAGAGTATCTTTACTAATTGACCTGAATGACTTGCTAATCCAATGGTCAATAATGGCTGATTTTTGAATTGTAGAAGAGGTGGATCAGAAGGTCTACTGACTCTCGTATAAGG
>MHGQ01000027.1:9184-13326 GCA_001805645.1 Omnitrophica WOR_2 bacterium RIFCSPHIGHO2_02_FULL_50_17 | reverse complement strand
TATACAATTTATGCTGTAAAATGTGTGTAAAGGATTTTCAAAAGGACCCAGAAAAATACAGCAAAATCGCTGAGGGAAGTCCTAAAAAAGAAAATTGACAAGGATATTTTTATGAAGTAACATTCGCTGTAATGATGTGCAGAGGTCACACGGCCCCAGTCTCTGCTTGCCGGAACTATCGGGCAGGCCCCTCAAATGTAACGCAAAAATTGCGGTATCCGAAAGAGATGCCATGACGCCTCAAAATATCTCTCTGGCGGTTTTTCTTCTGGCATATCTCCTGTTTATCTTCTTGCCCACTAAGAGAACATTGGTGGCCGTGGCCTCTGCGTTTTTTCTCATTTTATTCGGGGCGATATCTTTCCGGGACGCCTTTCAGGCCGTCAACTGGAACGTGATGGGGATATTTGTCGGGACATTGATTGTGGCGGATATATTCATGGAGAGCCGCCTGCCGGCGTATATCGCCGAGGTCATCGTCAATAAGGCCGGCAGCATCCGCTGGGCCATCCTATGGATTTGCCTGTTGACGAGTTTTATCTCGGTGTTTGTGGAGAACGTGGCGACCGTCCTGATTGTGGCTCCCATCGCCTTGTCTCTGGCCAAAAAGCTCAACCTCAATCCCGTTAAGATGATGATTGCTATTGCCATGTCCAGCAACCTGCAGGGGACAGCCACTCTCATCGGGGACCCCCCCAGCATGCTCTTGGGAGGTTTTGCCAAGATGAACTTCGGCGACTTCTTCCTTTATCAGGGCAGGCCCAGCATCTTTTTTGCCGTAGAGGCCGGGGCGCTGGTATCTTTTACGGTTTTATATTTTATATTCAGAAACGAGAAAAAAAAGGTTGAGCTTGTTGCGGTGGAAAAGGTCAGATCCTGGACACCGATGGTGATTCTGGTGGGAACCATTGTCAGCTTGGCGCTTTCCTCCTTTTACGATGTGGAGTTTTCTTATGCCGCGGGGATTATCTGCATGATAGCCGGCGCGGTCTCTCTTTTTTGGAAAAAGTTTATCAACAAGGCGCCGGTTTGGGAGGGGATAAAAACTCTCGACTGGGACACCACGTTTTTCCTCGTTGGGATATTTGTCCTGGTGGGCGCTGTCACCTTGACCGGATGGATCGAGGGTATCGCCGCGTTTCTTTCCCACCTTATCGGAGATAACGTATTCTGGGGTTATACCCTGGTTGTTTTTACCTCGGTATTTTTATCCGCCTTTGTCGACAATGTCCCCTTTCTAGCCGCGATGCTGCCTGTGGCTATTTCCCTCTCGCAGAAGCTAGGTCTCAATCCTTCCCTGTTCCTCTTCGGCCTTTTGATTGGCGCAAGCTTAGGCGGAAACATTACCCCCATCGGCGCCTCGGCCAACATTGTGGCCTGCGGCTTGCTCAAAAAAGAAGGCTATACGGTCACCTTCAAAGACTTTGCCAAGATAGGCCTGCCCTTTACTCTCGCGGCAGTGAGTGCGGCCTATTTATTCGTCTGGTTTATCTGGCGGCCGTAGCCGTGTGCCATTCCCAACGCCTTTCGATACATAAGTTGACAAACCTTTGAGGTTGCTTTATATTCTGCCTAACAGGGAGGGGCCATGGATTTTCTGCATACGGTAATGGATTTCGTTTTTCACATTGACAAGCATCTCGATGCCATTATCGGGCACTTTGGGGTGTGGACGTATCTTCTTCTTTTCGCGATTGTCTTTGCCGAGACCGGGCTTATCGTAACGCCCTTTCTCCCCGGGGACTCACTTCTTTTCGCCGTCGGTGTTTTCGCAGGGCACGGCGATTTAAATGTTTTGCTGGTATTTGTTTTACTCTTTCTGGCCGCTGTCATCGGTGACAGCGTCAATTACGCCGCAGGGAAATATTTCGGAGAGAAAATTTTTACCGAAAGAAAGTCTCGTTTTTTCAAGAAAGAATATCTGGAGAAAACGCATCGCTTTTACGAGAAGTACGGCGCCAAAACCATTGTCATTGCGCGCTTTGTCCCTATCGTGCGCACCTTTGCGCCCTTTGTGGCCGGCGCCGGCGCCATGAAATATCTTTATTTTTTTACCTATAACGTCCTGGGAGGGGTCTTGTGGGTTGCCCTCTTTGTCTTCGGAGGGTATTTCTTCGGGAACATGGCCTTTATTAAAAATAATTTCTCCGCGGTCATCTTTTTTATTATTATTGTTTCGATTTTGTTGCCCCTCAGAGAGATCTTAAAGGCAAAGAGGAAAAAAGAGCCTGAGGCAGAGCCATGATTGCTTCGGTTGTCATAGGCAGCGTCCTGATATTTTTGCTCGGTTACTATGGCTACGGACGGTTTCTCTCGAAGGCAATGGGCCTGGATAATTCCCGCCTTACCCCGGCCTGCCAGGTCAATGACGGGGTGGATTTTGTCCCGGCCAAACCCGGTTTTCTTTTGGGGCAGCATTTCTCCGCCATCGCCGCCGCAGGCCCTATTGTCGGGCCTATTTTAAGCGGCCTATGGTTTGGGTGGCTGCCCACACTTTTATGGATCATCCTGGGGGCCATATTCGTCGGCGGCGTTCATGACTTTTCGAGTCTGGTTGCCTCGATAAGGCACAAGGCCGCCTCGATCGGCGAAATCGTCAAATGCCATATGTCGAAGACGGCGTATATCCTTTTTCTTATATTTGTCTGGATCGCTCTGACGTATGTCATCATCGCCTTTACGGATATCACGGCCAGCACATTTAAGATCGTGGTTGACGGCTCGGCCTTTGGCCCGGCGGTTGCGGCCTCATCCATCCTTTATCTCTTGGCGGCCGTCTTGATGGGAATTTTGCTGTATAAATTCAAGCTCAAATTGTGGATTGCGACATCGGTATTCTTACCCTTGGTGCTTTTTATCGTCTGGCTCGGTCCGCGGCTGCCGCACCCCCTTCTCTCTTTCCTGGGCGCCTTAACCGTGAAACAATGGGATGTCCTTATTCTGGCTTACTGCTTCGCGGCCTCGGTTATTCCGATGTGGTTACTGTTGCAGCCGCGCGGTTATCTGGGAGGGTGGCTGCTTTATCTGGTGATCGCTATCGGTTTTGTCGGCGCGCTCTTCGGGGGCTTTGTCATACAATATCCCGCCTTTAATACCGAAGGGCTGCGAAGCCTCGCGAACGGCCGGTTTGTATTTCCTCTTTTATTTATTACCGTCGCCTGCGGCGCCTGCTCCGGCTTTCACGGGATCGTCAGCTCAGGCACGACCTCCAAACAGCTCTTAAGGGAGACCGATGCCATGCCCGTCGGCTATGGCGCCATGCTCCTGGAGGGGGTGGTGGCGGTGCTTGCCCTCACGACGGTTATGATCGCCTCCAAAGGCTCCGCTATCCTCCAATCGGACCCCAATCTGATTTACGCCGACGGCATCGCGCGTTACCTGAATCTTGCCGGGGTGGGTTTTTCCGTCGCCTTTCCCTTTGCCCTGCTCGTTTTTTCCACCTTTGTCTATGATACCCTGGATGTCTGCACCCGGCTGGCGCGCTACGTTTTGCAGGAGCTCACAGGCTGGAAGTCCCGAATCGGCGGTTACGCCGCGGCTTTGGCCAGCCTGGTCATTCCTTTTGTCTTTCTCGTCTTTACCAAGGAAAAAGCGTATCTCATCGCCTGGCCTATTTTCGGGACCAGCAATCAACTGCTGGCCAGTCTTACGCTTTTGGCTGTTGCGGTGTGGCTCATCAAAAGCGGCAAACGGCCTGTCTATATCATCCTGCCGATGTTCTTTATGCTCGGCATGACCCTGTGGTCATTGATAAATCTGATTGTCCCGTTTCTGGTCTCTTTGCCGTCCCTGTTTCAAGGGGCGGCCGTCAAGCCGGACGTTATCCTATCGGGCATTTGCGGCGTGATTCTTTTGCTCTTAAGTCTTATGCTCCTGGGGGAGTCCGTCAGGGCGCTCATCTTAAAACCGAAATCCAGCTTCAATTAGGGATCCTTATCAAATGAAATTTTGCGCCGACCTGCATCTGCATTCCCATTATTCCCGCGCCACCAGTAAAGATCTGGATCTCGAGCATCTTTTTCTTTGGGCACAGCTTAAAGGCATTCAGGTGGTCGGCACCGGCGATTTCGTGCACCCGGGGTGGCTGGATGAGCTTAAGGCGAAACTGGAGCCCGCCGAAGAAGGGTTTTACCGGTTAAAAT
>MHGQ01000027.1:0-9099 GCA_001805645.1 Omnitrophica WOR_2 bacterium RIFCSPHIGHO2_02_FULL_50_17 | reverse complement strand
TCTTCCTGCGCCGATAAGATTTTGAAAGATCTGCCGCCGGCCTGTAAGGGGGAAGTGCGTTTTGTCCTGACGACGGAGGTCTCGAATATTTATAAAAAACTCGGCAAAGTCCGCAAGGTGCATAATCTCGTCTTCGTCCCCTCCTTCGATGCGGCCGAGAAGATTCAGGCTAAGCTGGATTTGATTGGCAATATCCGCGCGGACGGCCGCCCTATTTTAGGGCTGGATTCCCGGGATTTGTTGGAAATTGTCCTGGAGGCGGATTCCAAGGCCTATTTGATTCCGGCGCATATCTGGACGCCGTGGTTTTCGGTGCTGGGCTCCAGCAGCGGTTTCGACCGGATGGAGGACTGCTTCGGGGATTTGACAAAACACATTTTTGCCGTCGAGACAGGGCTTTCGTCGGACCCTTTAATGAACTGGCGGCTTAAGCAGCTGGACCCCTTTGTCCTTGTGTCCAACTCCGATGCCCACTCGCCGCCCAAACTGGGACGGGAGGCCGCCATTTACGATACGGAGTTTTCGTATCGGGGGATTTACCGGGCCCTGGCGGATGAGAAGGATAAAGGATTAATAGGCACAATCGAATTTTTTCCGGAAGAAGGCAAATATCATTATGACGGGCACCGGGCATGCAAGATGCGGCTGCATCCCGCCGAGAGTCAAGAGCATAAGGGTTTGTGCCCGTCGTGCGGAAAACCTGTGACGGTTGGCGTGATGGCCCGTGTGGAGGCGCTGGCGGACAGGCCCCAAGGGCAAAAGCCGCCGCGCGCGCGGCCTTTTTACAATTTGATTCCCTTAGCCGAGGTTATCGCTGAGGCCAAGGGGGTCCGGACCGTCGATGCCAAGAGCGTTCAGGAATTATACAGGAGGATACTGGCAAGGCTCGGGAACGAGCTGTTTGTCCTGCGGGAGGCGTCCTTAAAAGACATTGGGGCCGTTGCCGGCGATTTTACGGCAGAGGGGATCAGGCGCATGCGCGAGGGGAAGGTGAGCATAGCCGCCGGCTACGACGGGGAATATGGAGAGGTCCATCTCTTTACGGAACAGGACCGGAATGCCCAAGAAGGGCAGTTAACATTTTTCAGCTGAATTTTGCAGCAGAAAAAACTTATGGGAAAAAACTTGGGGTTTCCAGCTTGAATCAGGTATGATATATTTGAATTGAACCGATAAAGGGAGGCGTTAATCTATGATCAAAAAAGCAAGTTATTTATCAACCCCGTCCAAAGAACTCTCACGTAAATACGCGGGGAAGTGCGTTGCTGTCGTTGATGACGCAGTAGTGGCTGTTGGGAAGAATCGTACAGAAGTTTACAAAAAGGCTATCAAAAATATTCCCAAAAATAAAAAGGTTGGGGTTTATTATCTGCCGACTAAAGATGAGTTTCTCACGGCTTTATGAGATTTCCCTACCGAGAATTTTCCAGGGGACAGTTCGCTCCCATTGTGAATCTTGAAGTGTGGGGCGGTGGAAGATGGATTGAGGTTGAAGCCTATATCGACTCAGGGGCGACCTATAGCATTTTTCATGCCGATACCGCGGGAATCTTGGGCATTGCGTATGCTAATGGGAAAAAGATAATGATTCGCGTTGGTGATGGCAACCTGATTTCCGTCTATCTTAACAAGTTACCTGTGAAATTCGCGGAGCATCGATTTAACGCGGCTGTTGGATTCTCGAAAGACCTGGGTGTTGGATTTAATTTATTAGGACGCGTCGATTTCTTTGACCGGTTCAGGATCTGTTTTAACGACAAAGAAAAATTCCTTGAAACAACTTACCTGTAATGGCTTTGCCCCGGTCATTATCAACATCACTCCGCTGCCCAGCGTCCTGCCGTTATTTTTATGAATACAAAGCCCCCTGATATGAACGAATCCCAGTGGCAGGCGGTTTGTCATGAGGGAGGGCATCTCTTGATCGTGGCAGGCCCCGGCACGGGAAAGACGCATACCCTCATCCGCCGCATAGCCCGGATAAGCAAGGGCGGTTCGCGAACCGCCCCTACACTGGAAGGCTCTCCGTCGTCAGACTCCGGCCCGCTTCGCTTGCCTCGCGGCAAAGCGGACAGCGAGGCGGGCGGATTCGACGAGCAGATTCTTGCGGTCACCTTTACCAACAAGGCGGCCGAGGAGATGCAGGAGCGTTTAAATCAGTGTCTGCCCGATGCAAAAGAGAAGGTCTTCGTGGGGACATTCCATTGTTTCTGTCTTGCGCTTTTGCGCAAACATATCGCAAAGACGGATCTTCCGAAAGAGTTTAGCATCGCCACCGAGAGCGATCTCATAAGGACTGCCCGGCAGCTCTGGCCGGGTTCCACAAAGAGAGAATGTCAAGAGCGCCTTGAGGCTGTTGCCCGATGGAAGACGCAATGTTTCGCCCAAGAGACGCCGGAGGATGTCCTTGCGTATAACCGGATTTTGAGGGCGGATCATCTCCTGGATTATGAGGATTTGCTTCTGGAGGCCTTGAGGCTTCTGGCCGGTGCGCCAGAGAGGCAGTATTCCTTTGTTTTTGTCGACGAGTATCAGGACATCAACGCCCTGCAGCACGCCTTGCTGAAAGAATTCGTCCGCAAGGGCGTTTTGTTGACGGCTATCGGGGACCCCAACCAGGCCATTTACGGTTTTCGCGGGGCCGACCCTTCTTATTTCCGAAACTTTACCCAAGACTTCCCGGGCGCCGGCGTCTTATCTTTATCAGACAACTACCGCTCGGCCCCTAATTTGTTAAAGGCCTCAGACCAGATCATGGCCAAGGCAGAATCTTTTTTTGTGCCGCAGTTGACTGCAAAGATTTATACGCAAGGCAGGCTCACCGTTTATGAGGCGCCTACGGACAAGGCCGAGGCCGAGTACGTGGTTCACAAAATTGAACAGATGGCCGGCGGCACAAGCCTTTTTTCCCATGACAGCGGCCGGGTCGATACGGCCCAGCCAGGGGAGAGGACTTTCAGGGACATCGCTGTTTTGTACAGGCTGAATGCCCAAAGGCGTTTATTGGAAGAGGCCTTGGCCCGTCACGGCCTCCCTTTTCTGGTCTCGGGCGGCACGTCTTTGATAGAGCGTCCCCCCATTGCCGACATGATCATTTTTCTCCAATTGATCGTCGGACAGGAGGTCTGCATGGATGCGGCTGTGCATTTAATACAGCTTTTAGCAGACGGGATAGGTGTTCAGACGACGAATAAGATTGCCGCCTCGTGGCAGGAAGGCAGGCATCGCGTGGGGCTTAAGGATTTGGAAAGATTATGCTGGCAGGGGAGATGCTTATCCGCTCAGCCTCCCGAGGCCTTACGGCAATTGGTGAAGGATGCCCAAAGCCTGAGAGATAAAGCAAAAGAGGCCGCTTTCCTCGTTAGCGCCATGATGGATACCGCTCTGTGGCAGGCGCTTTTAGGCGCTCATCCCTCCTGGCAGGAGAATATTCAGCGGTTTGTCCTGTTTTCTAAGAGGCGTTCTGATCCGCGGGAATTTTTTGATTATCTCCTTTTGCAGCGTCCCGAAGACGAGGCGGATCCGCGCGCGGAAAAGATTCATCTGTTGACCCTGCACGCCTCCAAGGGGCTGGAGTTTCCCGTCGTCTTTATCACAGGGTGCGAAGAGAACCTCCTGCCCTTGAGCCTGGATAAGCGGACCTCTGACCCCCAAGAGGAGCGCAGGCTGTTTTATGTGGGGATGACGCGGGCTAAAGAGGCTTTGTTCTTGACGCACGCCAGGCGCCGGTATCTCTGGGGCAGGTCGTTGTCCTCGCCGCCTTCCCCGTATCTTGAAGACATAGAGCATCAGCTCAAGGAATATGCGCAGGCCCCGCCGCGGCGTCCCCAGAAACAGAAAAGTCCATTCACGCAAATGGAGCTTTTTGGGTCTGCGCCTTGAGGCCGGCCTTTCCTTTTTGCTCCCCATAAAAAATTTAATTTCAAGATCCCCGTGCCTGCCAATTGTCGCCACGTGGCGACAATTGGCAGCCATGAAATCTGGTATAATCCCAAAACTCACCGACGAACCGTTATTCCCAATCACCCAGGGAAAGACATCTCTAAAGGCACCTTGCGCGCCATTATCGACCAAGCCGGACTCAGTGTTAACGAATTTGTAAATCTCTGACCTCCCCCGCATTTTTCTCCGCCCGGTTCCGGATATCTCTGCCTGCCGCCTGCCTGTCGGCAGACAGGGCAGGCAGGCCTGCCTGCCGGCAGGCAGGCGCGAAAACTGACAACGCGAAAATTGTCTGCAATCTGCCTAAAAATCCATTGCCATTCCCCTGAGAAGCCCTATAATAATTTTTAGTATTTGTAGGAGAGAAAAGAATGGCCCAAAGACAAATCCTGCTTGTTGAAGACGACAAAACCCTTGCCCAATCGACGGCTGGTTTTTTAGAATCTCATCAATATCGGGTGGATATCGCTTACGGGGGGGCTGATGCGCTGGAGAGGATTCAGGGCGCTCCCGACCTTGTGCTGATAGAGCATCTCCTGCCGGATGTGAAGGGCGCGGAGATCTGCCAGAGGATCAAAGGCGACCCGCGGTTGTCTCATATCCCGATTATTGTGCTGACCGATCACGGCGTCTCCGCCGAGGAATTGGAGAGTTTATATGCTTATGGAGACGATCACATCGCCAGGCCTTTTGATAACAAAGAGCTGCTGGCCCGCATCGAGGTTGTTTTGCGGCGCACCCATGTCTCACGGCAGGCCAAAGAAGAAAAAGAAATTGTTACGAAGGAGCTTAAGAAAATTATCAGCCATGAGCTTATCGTCCCTTTTTTCCAGCCTATTTACTCGATGCAAACGCTCAAACCCTTGGGGGTGGAGGCCCTGAGCCGGCCCTCGACGGATACCTTTCTCAGCAGTCCGGAATTGTTCTTTAAGGCGGCCCTGACCTTCGGCATGTATTCGCAGGTGGAAAAGATTGCCTGGCGCAAGGCCTTTGCCTATTGGAAAGAGCATATCGGGGAAGGCAAGCTGTTTTTAAATTGCACCCCTCATTTTATCGACAACAATCCCATGGACGAGGCATTTTTAAAGGGGATGGGCATTGACTCACGGCCTCTTGTGATAGAGCTGACGGAGCGCACGGCGATCCGCAATCACGCCCTGTTTACGGACAGGCTGAATAATCTCAGGTATTTAGGCGTTCAGATTGCGGTGGATGACGTGGGAAGCGGGTTCGCCAGCCTGGATACGGTGGCTGAGGTGAGGCCCGATTATGTCAAGGTCGATTTAAGTCTGATCTGCGACATTCATTTTGATTCGCTGAAGAAAAATATAGTCCATTCGATTGTGGAATTTTGCCGCAAGAGCGATATTTTGACGATTGCCGAAGGCATTGAGAAAAAAGAGGAATTAAGTATCGTTAAAGAGCTTGGCATTGATGCGGTCCAGGGGTATCTCCTGGCCAGGCCGGCGCAGGAGGTTAGCCGCGCAATTTTTCTGGAGGGATGGAACGGATGAACACTATTCGGGGCAGCGCCCTTTTTGGGAAAAGGGTTCTGTCTTCTATTATACTGCTCGCTGTCTGCGCAACTCCGCTGTGGGCGACGGAGATTGCCGTCATCGTCCATAAGGACAATCCTCTTGAGGACATCTCTTTCGATAATCTGCGGAAGATTTGCAGGGCCGAGAAACAGTTCTGGGACGGCGGAGAGAAAATCTATCTGCTCCTGCGCGAGTCAGGAAACCAGGAAAAAACCATTATGCTTAAAACCGTTTACCAAATGGAGGAAATGGGGCTTAAGAAATTTTGGCTCACGAAACTATTCCGCGAAGAAATTCCCTCTTTCCCCAATGCCCTGGGCTCCAACGAGGCGGTCAAGCGCTTTGTCGCCCAGGTGCCCAATGCCATCGGATTCATTGACGGACAATATGTCGATGACACCGTAAAAGTTCTGACGATTGACGGCAAGTCCTTCCAAAGTCCGGGATATCCGTTGACGGATCAGAGTCAATGAAAATTCGTTCCAAGACGATTCTTTTTTTTCTGGCTCTTTCCATCTTTCCTCTTGTGGTGATGGGATGGATGGCCTACCAAAATGCCGAGGGTGCCCTCAAAAAGAATCTGGGTTCCGGCCTTCATCGCCTGGCCCAGCACACCGTCTCCAGCATCGATCAAAATTTTTATTATCTTCTTCAAGACATAAGAAGCTGGGCGGATTTTGAGCTGATGCAGGAGGTTCTCACCGGCGATCTGGACGGCAGGATATCTGTTTTTCTCGTCGAGCTGAATAAAAGGGAAGGAATCTTTACGGAGCTGGTAGTGCTGAATCAGGAAGGCGAGGTGATAGCCTCTGATCACTCCGCCTGGTGGGGGACGAACCAGCGCACGGAAGCGTTTTTTCAGGAGGCCATCCAGGGGGGGCGCTATGTCAGTGATGTTGTTCTCAGCCGATTGGTCGATCGATATGAGATAGTCTTTGCCGTCCCTATCCGGGCCAACTTTGACAGGAATAAGATTATAGGGGTCTTGAGAGTGGGTTGGAAAGCAGAGAATCTTTTGGGCATGACGCGCTGGGAAGGAGCCGCAGGGGGGGAAGAGCAGGATGTTCATGCGGCCATCTTACAGAAAGACGGCTTGATGATTGCTGCGCCTAAAAGGTGGAAATCCTATTTGTATCAAAGCAATTTGATTAAGGAGGGGTTTCGGTCGGCCCTCTGGGCAAGTCAGGGGAAGGAGGGGTTCCTCCTTGAGAGAAGCCCCAAATGGGGGGATTTGTTGATTGGTTACGATCACTCTACGGGCTTTCGGGATTTTGCAGGGTTCGGCTGGCAGGCCCTCGTCTTTATGGATGCAAAGGCGGCTTTTGTCTCCATTGAGCGGCTGCAATATATGATCTTTACCATAGGGGGTTTTGTAGCTGTTTTTGTTCTTATGCTGGCGCTGTTTGCGACACAGAAGATCACGGGCCCTCTTATAGAGCTTACGCAGGGGGCGATGAAGGTGGCAGGCGGCGATTTCACGGCCAAGATCGATATCCGCGCCGATGAGGAAGTCCTTCAGCTTGCCGAATCGTTTAACCAGATGACGGAGAATCTCTTTCGGACAACCGTCTCCCGGGACTATGTGGATAATATTTTTGCCAGTATGATGAACAGCCTTGTGGTGCTTACCCCCGAAGGGCAGATCAGAACCGTTAATAAGGCCGCGTGCGATTTGTTGGGATATCATGAAGAGGAGCTCCTGGGGCGCCCCTTTGACCGGCTGCTGACGGAAGAGGAGATTTTAAGAGGCGAGGGTGTCGATTCTTTAATCGACAAAAAGGTTATCCAGCAGGTCGAAAGGACATACAAAACCAAAGAGGGGATGCTTGTGCCTGTCCTTTTTTCATCGTCAGTGATGCACAACAAAGACGGTGAGACGTTAGGCATTATCTGTGCGGCTCAAGACATATCCGAACGTAAAAAGGCAGAGGCCGAACGGGCCCGCCTGGCCACGGCCTTGCAATCGGTAGGCGATGCCATTATGATTACGGATGTCAACGCGGTGGTCCAATATGTCAACCCCGCGTATGAGTCCATGACAGGTTACAAAATGAATGAGGCCGCCGGCAAGACGCCCGCCATGCTTAAAAGCGGCAGGCAGACGGCGGATTTTTATAAGACGATGTGGGATACGCTCAAACGGGGAAGGGTCTGGAGCGGTTCTCTTGTTAACCGAAAGAAAGACGGGACGTTTTTTGACGTCGAGGAGACCATCAGCATCGTGCGGGACGCTTCTTTTAAAATCATCAATTATGTGGCGGTGATGCGCGATATCACCGAGCGCAAGAGAAGAGAGGGTGAACAAGCGCGGCTGGCCACCGCCTTTGAGGCCGTGGGCGAGTCTATTATGATTACCGATGTCAACGGCGCGATTCAATACGCCAATCCGGCCTTTGAGCATATGACGGGTTATTCTGTTTCAGAGGTTATCGGGGGAAAGCCCAGCATTCTCAAAAGCGGCGTCCACGATGAGGCTTTTTATAAGGCGCTGTGGGGGACTATCCTCGACGGGAAGATGTGGACGGCGACCATCATTGATAGAAAGAAAAACGGCAGTTTATTTACGGCTGAACAGATTATTGCGCCGGTGAGGGATGCCTCGCATAAAATTATTAATTTCGTTTCGGTCACGCATGATATTACCAGCCGTAAAAAGATGGAAGATGACCTGCGGCTGGCCAATGAGAATCTGACAAAGGAACAAAAAGCGGTGCGCGCCTTATTTGAGGACCTGCAAAGGACCAATCAAGAACTGGCCGATCGGGAGAAGGCCCTGCGGGGGATGTTTGCCGATTTGCAGAAGGCCCATGAAGAAATCAAGCGGACACAGAAACAATTGGTCCAGTCTGAGAAACTGGCCTCCATCGGCCAGCTGGCCGCCGGGGTCGCCCACGAGATCAACAATCCCTTAGGCTTTGTCAGCAGCAACCTGCAGACTTTGGAAGAATATGTCTCCCGGTATGTGAAGCTGGTGGAGGTGGTGGAGAGTTTTAAAAAGGCCGCACAAGACAAAAACTGGGAACAGGCGGATTCCGCCGTCCTGACCGCGCAGCAGCTCGAGGAAGACGTGGGGTTGAGCTTTATGATTCAGGATATCCAGAGCCTGCTGAAAGAATCCAAGGAGGGCATAGAAAGAATCAAAAAAATCATTATGGATCTGCGCACCTTTGGCCGGGAGGATGAAGAGGTGCAGGAGGTCATTAATATCGAACAAATTATAGATAATATTCTTAATATTGTCGGGAACGAAATCAGATATAAGGCCGACCTTATCAAAGAGTACGGCAAGGTCCCCCTTATTAAATGCAATTCGAGAAAGATAGGCCAGGTTTTCATCAATCTTTTAATTAACGCGGCGCAGGCCATAAACGAACGAGGGACTATTCGGATTAAGACATATTGTGAAGACACCTATATCTGTGTCGAGATCAGCGATACGGGCAAGGGCATGGACGAGCAGACCCTCAAGAGGGTTTTTGATCCGTTCTTTACGACGAAGCCCGTGGGGGAGGGAACCGGTTTGGGCATGAGCATCAGTTATGAGATTATCAAGGAACATGACGGAGACATTATCGTTGAATCGCAGGTGGGAAAAGGGACGACCTTCAAGGTCAAGCTT
>MHGQ01000026.1:30073-47882 GCA_001805645.1 Omnitrophica WOR_2 bacterium RIFCSPHIGHO2_02_FULL_50_17 | reverse complement strand
TATCGGCTTATGTAGAGGCTAAAAAGCCAATCTAAGGAATCGTTTGAAGGGAAGGTGCGTTTTCGGTCAATCGATGAAAATAGGAACGATTGTGTTTGATCTCTTGCTGGGGCACCGAGGCGGGCCAGGTGTAGATTTGCTCTGGCAATTTAAAGGGAGGAAGATAGTTACGCAGGGAAGATAAAATTTCCGTTCTTGAAAGCCGCATCCCTTCTTTGGTCTGAATGAACGCCGCGGGACGCGCTCCAAATTCCTCATTTTTAACCGGCACGACCACGGCCTGGACGACTCCCTCTATCCGGCACAGATGCCGCTCGATTTCCTCGGGCTGGATGTTTTCTCCGCCGGAGATGAACATGTTGTCCTTGCGGCCCAGGACGTTAAGCGTCCCGTCCGCGTTGAGGCTCCCCCAATCGCCCGTGGCAAACCACCCCCCGCACTCTAACGGGAGATCCAGGCCGTTTTTTTGAAGATACCCCTTAAACAGCGTTTTCCCTTTGACCAAAATCTCATTTTCTTTTGAGAGCCGTACCTGCCGATACTTAAGGACATGGGCCCCAGGCACAGGATTCCCCCGGGTCAAACGCCTGGAAGTGGCCACCTGGGAGGCCATTTCCGTCAGACCGTATGTGGCATAAAGCGGCAGGCCTTCCTCAACTGACCGACGCACCAAAGAATCAGGAATCGGGCCGCCTCCCAATAAAAGGACTTTCAAACGGCGCAAAATCGCGGTATTCTTGCCGTCATGAAGGAGCCGGCACAATTGCGTTGACACTAAGGAAAGGTGGGTTACGCGATATCGGCAGAGGGCCCCGGAAATATCCTCCTGCGCCTGAGGAATCACCACAGCGGCTTTTCCCAACAAAACCCGAAAGACGATTCCCAGCCCGCCGACGTGATACAGCGGCAAAGACAACAGCCAGCGGTCGCCGGGACCGACAGGAATATGTTCGTTGGCCCCTAAGGCGTTGTCATAATGATTGCCGAAGGTGTGAAGAGCAGCTTTGGGTTCGCCGCTTGTGCCGGAGGTGAACATAACCGTCACCTCTTGGCCGAGGGGAAACGTCGACGTCATGTTTCTGCCGAACTGGACGACCTGTGCCCTTTGACTTCCGCCTTTATTTCCCAGCGTGATCTTCTCGAGATCCGTCTTCGGAATCTCAATCTTGGAGGACTCTAATAATGCCGGCAGGGAAGTCAACAGATAACGACACCCTATCTTATGCAATTGATCGCGGATACCCGCCTGCGGCAGACGCGGGCTTAACAGGCACGCCACCGCCCCTATCCTCCACAAGGCCAGCAAAACAAGGATATAATTGATGCTGTTGAAGGCGGCTATAGCGACATAATCGTGCGGCCTGACACCTAATACTTCCAGCCGATATCCTGCCTCTGCCGCCATTTTCTGAAGCTGGGAATAGGAAATACTGCGGACGCCCTCGATGAGGGCGGGTTGACGGCCGAGACGCCCGGCACCAGCCTTCCAGGGGCACTCGATCCGAACGGTCATTTTTCTCGATGCCTTTTAAGATCTGCTAAAGCCCGAGGTTCCTTGGGCGGAACACTGAGCGGCCATGCTCCATCCGCCCCGCCGATGGCGGGGCGGTTTTGTGGCCGCGAACGTATGAAAGGCTTCATTTAATTTCTCTCAAGAAATAAAAATTGAGGTCTTCCCGACGCACCAGACGCTGGCTGATGTCGATCTTGCCGCCTTCAATGACAAGTTTTTCCTTCAACAAATCTTGGCGGAACCACTTCAAGGTGTCCAGGCCCGCCGCATGATCCCGCGATGCGCCTCCGGCCAAATTCGCCAATGTCAACAGCCCCACCCCGGATTCAAAAGAAGAGCTAATAACCTCCTCCAGTCCCAGTCCCTTGGCCTGCTGCATGATCTGCCACGTCTTTTCGATTCCCCCTAAAACGGTCGGTTTCAGCACCAAGACATCGACGCCTTCCACCCCCTTAAGCTCGTCCAAAGGGAACCGCAGCAAAGATTCGTCCAAGGCAACCGGAATCATCGTCTCCTTATAAAAAGCCGGAATGTGATAAACATTCTTGAGAGGCTCTTCGATGTAACTAATGGTGCCGTGGTCGACGCCCTTGCCAAACTGAACAGCCTCTTCCAGGCTCCAGGATTGATTGGCATCCAGACTCAACAAAATCTTGCCCTGTGTGACCTCACTGACAGCCTTGACCTTGGCAATACTGTCCTCGACGGAGCCGCCCACTTTCAATTTCATAGCGGTAAAACCGTCTTCTTTCAACTTTCTAGCCTGCTGGACGATGTCATAGCGTGTTCCCTGCAAAAGGGCGTTGACACGGACATGATCATGACCTGTCTCAGAAATAATTTTGAATAACGGTTGATTCCTCACATTGGCTATAAGATTTAAGACGGCCATCTCTACGCCGAATTGGACCGAAGGATGCAGATCGACCCCCTCCAGCCAGGATTGAAATTTTCCGTCGAGTTTTTCTATGGCCTCAGGGATGTGCTCCCCCACAAGGGTGGATATTATAAATTGAACCTGTTCATAGGCCTCATTTAAGTTTTCCTGGCTCCAGCCCTCAAGAGGAACAATCTCCCCAAAGCCCTCAGCGCCTTCTTTGGAGGTCACATGCACCATCAGACCTTCACGCTGGGAGATCTCGACCTTATGAACATACAAAGGCTGTTTTAACGCCAGCGTATATTTATATATTTGAATGGAAGCGATTTTCATAAAATCCACCCCGCGGAAAATAGAATGCTGTAAATCAACAACAACTTTCCTGTAGCGGCCAAGGCCGCGTTGAGCGACGGCCCGTCCGTCTTCGTCAAGACAGTCTTGATTGTAGCAACAGCGGCCAAAGCCGTCAAGACAGACGTTAAAATTGCAAGATGATCCTGAATGAGCATGTAAATGAAAACAGGGATCAGCGCAGCCGTCAGGAGGCAGAACAGGTATTCCGACAAGGCAAAAGAACGCCCGAAGCGCACCGCCAGCGTCTTTTTTCCGGCTCTTTGATCGCCTTCCATATCGCGCAGATTATTGACTGTGAGAATGGCGACGGAAAAAAGTCCGGGGGCAAACCCGGCCATAAAAACCGCCGCGTTCATCTCAAACGATTGGACATAATAAGTTACTGCGACGGCAATTGGACCGAAGAAAACGAAAGCCAAGAGATCCCCCCATCCCATATACCCTAAAGGACGCGGCCCGGCGGTATAAAAAATACCCGACAGGACAGCAAAGACGCCTAAAACAGCCATCGGCCACCCGGCGCGCATCACCAGCCCAAGGCAGGCTATAGCCGATAAACTAAACGACACAATAAAAGCGAGTTTCACCGAAGACGGCGGAATAAGCCCCGCCTGCGTGACGCGCACAGGCCCGAGGCGCTCCTGGGTGTCAGCCCCCTTCTCAAAATCATAATAATCATTGGCAAGGTTCGTGCCGATCTGAATAGCCAGGGCGCCGAATAAACACATAAAGGCCGTCGGGAAATGATAAATGCCATCCCCGAAGGCCATGGCCGTTGCGATAAAAACAGGGGCAATGGAGGCCGGCAAAGTCTTGGGGCGGATGGCGAGTGTCCAATTTTTAAGAGACTGCTTTGGCATGGATTAAGTTAAAAGAGATTTCAAAATGTTGAAAAAGGTTGAAAAAGGTTTGAGGTTCCTTGAAGTTGTAAAATGTTTATTACCTGTTTAACTTTTTCTAACCTGAAACTTCTTCCAACCTCTTCCAGCCTTTTGTAACCTTTTTTAACCTTTTTCATCACGGTCTTTTGGGAAACTTTGCAAAATTTGGTTTACGTTTCTCCAGAAATGCGTTGCGGCCTTCCTGTCCTTCCTGCGTCATGTAAAAAAGCATGGTGGCGTTGCCGGCAAGCTCCTGAAGCCCGGCTTGCCCGTCGCAGTCGGCGTTGAACGCGGCCTTCAGACACCGGATTGCCATTGGCGAATTGCTAAGGATTTCCCGGCACCACTGCACAGTTTCCTGTTCCAGTTTCTCATAAGGCACAACGCAGTTGACCAATCCCATTTCCAAAGCTTGCTTGGCGTTGTACTGACGGCAGAGATACCAAATCTCCCGCGCCTTTTTTTGTCCGACAACACGCGCCAAGTAACTCGCGCCATACCCACCGTCGAAGGATCCGACTTTCGGACCTGTCTGACCAAAGACGGCATTATCCGCCGCAATCGTGAGATCACACAGCAGATGAAGGACATGGCCGCCGCCGATGGCATAACCGGCCACCATCGCGATGATCGGCTTGGGACACGTACGCATCTGGCGCTGAAAATCCAGCACATTGAGCCGGTACACGCCGTTTTCATCCTTATAGCCGGCCTCGCCGCGGATCCTCTGGTCGCCGCCGGAACAAAAGGCCTCTTTGCCCGCGCCGGTTAAGATCACGACCCCGATTTTCTCATCGTCGCGCGCGTCATTGAGTGCCGCGGACATCTCCTTGACCGTCTGCGGCCGGAAGGCATTGCGCGTCTCTGGACGGTTAATCGTAATCTTGGCAATCCCTTCGGCTTTATGGTATTGAATATCCGCGTATTTCCCGCACGCGGCCCATTGAATTGTATTTTGTATTTTGATTCTAGTTGTCATGTGTCCTCCATCCGAAATTTTCCGCTAGTCTAACACAAACCACCCATATCGCTTTTCTTCAGAGAATATTCTTATCGCTCGGCGTAATGACGCGCCTATGTTCAAACGATTTTATTTTCTGGACATCCATGAGAAATGCCATGTAATCATTCAAAGAAGGGCGCGCCCTGGGTTTTTGCTTCTCGGCTGAGGAAAATTCCTCCCGGCGTTTACAACTGAGGCCGTCGGCCAGCATTTCTTTTTTTCCCCGCTCATTGAGCATTTCTTATTCTCTTCAATAAACTGTTTAGTCCGTTGTCCTGGTCAAACAAATGAAAATATTCTTTGATGACGTCCAAATCCAATTTATCCAGGTTTTCCCTTATTAAATATTCAATGTCAGCCATATCCAATGCGCGGCGGCTGGGATTGTTTACCATGGATTGGACCTTCAACCCGATAATATCTTCAGGGATAAGAACAGGCACTTCAAAATTCTCCAGGATCGCGTGCCTTTTTGCCCTGGCCAGCATCTTCCGCGTATATTCGCGGTGAGCGTGAAAGTAATCCACACACCCTAATGGTGCCGCAGGATGCCAATATTCGAGAATTCCACCGATTCATGTGTAAGCTCATAACCCAATTGCGCCATAATGTCCCTGACCTTGCCCAAATCTTCCGCCTCGATCAAAAAATCTATATCTCTCGTCGCTCTTGTAAAGCCGGCCACATGCAAGGCAAATCCGCCGATGAGGGCAAACCGAATGTTCTGCCTGCTGAATCTCTGCAGCAATTCCTTGAAAACCAGTTCAAAGTTCATAGTATATCCTTCTTCGCCGCACCCAACATATAATATTACCCGACATCAGTCCACACAAATCATCCCTTGGGCCTTTCCGTCTTTAACGCCATTTAAGCACGTCCCGCGCGCAATCGTCCATTTATAACACCTGCCCGTTACTTCTGTGCCGGCGGGGATGGAATCGTTCGTAACGCAATTGCCCTCACATTCGCCGTGATCCCGGCATTCCTTACCGGCATCGGCTGTCGGAAGATTGCATTGGTCTTTTGCCATCAACCCAAATCTTCCCCAACGCCCGCCTTGCGCTTCGCAGGAGGCCTGATCCTGCGGCGCCACCCGCTGAACAATCTCAATTGAAATCGTATTTGACATTGCCTTGCCCATCCATAGTGTGATTTTAAGGTGTGGAGGAAATATATACGAAGGCAAATTGAGCTCCAGTGACATTTCATAACTTCCTTTTTGCAAAATCAATTCTTGCTGAAAATCCTTAAGAGTTATTTGTATGAAAAAAACCTCCCATGGAAGAAGTTCTTTAAAATCGTTCTCAGCGGGAATCGGCATTAGAACATCTATAGGCATAGGCAAAGGCACTAATTCCCTTTTTTCTCCATCTATTTTGTATAACCACAGTTGAAGATCCGCCGACGGAAATATTTTCTTCAACAGCCACACGTTCTGTGTGCTGACATTCTTAAATTCCAAGGTCAACCCCACATCTTCTCCGACCCCATAAACCTTTTTATCCGCTTGAATGGTCAGCGTAAGAGGTTGAGGCGCCACGGCCGGATCCGCCGGCTTGGGAAGGGCAGGATTCTGCGGCGTCACGCGACGGACAATCTCTTCAAACGACATCTTGACGGTTTTCGGGTATCCGGGGCTTTGTTCGTCGTGGACAAAATAATCCTGACCCGCTTCAAACGCGCCGTGATAGGGTGTGATCATTTCGTAGAGCCGTTCGCCCTGTGCAGATATTTCTTTAAGGAAAAGAAGATATTTTCTGCCTTCGGTCAATTTTAGCGGGGATGGTTTCTGTGTCGGGATTTGCACGAATGCAATACGAATAGTATTTACTCTCTTTAGATCTTCTGCCTCAGCGTTATGTATCTTGTGCGTGATGTATCGCTCCACGCGGCAGGTCGCCAGCCAATGTGATACCGGGGGAGGGAACTGCCCGCCAACTCCTGCATCAGCTTGATGTAGTTCCTGGACAGTGCCGACCACAACCGCATCCGACTGCCTCATCCGCTCCTGCAGGCTCATCCCCGTCATCTCGGCGGAACTCAAGGAATGAAAAAACAGCAAAAATGCCGTTGTCAGTACAACAATCTTTAAACTTTGCATATCTTTACCCTCCTTCCAATTCCCGCCGGCCGGCGGGAATTCGTATTTGCCAATTGTTTACCCGGGTAAACAATTGGTGCCCGTGGGAATCAACCCGTACTTCCGCCGATAATGTTTAGCGGTCCGAGAGCATCGACGAGATACATTTTGTCATTAAATTCCCTCCCCCTTGCGGGGAGGGGAATCCTATCCAATTCTCTCTAAACATTTACCTTCCGCCTATCACCTATCAACCATCACCTATTACCTAACGTACAGCTTACAAATCTTCTCCCGCAGTCCTTTAACCAATGCCACGTTCTGCTTACGGTCGCTGGTGATCTCAATTAATGTGGATGTTCTGCTTTCCAACGCAATTTTGTACGCACGCGTAAATTCTTCATGCGTTGCCGGAGAAGTGTAATTCAAATCAAACATCTCTGCCGCGGCCTCAAATGTCAGTCCGTGCGGGGTGCCGAAGAATTTCTCAAAGCCGTTCTTAAATTGCGCAATCGGTAAAAAGTTAAAAATCCCGCCGCCATCGTTGTTCAGCGCCACAATGATCAGCGGCTGGGGCGCATTTTTAAGCATGGCCAGGGAATTTAAATCATGTAGCAGCGCCAAATCACCGATGAGTAATGTCAGCCGTTTTTGAAGCCCCGCGCTGAAGCCGCAGGCACTGGCGACGGTGCCGTCGATGCCGCTAGCGCCGCGGTTAGCGCTGACCGTCACCGGATTCCCCTTTGGGTCGCCGTACATATCCACTTCCCGAATCGGCAGGCTGCTGGCCAGGAATAAACCGCTGTCGGCCGGAATATATTGCGTCACCAGCCGCGCCACAGCCGCTTCGTTCAGCGTCGATTGACCGGCAAAATAGATTTCAACAACCGCATCAATCTTTTGGTTCAATTTACTTAAGGAAGCGACGAGCGTGCCGGGATTTCGCCGCAACTGTTTTTTTAAGAGCGCGGCGCAAAAATCCTCCGCGCGGGCCTGAACCCGCAATGTTACGCCGTGCAAAGGGTCGTTACGCAAGGGATGCGCAAGCACCATAATGTAAGAGGATGGTTTAACCCTCTCAACCAGTTCATACCAGCGTTGGGAGGTGATGCGGCCTCCCAGATGGAGCACGCCGTCAACCTTCAGACTCTTCTTGAAACGCGGCGACAATAATATCTGGTCGAAATAGGAGATGACATTTTTATGCGAACATCCCAGGCGCAGGCCGCTCGTTACATCCGCGAAGACCGGCCAGTTTAATTTCTCGGCCAAAGCGAGCACGCTTCTTTGCTCTTTCTGGCTGCCGAGCTTGCCGACAGCAATGATTCCACGCTTAATGCCGCAAATCTGCTGAACAATGGCGTTAACGGTATTCACGCTGAGTTTTTTCTCCGATGCAATATACGACGTATACGGGGATCGCCCATTCAGCCAGCGCTTAATCGGGGAGATATACGACGCAAGACCTTTATTAGACTTAACCGGGGCCAGCGGTTCGCGGTACATGCAATTGAGATGCACCGGGCCTTTTAATTCACCGTTGGCGCGGAAAACCGCCTGATCAATCGTCGTTAAAACAAAACACGGCGGGATATCGGTTGTCGGGCACGGCAAGTCAAAAAACCACCGGACGTATTCCCCGAAGATCTTGACTTGGTCGATTGTCTGATTGGCGCCCGTGGCGCGCAGTTCGGGAGGGCGGTCGCCGGTCAGGATAATCAGAGGAAGTTTTTTTTTGGAGGCCTCAACAATGGCGGGCAGCAAATTAGCCGCCGCCGTGCCGGAAGTGGTAATGACACAGCCCGCCTTCCCCGTCGCGGAAACACATCCTAGCGCATGAAACGCCATCCCGCGCTCATCGAAGTGGACAAAACTTTTGGCTAGCGGATTTGTCGCCACCGCAACCGCCAGAGGAGATGATCGTGAGCCGGGTGATAAACAAAAATAATCGACGCCGTTGCGGATGAGTTCTTCGACTATTAAAGATGCCCAGAGGCAATTTATGTTAGGGCTTTTCATCTACTTTTTATTAAACACCTCTATAAAATTTCCAATTTTAGTTTCAATTTCCTTCCATTCCCTCTCCGCCGTCGAGCCTTCCACGATTCCCGCCCCGGCGTAAAGTGAAAGCTTGTCGTGGTTGACCAGCGCCGAGCGGATGCCGACGGCGAATTCGGCTGCATCGTACCCAACGTAACCGACGGGGCCGGCGTACCAGCCCCGATCGAAAGGTTCAATCTCTTTGATCGCGGCCATCGCTTCTTCCTTGGGACATCCGGCAACGGCCGGTGTCGGATGCAGTCGGCCGACGATCTCATCATCACAGACACCGGGGCGCAACGTCCCTTCAAAATTCGTCACCAGATGCTGGCCGCCTTCAAGCTTGACCGGCCGCGCCTTTGTGTCCGCGCGGACGTCGGTGCACAATTCGTCCAAGGCTTCCCGGATAGCGTCGACAACATAACGGTGTTCCAAGGCGTTTTTCGAACAACTCAACAATTCCTTCTCGAGGACGACGTCTCCTTCGCGGGTGACCCCGCGCGGACTTGTCCCGGCCACCGCCTCCGTCTCAATTTTATCGCCGGTTCGTTTGTACAACCGCTCGGGGCTGGCACCCAAAAACGCCGTTGTCTTGTCCGTCTGGAAACAGAAATGAAAACACTGCGGAGTTTTATCCTTCAGATGCTTGAGAAGTGCGCTGGGATTGATATAAACGTCAAAATTGAAAACAGATTTACGCGCTAGGACGATTTTTTCGTACCAAAATTTGCCGTCGCTGTTTTTCACTTTCGCAAAGGCGCTCTCCCATCCCCGCCGGTCGGGATAATCGCGCCGGGCCGTGACCTTCGGCGGGCGGCGGTAGGTTGTCCGCGGCGAAAAATCAACGGCGTCCAGTTCCCTGACAATCGCGTCAATATTCTCCGGGCTAATATCCTTGAAAGCGATATTAAACGCCAGGGACGTCCGCGCGCCGGTTTTAAAAAACTCGAAACGCGGTACGACGAACCGATAGCTGCCGAAAGCGGCCCAATCGGGGTTGGCCGGCGAATGATCAAACCGCATCCCGCCGTAATAGCGAATGTCCGGGTTGTCCGCGGACAGCCGGTCTTCCATATAGGCAAAAACCTCAGCATAATCAACGGAACCTTTTCCTTCCAGGACGTCGGCAACACCGATACCGCCCATCTCAAAACCGCCAGCACGGGACCCCCAATATATTTTATAAGGGACATGTTGATTGTGCAACCACGTCAGGATATCCACGGGCGCGCAGGGAAATTCATAACGCAAAATCTTTAACGGCACGCCGACGGACGCAATCCGGGCTGGGAGAGAACGGATATGCGGGGCTAAGACGTCCTTGATTTGGTCTAACTCATAAATCTGGTCGGTACGGAAAAGGGTAATCATAACAGATCCCTATTTTTCTCCCACATAAATGCTCGCCACCCCGCCCATCAAGGGATGGGCCTTAACCTTTTTAAAACCGCAAAATTCCATCAGGGCGCAAAAATCATCGCCATAAGGAAATGTCTCGATAGTTTGATTTAAATAGCGATAGGCCCGGAAATTGCCGGAAATCAGCCCGCCAACAAGAGGCACAACTGTACGCAGATAAAATAGATGCAGACCGCGTAAAATCTTATTCTCAGGCAGTGAAAACTCCAGAATGAGCGCCCAGCCACTGGCTTTTAAAACGCGGCGCATTTCCCTTAAAACCAGGTTATGATCCTCCACATTGCGGATGCCAAAGGCAATGGTAACCGCATCAAACGCGTTGTCCTCAAACGGGATATGGTTGGCGTCACCGTGGGCTAACGTGATCTTATCGGAAAGATTGGCCCGCGCGATTTTCTCCCGGCCGATGGCGAGCATTTTGTCGGCCAAGTCAATCCCTACAGCCCGGCTGATATTCTGATTCCTTCGCACCAGCGCCAGAAGGACATCCGCCGTGCCCGTGGCCAAATCCAGCAGAGACAGGTCTAGACCCATCCCTGCGTTGTCCGGCAAGAACCGAATCATTTTCTTGCGCCAAGCAATATCCAACCCGAACGACAACAAGCGGTTAAGGATGTCATACCGCGGAGAGATGGCGTCAAACATCCGCCAGGATTCAGACTTAGGAATGGAAAAATCGTCGTTCGCGTGAGGCATAATGCAGATATGGTAACATAGGGCGGAGGGAAATTCAAATGGAAAGGGGCACAGTCAACGAACTAATCTCTTCCGGCTCGCGAGCTTTCAAGGTCGGTCTTGTCTCCTCTGCGTCTGATTCAGTATCGGCCAGTCCTAATAATAACGGCAGATTTGTAATCGGCGTGACGTTGATAATGATGGGCAGGAAGCCTTCGATATGCATGTTTTCAATCGGCTGCATCGGCAAGGGCAGCGGCACGCCATTCCCGTCGCGCTTGATCTGCAAATCCAGCAACGCGGGGTTCAAGTCGATACCGCCTTTTCTGAATGTACCGCCTGCCATTGGGCTGGAAGAAACACCCGAGCCTTTTCCTGCCATGCGAACCTCATCTAAAATAACTTCGGGATCTGTCGTCTCATTGTTAAGTCTGTCAAATTCTTCCCCGATAGTGTTTTCTATACTATTCCCTGCCTTCACAGCATCCTCCAATGCCCTTACGGTTTTCGGCGTTAAATATACCTTCAGGTGTCTTCCTCCCGGAAGGACAACAAACGCCTGACGCTCATAGACCAGACCTTCTCCCCGCATAACAGTAACCATCTCTATTTTCGAGCGTTCCTCCTCTGTTAAAGGCATTATGTCAAAAAGCTTTTCTCCCGCCTTCTGGCTGATCCCTTTAAACGAAACCGGCGAGGAGACGGATGCCCTTCCGCTGGATTCCGTCAGTTTGCGCAATTTAACGCCTTCGTCTGCCAATTTCTTAAACTGTTCGGTGGTCATCTGCCAGCGCCAATGTCCTTCTGCTTCGCCGGGACGATTCATCCGGTGCTCGGCTCCTAATCCCAATACATCCTGAACAGGAAAAATAGTTGCTGCCGCAACTGAATCCATTGCCATTTCGATCAATGTCCAATAAATTCCGCCTTCATTGGATTCATGTCCTTGTTCCCTTAAATATTCCTCAAGGCGTTGCCTCGCCAACCCGTCTGCGTCTTCCTTCAGCCACCCGCTTGTCGTGTTATTGTCGTGTGTTCCCGTGTAGGCAACGGTATTGACCGCGTAATTATGAGGCAAAAAGGGATTTTTTTCCCATTCATCGCCTTTATCCCCAAAGGCGAAATGCAGGATGCGTAATCCCGGAAGGCCGTATTTGTCCCTCGCTTCAATCACGTCCGGTGTAATTTCTCCCAAGTCTTCAGCAATGATCGGCAGTTCTCCAAATTCTTCTTTGAGCGCATCAAGCAAGGCGTTTGTTGGGACGTCCTGCCACTTCGCCCCTTCCTCTGCCATCGCTGTTTTCGCGCCGGGCGGCACTTCCCAATACTGCACCAGCCCGCGGAAATGGTCGACGCGTATGTAATCATATAAATCCAATTGACGACGCAGACGGTTTTTCCACCATTGAAACCCCTCCCGCTGATGGGCCTCCCACCGATAAACGGGATGGTTCCATAATTGGCCGGTAGGGCTGAAATAATCCGGCGGCACACCCGAGACGCCGGTCGGCTCCAATTGAGTGTCCAGTTTAAACAAATGGGGGTTGGCCCAGACGGCCTCACTTTCCCTGGGCACATAAATCGGCATATCGCCGAAGAGTTTGATACCTTTCGCGTTGGCATACGCTTTTAAGGCGTGCCATTGTTTGTTAAATATAAACTGCTCAAACCGAACTTGGTTGATGGCATCCTGATGCCGGGAAATAAATTCCCTTAGTCCGCCCTCTTTATGAAATTTGTGGTCCCCCTCTTCCCATCGAAACCATGGCTGGCCACCTTTTCCTTTCTTTAATGTTTCCATCAAAGCGTATTCTTCCAGCCAGTAAGCGTTGTCGCGGACGAAAGCATCGAATTCATCGCGCCATTCAGGCTTTTCTCTAAAATATTGAAACGCCTTTCCCAGAATTTTATCTTTATACGCACGGGCCTGTTGATCCGAGGTTCTCCCTTCAGGGAATTCCGGCGCCGAATCAAGATCTTCCTGATCCAACAATCTATCCTGAAATAACAGTTCCGGGCTGATAAACAATTTATTGCCGGCATTAGGCGAAGGGCTGTTGTAAGGCGAATTATCGCCTGGATTGGTCGGGCCAATCGGCAAATGCTGCCAAATGGTCTGACCGGTTTCAGCGAGGAAATCGACGAATTGATACGCCTGCGGACCCAGATCACCGTTTCCATACTTCGAAGGGAGCGAAGTAATATGCATGAGAACCCCGCTCCTACGGGTTCGAAAAATAGTGTCTTCCACCGCCACCGGCGAGGAGGCAAGTGGCTTTCCTTCAATAGCATTTATAATATCTTCAGCCGCCCAGCTCTTGTAAATTTCACTCTTTCTATCCTTATGTGAATCCACTAACCAAGCTTCGATAGTATTGCCTAAATCCTGCGGATCCGAATCCAAAAAAATTTTGGGGATTCCAAGCACATTATAACGATGAGACGTCCTATTCCATAAATCGTATTCTGTCCTCTCGTCTATATATTTAATCTTGTTGCCTTCTTCGAGAGGAACGAACTGATACCAATAATAAACGAAATTTAAATTAGTGCTGAATGTCAGATATCTTTGTTCAATGTCTCTTGCTAATAGAAAATTATTTACCGCTTTCAAACGATCTCTTTGCCCGGACGTTAATCCTTCCGCCATCCGCACCCTCGTGTGAGGATCGTCTAGTATTGATCGTAGATAATTAACAAATTTCACCACTCTTGTATCATTATCTTTTGCTCCTGTTTTATTCAATTCCTCCCAAAGAGTATAAATATCCCCCACCGGCGAGGAGCCGGCCAGGGTAGATCTCATTCCCTGGATCGTTTGCGCGTCCCCGAAGGCGCTGGGGGCTTTCTGCTGTTTCGCTGGATCAGGTTCCGGCGTTAACGCGACATCAAGAAGATCGGTCAACCCTTGAGCCTCTTTCCCATCCGTATGACGGTAAGTTAAATTCGCCCCCCCCGCTACCTTAAATAAGTAGGCGATGGCTTGGAGCTCTGATTTTACTCTTAGTTTATTAGCGGGATAAGAAAAGATCGCGTGCCCGCCGTCTAACATATGATTAATAGCCCCCCAAATATCGGTCACAAGAGCCCCGCTATAACCGGGGATCGCCCCTTGCTGGATCCATTGGTCAACAAGTTCCGAAAAACCTTTCGGCCATGCGGGGCGTTCGCCGCCCAAAGCTATGCGAAGCCCTTTTTCCTGGATCTTCGGCTGGCTTAAATCGATCGCCCGCGCACCATAAAATGTCCCTTCATCCAGAATGAATTCATAAACACCCGTCCCTTCAATGGCAAGAATGAGTTTCGGTGTGATCCCATGGGCAATAATCATGGACGCGACAATTTCCTTGCCGGTTTGCTCTTCGAGCGGAATATCCGGGAGAAACTTCCTGAAATTAACGATCGTCCCCGAACCGCCGTTTCCTCTGACCCTTGAAGAGCCGTCAAGGGCGTCTATCATAACCCTCAATCTGATGCCATCTCCGTTGAAATCAACCACATGCCCCAGGTCCTCGGAATAATATTCTTTTATCCATGGCCGCAGGGCATTCATAAACAGCTGATCAGTTTGCTCATCTATAGCCAGTTGCTTTGCCCCGCCGGAATCTATTTGACCGGTCGCGCGGGATCCGGTGACATACATCGCCCCTACTTTTTGCGCCGCTTGCGCGACGGCCATAACGGCCCCGATAAGATCCGGCCTTTCATCCATGTCGGGAACTTCCAAACGCAAGAAATCCTCCAATTTGACCGCATGGAACGGACTTACAACTTCAACTTTTTTGAAAACCGGCAAAAAACGCGGCCTAAGTTCTTTAGGAGCATACTCTCCCTTTCTTGCTTCAAAATAAGCGCTCAACTTTCCAACCGCATCCTTGTTGCCCAGATAGACCTGCACGGCCGGCATCTCGCCCGGAAGATCTCTCGGGGATTCAGGGCCACCCGCTGTCATGATGAACGCGGATCCGCCGGCCCCTTGCGCGAAAAGAGATAATATTTTTGCCTGTTCCAGGCTAACGATCTCAGTTAAAAACCCATTGTTAACAAGGATCTCATAAAGATTGGCCCCGGTCGCCCCGTGCACCAAACCATCTTCCCCCAGAACACCGCTGTAACGGGTCTTGAGCGCGGCCTCCTGACTTCCGGGAACGCCTCTGCCGTGAACCAGATAATAATCCTGGAACAGCTGCGGCCATTCTGTATATACTCCCCCTAAAGCGGACGGAGAATCTTTCCCTGTCGGAGCGCTGAGATCGATCGCGACATCGCTCCGGATTACGAACTGCTCCCCATCATAAGCGTAATGCGCGATCCTCTTTCCATCGGTAACAGCCATGGTGGTGATGGGTCCATTAAGGAAAAAAATAGAACCGATTAATTCCGCTTCTTTATATACGCCCAGCATTGTCCCTGCACTGAAACCTGATTTTCTTTCGACCATGGAATAATCCTGCGCGATAATGACGCTATATTCTCCTGTTCCCCGGTTAACCCGCGCCGCGGGTTCCCCCGCGACTTTAATTTCACGGATATTCTCATTACCCCGCAAGGCAAAAACAACGCGCTGGATGATCGATTCGTCTTTGCTGATATTACGCCTGTCCCGGAAATGTCGACGTACTTCAAAAGCCAACCCAATCGTCCCGGAGATCATGGAAGCGAGATCATCTTTGAATCCGACAGATTTGAACGATTCAGCAGGCGTCTGTCCATCGACCATCACCGGTGACGAGACGGAAGATTCACCAACGAACAGATTTTGCGCTTCATCGGCGGTGGTATTTTCGACCCCTTTGACAATCTCCGTCATTACGGCTTCGGAGATCTCGTTGGCCTCGGCGATTTCGTACAATTTGATTTTTAAGTTATTAAATCTTGCGCCGGGGGTGTTGCCGATATCCCTGAAGGCGCTGATGATCTCTTCCTGCTGGCGGGCGGGCAGGCGGTAAAGTGTCGTTAAATTGGATTCCTTTAGTCCAACCGCCCCGCCGGAGAAGTATTTCCGGGGGATGATTTCCTTCGTGGCCGGGTCGTAATCTTCCTTGATGTAGTTATAAACGCCTTTCTTGAAGGCCTCAATGTACTGCTCATAAATCTTCTGATTGACCTGCGGATCCTTCAGGTCAACGCCCCGGGTCCTGCCTTTGTCCACGTAAACCTGTCCAAGCAGGGACAGGTCGCGACCTGTCCCTGCCTTCAATTTCTTCTTGTACCACGTGGCGAGAATCATGGAATTGTAAATCTGGCGCAGATTGGCGAATGTTTCGCCTGCGTTGACTTCGACTTCAATAGCTGGTATCAAAACTTCCCGTATCACTTGAGTAACCGCCGGGCTATTGAAGTCATCCCGAGTCCCGCTTGTCTGACTTCCCGGGACGAGGGACTTCAACTGTATAGGCGCTTCATCCCTCGCCTCCGACAATTCTTCGCGAGAGGCTCGGGACTCGGCGTCAGACTGATTATGACGGGACGCCTCGTAATCTTCCTCCAACATAACCTTGAGGTGGCTCTTGATGACAAACGCGCTGTTGCCGTGTTCGTAGACAACCGCCTTCTGCGGCACAATCCAGACCTTGTTAAAGGTGTTCATCGGGATTTCGGTGGTGCCGTATTTGTCATACGCCTTCTTGTAAATCCGGTCCCAGAACTTCTTGCCCAATTCATTCTCGGGATACATCAACGAGGCCGTCAGTTGCTTGAGGATATAATCCTGGGCCAGCATGTCCTTGCCCATCTCGGTTGCGCCTAAATTCCCCGATATAATCCGGTCATTCTCATAAGGCGAAAGGTTGACCCACATCTGGTCTTCGGGCACAGTCAAGGAAGCCAGGAAATATTTAACCAGCTTCATGGATTCTTTATTAAACTCTTCTCCTTGGGGCGGGTTATCCTCTTTTTCCACAATAAAATCGAACTCGAGGGGATTTTCAGGATGGATGGTGAGACCTTTAATCAAAGTCGGAGTAAATGCGGCACTCGGGGTAACCATGGCGCCGGGAGCGGGTAAATTTAATATGGTAGGGACAGGTTTGAAACCTGTCCCTACTTGCGCATAGCCCGGCGGAAGGATAAGGCTGAAGATAAACGTGAAGGCGATGAAGCTGGATAAAATTTTGTGAGGTAAGCTTGCGCTTCTTTTTTGGATTGAAACGATCATCGTTTCTCCTCTTATCAAAAAGTTGACAACCCGCGGCTGGGCTAACGAGACCTCACCCAAAATAACAGTTTTTTGGCGGGCAAGCGTTTTCTTGAAAGATAATAGAGAAAAGATAACATATCTTTCGCCCTTGTCAAGGGCAGGGCTTTGTGGGGAACCGTAACCGTTTGGGATAATTACAGATAAGACTGTAAAAAATTATATCTTATGTTCGGAGAGATATCGCTCGGCCTCGAGCGCGGCCATGCAGCCGGAGCCGGCCGCGGTCACGGCCTGGCGGTAGACCTTGTCCTGGACATCCCCGCAGGCGAAGGCGCCTTCGACGCTGGTTTTGGTGGTGCCGGGGACGGTTTTGATATACCCGACTTCATCCAACGCGAGTTGGCCGCTGAGAAAAGCGGTGTTGGGCTGGTGTCCGATAGCGTAAAAGAGGCCCCCGGCCTCAAGGATGGATTCCTCCCCGGTTTTATTATTCTTGACCCTGACGGCCTCCAATTTCTGCTGGCCGCGGGCTTCCAGGGGATTGGTATTCCATCTGACCTCAATTTTCTTGTCTGAAAGCACCCTCACCCTCTCCTGCATGGCCTTGGAAGCCCGCAAAACATCCCGGCGCACCAGCATAATCACTTTACCGGCGAACTTGGTCAGATAAAGCGCCTCCTCACAGGCGGTGTCCCCCCCGCCGATCACAACCAAAACCTTATTGCGGAAAATGGGAAGCCCGCCGTCGCAGACCGCGCACGCCGAAACCCCCTTCTGCCACAACCTGTCCTCGCCGGGAATCCCGAGGCGTTTGGCGGTGGCGCC
>MHGQ01000026.1:0-30060 GCA_001805645.1 Omnitrophica WOR_2 bacterium RIFCSPHIGHO2_02_FULL_50_17 | reverse complement strand
AGGGGCGGGTCGCGACCCGCCCCTGCCTAAATCAACCCTATCAACCGTCTTAGTCTCGATGCGCGCCCCGCAACGAACGGACTGCTCGCGCATCTTGACCATCAACTCCGGTCCGCTGATACCTTCTGGAAATCCCGGATAGTTCTCGACCTCGGTCGTGGTGGTGAGCTGCCCCCCGGCGGCAACACCGCCGGCCATCATCCCCTCATACATCAAGGGATTAAGCCTCGCACGGGCGGAATAAATAGCCGCCGTGTGCGCCGCGGGACCGGAACCGATGATAACGATATTCTCCATTATATCTTATACCCATCCAATATCCCTGAGCGCGGCCTTGGAGGCGTTTCGGCCAATCTCTTCTGAAGCATTTCATCGTAACGGGGCTTATCGGGATCGCAATAAAACAGCCCCAAATAGGTGTGCTTGCTGTCAGCGTATTTAAACGCCTGTTCTTTATTTCCCGGGTCATGCACAATGATTTCCGCTTTATCCGCGAAGCGCTTATCCGGCGGGATGCCCTTCTCATGCGTTAAAAAAGAAAGCCAGGCCGAAGATTTGGTGTCAAAATTCTGGGAATCAAAATGGGGGCATCTCTGATAAACATGAACCAGGGAGAATCCCTTATGCGCATAGGCGGCCTTCAGGGTATTGACCAGGTGATCCGGAAGCCAGTCGGCGGTTGAGGCCGCAAAAGATGCCCCCAGTCCCAGCGCGAACATGATGGGGACCACAGGATCTAAAAATGTCCCCTTAGGCTGAGTCATGGTCGGATGCCCTTTGCGGGTCGTCGGAGACGACTGGTTCTTGGTCAAGGCATAAATCTCGTTATCATAAATAATTAAGTTACAATTAAAATTCTTATTGATCCCGTGAATGAGATGGTTGCCGCCGATGCTGAGAGCATCGCCGTCGCCCGAATGGACAAAGAGGTTCAGATCCGGCCGGCTCAAAGCAAGCCCTAAGGCGACCGGAATAGGCCGGCCGTGAATGGCATGAACGCCGTAGGTATTGACGTAGAAAGGCACCCGCCCCGAACAGCCGATGCCGGAAACATTTACCGTCATGTGGGCGGGCAGCTGCTCGTCAACCAAAAAACGCTTGAACCCCATGAGAACGCCGAAATCGCCGCACCCCGGGCACCATCGGGGATTTTCCGTATTGAGATCCTTCAAAGTCAAAGGATTTTCCGGCAATGATTTATCGGACAGCACAGCCACTTAAGAGCTCCTGTACTTTTGTTCTTATCATCCTAGGGGTGATCGGTCTTCCTGTGGCCCCTGAGATCATCGCTTCAACGTCAACCAGCGTCTGGGAACGCAAAAACATGGCCAGAGGCGGGATCTTATATTCATCGCCGTAGGCGAGCTCAACCGTCACCACTTTCTTAAACCTTGAGAAGATTTCTTTAAGCATCAACGGAAGCGGATAAACAATCTTAAGACACATGCCGCTCACGGCCAAACCCTCCTGCTGGCAAAAACGCATGGCCTCCTCGATGGCGCCGCGGGCGCTTCCCCATCCGACAACCAGCAAATCCCCCTCTTCCCGGCCCATCAATTTGGGTTTTCCGAGGGCCCGGCGCACATGATGAACCTTTTCATTGCGGATGGCATGAGAGCGCTGGCTGGCCATCGAAAAATAGTTCACGGAGCCGCTCTCGTCCGTATTCAGCCCTGTGACGCGGCGCATCTTCCCCGGCGTGCCCGGATCGGCCTGTTCGGTGCGGACCATTTCAATATGATCCGGCAAACGGCTCAGGCCGAAATGCTGAAAAATAAAATCCGGAATATCTTCGATTGTCTCCATCTGGAATACAGACAGCTTGTCCAATACCTTATAGCTGTTGGCTATTTGGAAATCGCTCATAATAAAAACCGGCAGTCTGAGCTTCTCGGCCAGATAACGGGCGAGGTGCGGGGCATAAAAACAGTCCGTGATATCGCCGACGCTGATCAAAATTTTGGTGTTGTCCCCGTGGCTTCCGTATAAAGCCGCCAGGAGATCGGACTGTTCGGTCTTCGTGGGCATGCCTGTCGAGGGGCCGCCGCGCTGGACATCCACAATGATCAGGGGGATCTCCGCGGCCGAGGCATAACCGATAAACTCCTGTTTCAGGGAAAGCCCCGGGCCGGAGGTGCATGTCAAAGCCGGCACCCCGCCGAAATAAGAACCGATGGCGGTCCCGATAGCGGCAATCTCGTCTTCCGCCTGATGGACAATGCCGCCGTAGGAGGAAAAAACACTGGCCAGCGTATGCAGGATAGATGAGGCGGGCGTAATCGGATAACCGCTGATGAGTTTTATGCCCGCGTCAATAATCCCCATGCTGACAGCCGAATTCCCGTCAATAAAAATTTTTTCTTTGCCGTTTTTATGGGAATCCCCCGCGATCTCATAGGAGAAATGAATATTCTCCTTAGCGTAGTGAAAACCGGCATGGAAGAGACTCACGTTCTTGCTCATCAGGGTCTCGTCGAGTTTCTTGCCGAACGATAATTTGATCTCCTGAATAACGACATCCTCGGGCGCCCCGTAGATGCAACTGAGCATGCCCAGATAATACATATTCTTTCCCCTGCCGCCGAAAGACTTGATGATCGCCGTGGCTTCCTCAACAACCTCGAAGGGATAAATGCTGAGGCCCAATTGGGAGACGCGCTTACAGACACTCTCGTAGGCCTCTTCGTTGAGTTTTTTATCTCCCATGTCCAACAACACACGGCAGTTGGGGTTGTGCTCCTCATCATCCAAGCGGCGGTCCAGCACCACCTCGTGGGCCGCAAGGATAATATCCGTATTGTTTCCAATATTCATGAGGTCGAAATCGGCGACACGGATAATAACACCCGAGAGGGCGGCGCGTGTCCTGGCAGGCGGGTTGATTTCGGCGGGAATCATAGGCTCGATGAAGACGTATCGGCCTGTCTTGGCAAAGGCGCGGATGAGGATATCACCCGCTTTTTGCGCCCCGGAACCGGCATCCATCAACAGCTCAAAGCGTGATACAGGTGCTCTCTGTACAGACATCTCTATATAAATGTCCTGCAAAAAATACTCTTTTAAACAGCCTTTATATTTTCCCTAATATAGCATTTTTAAAAATAATAGCAACAAGAAAATTATCGGATCGGAGTGTCTGCGCCCCCTCGTCCCGAGGAGCCAAGCGGCGATGGATTCCCTTAAATCAGCGACGGGGATCCAGTAAAGAGGCGGACGGCCGCAGCTCCTGCCAGCCTTTGAGGGGGACCTGAGATGCAGGCTGCCTGCAAGGAGACCCCCCCTCCGGAGAAGATATCTCCTTGTCAAGAAGTTCGTCCAATGGATATTCCGAACGAATCGTAAAACCCGCATCCTGAATCATCTGCAAGGTGCGCCTCCTGGCCTCTCCCCTTGCATTTAAATAGCCGTCTAAAAATAAGGAATTGGCCGGATAAAGGCCCATCACCTGCATATCGCGCAAATACAACTCCCGGCCGGCGGCCATGCGGATCTCGGCCTTCGGGTTCAGGAAACGAAACACGCATAGGACCCGCAGGCAATACTCGGGAGACAAATGAAGCCTTCTAAACTCACCCATACCCAGCCCGCTGCCGGCAATCGGCATGTAAAAATTAACCGGGATAGATTCAACGTTCATCTCCCGCAGGGTATAAGCCACTTCCAGGATGTCTTCCGCTGTCTCCCCCATCCCCACAATAAGACCGGAACAAATTGAAAGACCCGCCTGCCGGGCGGCCTTGAGCGTGTGCAGGCGGTCTTCATAGGTATGCGTCGTGCAGATTTTCGGATAATGCCGCGCCGAGGTATTGAGATTATGGTTAAGACGATCCAGCCCCGCCTCTTTCAAAACATACGCCTTTTCCTCATCGAGAAGACCGGCGGAAACACAAATCTCCAGAGAAGGATATTGAGATTTTATCCGGCGGATAAGACGGGCAAGGTGTTCCGTGCGTTTCTGGGAAGGCCCGCGGCCGGCAAAGACCATGCAGTAACAAGAGGCCCCTTTCTCATAAGATTCTTTGGCCTCAGCCAAAATTTCCTCATCAGATTTTAAGGGATACTCTTCTATGGAGGCATGCGAGGTCTTCGCCTGGGCGCAATAACGGCAGTCCTCAGGGCAATAGCCGTTTTGGGCATTATTAAGGATGTGAATCAAGACCTCATGGCCGAAAAACGCCCGGCGCACCTCAAAGGCGGCATTCAGTAACGGCAGCAACTTCAGGGTATCAGATATCAAAATATCCCATGCCCTATCCCGCGGCAGGGTTTCATCAGCGATACTGCGCATGGCCAGTTGATTATAGAAGGCCTGGTCCATTTCGATTATTTCCTTTGCTATTCACCGGTAAATAGTGTATCCTATAACACCATGAACGATACCACAACTCCTACGAATTGTAAACGGGGAAATATTCACTCCTTTCACATCCCGGTCATGGGGACAGGCTTCTCGATTGACACCCCCATTAAAGTGGCCAAATACGGCATCTCCTCCGTCATTTCACTCGTTGATGATGCCCTCATCGAGGATATGCGCCGGTATTACTGCGGCGTCTATGGCAAGGCCTGCCTCCCCATCACCAAAGATGACGTCGATCACCGGGCCAGGCGCATCACCGCTTATCTCGACCTCGTTGACGAAATTGTTCAAAAGGAGTTTGAAACGGTCAGGGATTCCAACTTTACCCCCGGCAGCGAAGCGACAAAATATTTTGAGATGCTATCGGAGACCTCGCCTTTAAAAGCGCAATACGCCCAAATGCTTCAAGAAAAAGACCCGGCTATCAAAGAACAAAGACAAGCGGAGCTGCGCTCGCGGATGAAGGCGGGCAGCATTGACGTCAATATCATGACCAAGCTCGACCGTGCTAACTTCGCGAAGGATAAAACGCTGCTGCCGCAGGAATACTCCGACGCCCTGGCGGCGCTGCGCGGCTATGCCCAAAGTAAGCTCAATTCGGCCATCGTTTTCTCCGCAGGGATCAACCGGCGGCTGTACACCTACATCGAAAAATTCAAAGATTTCTATGCGGATACCACAGGGACAATCAAAAAACGGATTATCCTGAAAGTAAGCGACTACCGATCCTCCTTTATCCAGGGCTCGTTCCTGGCCAAGAAAGGATTGTGGGTTTCGGAATACCGCATCGAATCTGGTCTTAACTGCGGAGGCCACGCATTTGTTTCCGATGGCTATCTTTTAGGTCCGATCCTCGAAGAATTTAAAAAGAAAAAAAACGAGCTCGTGGCCGCGATTCTCAAACTCTGCAATGAAGCCCTGAAAGCGAAGAATTTGAAAACCTTTGATGAATCGCCGGACACCCGGATCACCACCCAGGGCGGCATCAGCACGGCCAAGGAAGATCAATTCCTGCTGGAATTCTACCAAGTTGACGGCACCGGCTGGGCGACACCGTTTTTGCTGTGTCCCGAGGCGACCAATGTGGATCAAGTGACCCTGCAAAAACTCTGCGCGGCCACGGAAAATGATATCGAATTAAGCGAAATATCCCCTCTGGGCGTGCCGTTTCACAACCTCAAGGAAAGCCCAAGCGAATTGGAAAAACGCCGGCGCATTGAAGCCGGACGCCCCGGGAGCGCCTGCTCCAAAGGGTATCTTGCCTCTAACATGGAATTTACCGAGGAACCCGTTTGTACAGCCTCGCGGCAATATCAAAAATTGAGACTGGAACAACTGAGAGAACTGAAACTCGATCCCCTCACCTTTGCCCAACGGTTTCACGAGATTGTCCAGAAGGCCTGCATTTGTAACGATCTGGGGGAATCGCCCCTTATCAACCATCGCATAGGTAGAAATGGGCATCTCCCGAAGCGCTTTACCGCCATCTGCCCGGGACCGAATATCGCTTACTTTTCCAAAATCGTCTCGCTGGCCGAAATGGTTGGACACATCTACGGGCGAATCAACCTTTTAAACGGCGTCGCGCGCCCGAACATGTTCATCAAGGAATTACAGCTCAATGTGAAATACTTCGTTAAGGAAGTCAAAAAGGTCGCGCCCTCCCCAACCCCGAAACAAATCGAACATGTCCATGAATTTAAGAAGAATCTGCTGGAAGGTATTGAATACTACAGGGATCTCTTCCCTAAGATGATTGAGGAAACGGAAAGCTACCGCGCCCAGGCGCTCGCACAACTGCAGGAATTCAAAGGGCGGCTCGAGGCCTTCGTATCCGAGCACGCAACCATCTTCGCCGCGCCCGCCGTCCTCCTCGCCGTGGCGTAAAGCTTCAATTCTGTAAACCAACCACAACCTCCCAAGGGCACATCTAGATCTTTCGCCCCGCCGAGAGTGATACCCCCTCCGACTGAAGTCGGGGGTTTCTTTCCTGTCGCAGTTTCCAGACGCTTCGGTCGGACTCAAATATAAAAGGACAGCTCAAAATGAATTGAACTGTCCTTTTATGGACACGCATGAGGCATCATTGGGGTTTCCCTCCTTTAAAACCGCCGACGGGATTTATTGCGCCCATTTGCCTCATTGGGACCGGTGTCTGTCCGGATGACCTCGGCGATGATCCGGCTTATTTCACTTTGCTGCGCGCCGAAGGCTTGGGCTGTCCAGATAAAGTCCGCACAGTCCTCGTACTGCTCATTGACGAGGGCCTCTTTGAAGTAAATCAAAGAGGTCGCCTTGAGCACCCCGTCGGCGACCCGCGATCCGTTTTGGTCGCTGGCGATAACGTCGTTACGCATGGGCACCTCCTTTTTTTCTCTTTAGATTGATCCCCCTGGATGGAGGCAATAAAAAAGCCACCGATCTTTTTAAAAGAGTCGGCGGCTTTGAAAACTTCAAAATTGTTTATTTCATTAATGAATCAAAACGCACCTTCTCTTGCACGCTTTCTCCACGCGGGAAAAAGCGTAATACCTGCCTGGCCAGCAGGCAGACAAGAGACGACGTGCATTTTGCGATTCATTAATTGATTCATAACGCTCAAAGTGTAGCATGCCAAGTCAATAATGTCATTGGCCTGTTATGCTGTTGGCGTATACACGCAAGCGCCCCTGTCGAGGAATTCTTGGGCCTTCTCCTGCATTCCCTTTTCCACGGCCGTTTCGGCGGCGAGGCCATTTCGCCGGGCATAGTTACGGACATCCTGCGTGATCTTCATCGAGCAGAACTGCGGGCCGCACATCGAGCAAAAGTGGGCGAGCTTGGCGCCTTCGGAGGACAGGGTCTGGTCGTGATAGGCCTCGGCGGTTTGCGGGTCCAGGCTTAAGGCAAACTGGTCGCGCCAGCGGAATTCAAAGCGCGCCTTAGAAAGGGCATCGTCCCATTGCCGCGCCTGGCGATGCTCCTTAGCGAGATCCGCCGCATGCGCCGCAATCTTGTAGGCGATGATTCCCTGTTTGACATCCTCTTTATTCGGGAGGCCTAAATGTTCTTTGGGCGTGACATAACAGAGCATGGCGGTCCCCATCCAACCGATCATGGCCGCGCCGATGGCGGAGGTGATATGATCATAGCCGGGCGCGACATCCGTCGTGAGAGGGCCTAAGGTATAAAACGGCGCCTCATGGCAGACGGCCAATTGCTTCGTCATGTTTTCCTGGATTAAATGCATTGGAACGTGCCCCGGGCCTTCAATCATCGTCTGCACGTCGTGGCGCCAGGCAATTTTCGTCAACTCTCCCAAGGTCTCCAACTCGGCAAACTGCGCCGCATCATTGGCATCCGCGATGCTTCCCGGCCGCAACCCGTCCCCCAAAGAAAAACAGATATCATACCGCCCCATTATTTCACAGATTTCCTCGAAATGGGTATACAGAAAATTTTCCTTGTGATGCGCCAAGCACCACTTGGCCAAAATAGAGCCTCCGCGCGAAACGATTCCCGTCAGCCGTTTCGCCGTCAATGGAATATGCCGCAGCAAGACTCCGGCGTGAACCGTAAAATAATCCACCCCCTGATCGGCCTGCTCAATCAAGGTGTCCCTGTAAATTTCCCACGTGAGCTCCTCGGCCCTGCCGCCGACTTTTTCCAAGGCCTGATAAATGGGAACCGTTCCGACAGGCACAGGGGCGTTGCGGATAATCCATTCCCTGGTCTCATGGATGTGATCGCCCGTCGAGAGATCCATCACCGTATCCCCTCCCCAGCGGATGGCCCAGGCCATCTTCTCTACCTCCTCGGCTATGCTTGAGGAAACCGCCGAGTTGCCGATATTGGCGTTGATTTTGACGAGGAAATGGCGCCCGATAATCATCGGCTCGCTCTCAGGGTGGTTGATATTCGCGGGGATAATCGCCCGGCCGCGGGTGACTTCATCGCGCACGAATTCTGCCGGACACCCTTCACGGATGGCCGCAAATTCCATCTCGGGCGTGATAATCCCTTTTCGGGCATAATGCATCTGCGTGACGTTACGGCCAGCCTTGGCCCGCAGCGCCCGGCGCCTTACCGGAAACCGTACGCCCTTAAAAAAGGACTCTTGCGGCGGCTGTCCCGCGCCGAAAAATACCGTTTCCGATACTTCCTGCGCATCGCCGCGCTCTTTGATCCACGTCTGACGCAGCGGCGGCAGGCCGCGAGTGATGTCGACAAGAACATCTGTATCGGTATAAGGGCCGGAGGTGTCATAAACCTCAAAAAATTCGGGGGAAGCGGACGGAAGGGAGGGATCGGCCGTCAATTGGATTTCCCGAAAAGGCACACGGATATCCTTGAACAAACGGCCAGGCTTATAAATTTTTCGCGAACCCGGAAACGGTTTATAACTTAAGCTCATCTCGTTAGGTAATAATCCCTGTTTCATATCTCTTCCCCTTAAGGAGCACATTTTAACATTATCCCGCCTAAAGACAATAGTATTTTCCTGCGCCGCACTTATCCCCACCCCAGTGCCCTTGCCGTTTGCGCCACGATAAAGGTGACGCCGACAGCCACCCCTAACGGCATCAACGCCCCTAACGCCGTCCACTTGACGCTGCGGGTTTCCTTCCAAATCGTTAAAATCGTCGTCGAGCACGGATTATGCAAAAGGGAAAAGAGCATCAAGCACACCGCCGTCAGAAGACTCCAATGATACTCGCCGACCAACAGATGCCGCAGCTCGCTCAACCCTTCCACTTCGATCATCATGCCGGCGCGCGTATAAGCCATCAGGATAACCGGGACAACAATTTCATTGGCCGGAATCGCAATGATATACGCCAGAATAATCACACCGTCCAACCCCAGGGCCTGACCCAACGGCTGCAGGGCGCCGGCCATCCAGGAGGTGAGGCTCTCTCCGGCCACGTAAATGTTCCCCAGAAGCCAAATCACCCCGCCGGCAGGAACCGCCATGATGACCGCACGGTAAAGGACAAATATCGTCCTGTCAATGATGGACGTATAGAGAACGCGCAAGATATTGGGCCGGCGGTAAGGCGGCAATTCCAGCACAAAACTGGAAGGCTCTCCCTTTAAAATCGTCCGGGAAAGAACGGCTGAAACGATGAGGGTAAATATCACCCCGACGCCCACAACCCCAACGACCGCGCCGGCTGCCGCAAAAGAGGCCCATACCGAAGGAACTGCGGCCGCTACAAAAATATTGGCCAGCATAATAAGGGTGGGGAACCGTCCGTTGCAAGGGACAAACGTATTGGTCAAAATGGCAATCAAACGCTCCCGGGGGGAGTCGATAATCCGTGCGGCAATAACCCCGGCGGCGTTACAGCCAAACCCCATCCCCATCGTGAGGGCCTGTTTCCCGTGAGCGCCGCATTTCTGAAAGAGGCGATCCATATTAAAGGCGACCCGCGGCAGAAATCCAAAATCCTCCAAAATCGTGAAAACAGGGAAAAAAATGGCCATCGGCGGCAGCATCACAGAGACCACCCATGCCAATCCCCGGTAAACGCCGTGCCATAAAAAACCAGTTAACCACCACGGCGCCTTCCATTGCTCAAACAAGATAGCGGCCCGATTTTCTATGCCAAACAGCGCGTGGGCCAAAATCTGTGACGGGTAATTAGCCGCAATAATGGTAATCCATAATATCACGGCCAAAAGGAGCACCATAATAGGCAAGCCCGTCAGAGGCGAGGTCAAGATGCGATCCAGGAGGCGATCCCATTCGCCGTAACGATCCCCCTTCTGGCGGACGACGCGCCTGAAAATATTTTCGGCATCCCTGTAAATGGCCTGCGCTAATTCCTCTTGAGATGCCCCCTGCAAGGATCGCCGCAGATGATCCGCATGTTCAATGATTTCTTTGTGGTTGATTATTCCCCCAGCCTCATTCATGGCCTCGGTCCCTTTTTCCTTTCTTCTTTCAAGTCTTTCTTTTCCCCCCAAGAAGCCAGCCGGCCGCTGAGCAGAGCCTCCCTGACACCGATGTCCCCCTCAATAAGACGTACAGCGATCCAATCCGCACTCGGCAGACCCGGACACATCTTTTCGATAAAAGGCACCAGTTCCTCGATCGCCTGCTTGAGGGCAGCGCTTCTTTCGACCTTGTGCGGCTGAGTCTTCACGGCACCCGTTACGATATTGACCGCTTCCAGAATCAAAGGACGGATTCCCTCGCCCGTCTTAGCCACCGTCGCAACGACAGGCACCCCCAAATCCCGGGCAAGCCGCCGGCTGTCGATGTCCATATTTTTCCGCCTGGCCTCATCCATAAAATTTAAAGCAATCACGGCCTTGCCTGTCATTTCCAGAATCTGCAGAACCAGATTGAGGTTCCGCTCCAGGCACGTGGCATCCACCATGACGATAGTACAATCCGGCTGGCCAAAGAGAATAAAATCCCGCGCAATCTCTTCATCGGCCGACATCGAAAGCAAGGAATAAGTCCCGGGCAAGTCAATCAGCTTATAGCGCTTATGTTCATATTGAAAGCCGCCCTCAGCCCTGATCACAGTCTTTCCCGGCCAATTTCCCGTATGCTGCCGCAGGCCCGTCAGGGCGTTAAAAATGCTGCTTTTGCCGGTATTGGGATTTCCCGCCAAGGCCACCACATAATCCCAATGCGTCAAATCAACCCCTAAATACCGCCAATTCCCTGGACAGGCATCGCCTCCCCCGCAGGTTAATTGACGTAAACATCCCGCTAATTTCTTGATATTTTCCATCATGCCGTCTTCAAAGGTTGAATGAGAATTTGTTCGGCCTGTTCGCGGCGCAGGACAATCATGGTCTCCCTCACCTTATAGGCCAAAGGCTCCAACAAAGCGCTGCGCATCACGACCTCGACAAGTGTCCCCGGCAGGAGCCCTAAATCAAGAAATCGCCGACGGGCCAACCCCTGGCAGTTTAAAGCAATAATCTTTCCTGACTCGCCGGGTCTTAGGGCACTTAATGGCCGCGCCGGAATTTCCTCCACTCCCTGAGGGGCCTCCCTCACATAGATATTGGCCACGACCACCGGCGGCAGCCAGCATTCATGCCCATGGGACCAAAGGTGAAACCCCCGCTGTGCGGATTCAAGGATCTTCACATCCGTATCCAAAAATAGTCCTTCGGTAAAAATCTGCGTGCAGATCAACTGCGGCTCATCCTCAATATGCACAATCCGCGCTAATTTTTCGACAGGCCAGTCCGTCAAAGGGATCCCTTTCACGCGCTCGAGTTTATGGCTGGCGGAGGGGATCGGATCCCCGTGGGGGTCCCTCAAGGGATAGCCGAGTTTGGCCTCAAGCGCATCAGCCTGCGCCGGTGTGATGTTGTGTTCTTTGTGTTCGGCCTGCTCATGAATGCGCTCTAAAGGGACGCCCACCTCATTGGAGAGATAACTCTCCCAGAGACGGTGGGCACGGATCACCTGCAATGCCCATGCCCTTCCATGAGGCGTGAGATGCAGGCCGTTGCCGGCGATATGCACTAACCCGCGCTCTTCCAATTTCTCGACAAGGGCAATCGCCTTTCGGGCGCGCAATCCCAATGCCCCGGCGAGCGAGTGTGTCGTGGCATCAACCTTACGGTACTCGCAGTCATAAATGTGCTTCAGGGCGTCCTCGAGAAGAATTTTCTTCCTATGCGGCGATTGCCAAAACATCGTTTCTAACCCCGTATCTCCCTCTTACCCTTAAGTCCTTTGGACCTCGAGTCGTCCCTGCTACCTTGCCCGAGGGGGCAAAAATTAAGGGAACCCTCTTTCCGAAGGTCCCCTTGTTTCAACCACAATCTCCCAGCATGCCCTATCGCCACTTGATTGAACAACCCATGCTCGGCTTTTGATCCGGCGAAAGAGGCTGTCCCGTAGCCAGATTATTCAAGGCCTCCTTGAGCTCCTCTTTGGTGACCTTGTACTCGTCCTGCCAGTTATCGTCAATGCGCCCATGATAGACCAGCCCGTGATTTTTATTGAACAGATAAATATCCGGCGTACACTGGGCCTTAAATGCCCTGGCTGCTTCCTGCGATTCATCGACCAGGTAGGGAAAATCGATACCCCATTCTTCGATTTTCTTAATCATTTTATCCGGGGCATCGTCGGGATATTGGGGATTAATATTGGGATTGATGGCAACGGTGTTAATCTTCAGATTCCTGGCGTATCTCGCCAGCCGAATGAGGCGCGGCCAGACGGCCAGCGCATAGGGGCAGTGGTTGCAGGTAAAAACAACCAAAAGACCCCTCTCGCCGCATTGATCTTCCCCGCGATAAAGGCGGCCCTCGGGATCCTTCAGTTGGAAAAAAGGCATTTTAGTGCCTAAGGGGATGGTGATGGACTCCAACAAAACCATGGGACGTCCTCCGTCTGTCTTTTCTAAAGAGAATCCTTAATTGTCAGTCATTATATTCTCCGCTTGTTCCACGGTCAAGCGCTAATTCCATAGGTGGAGGGATGAAACGCCGTCGTTACCAAAGACTGGATGAAAACTTGATACTATCCTTGGCCGCTTCAAAGACTGGACGGTGCTTTTTAAAATTTTCTGCCCCCGTGGTAAACTGAATTTTATAAAGCCGATTAATATCATTAACCATATAAAATTCCAGCTGCAGAAGGGCGGTGCGCGGGTCATCGTAAAGCACCCACCAGGAAATCAGGGTATCGATTTGGATTTGTCCCTTAGTCCTAATGCGGTAGCCAGCCTTGGATAAGGCCTCCACGATGAGGGGAAATTCATCCTCCATCCAAGTGGGGTTGGCCAACTTAACCGTTAAAATCGAGAGACTCGCCTCCGGGATATCCGTTCCGGCAATTCTTTCAGGGGTGACGAATGTGACAATCTCAGGCTTTTCAGCAGATTCCATCATGGCCCGCACGCCCTTGACATCTTTCATCTCGACCCATCCAGGAGGGGGCACCATACTGTAGCCCTTCCCTTTATAGACGTTTGAATGAAACAGATCCCCGAAGATAACGACTTTAATCATCAAAACGATAAATACAAACGCAATTAAGGCCTGGATTATTTTTTCGCTGTACATAAACTGACCCCTCTTCAAAAAATCGTTTGAGAATCTTTTGACGCTGTAAGTATACCACCTGCCCGCTCATTTGATAACCGTTTCATAAAAATTATTGCACATGAGCAGTCTTTTTGTATAATGGAGCCGTTATGGCGATTGAAAAAAACTTCATCCTCAAGCAGATGGAAGTCGGCCCTATGGGGAATTTTCTGTATTTCCTCGGAGATTCCGCCGCAAAGGAAATCGCGGTTGTGGACCCCGCCTGGGATGTGGATTTTTTATGCGCGCAGGCCGACGGGGAAGGATACACCATAACAGCCGTTTTTCTCACGCACGGCCATCCGGATCATATCAACGGCCTAAAAGAGCTCTTATCACGGCGGGATGTGCCGGCCTACATCTCCAGACATGAGCCTGCCTTCTATAAACCAAAACACACCAATGTCGTGGAAGTCGAAGACCGGCAAAACATCCGGGTGGGCAATATCTTTTTTGAATGTATTCTTACCCCCGGCCACACACCGGGGTCACAGTGCTTTAAATGCGGCGACGCCCTTCTTACGGGCGATACGCTTTTTATCGACGGATGCGGCCGTTGCGACCTTCCCGGCGGGAATCCCAAACAAATGTACGACAGCCTCTATAACACTATCCTGAAGCTTCCCGACTCCACGATTATTTACCCAGGGCACAATTACGGATCCAAACCGTTTGCCACTCTTGCCTCGCTGAAAAAGACCAATCCCTACCTTTCCTGCCGCAGTCTGGAAGAATTCTTGCATGACTGTATGGGTATGACACCCTGAATTATCAGGAACTCCTCTTGAATCCCTTCAAGAGCATTGTTCGGATCATCCAACTATAAACACGAAACGGGAGGCATCTCCTGAGGATATAAACAATCTGTCCTTCTAGGTCGGGGATATTGCGAAACGGCGGATTCTTGGCTTTGATGAGTTTCTCGACCAGCACAGCCACCTCTTCCGTGTCCTTATGAGAATCCTCCACATAGGCCATCACCTTCTTCCTAAGATGCTGGGAGAGGGAATAATAAGGGCTTTGCGGATTATCAAAACCCTTGGCGTAGCGGGCGTTCTCATAAAAAACCTTTGTCTTGTATGTCCCCGGTTCGACCAAAAGGACATCAATCCCAAAAAATTTTAACTCGTAGCGCAGGCTTTCGCTGAAGGCCTCCAATGCCCATTTACTGGCGTTATACGCCCCAAAGGCAGGTGATGTCGAAAAACCAGCCACACTGGAGACATTGATAATTTTCCCTTTTTTGCGCGGACGCATCAGAGGAATCACTGCCCTTGTCACATTCTGGACGCCGAAAAAATTAGTCTCCATCTGCTGGCGGATCTCCTCGTCGGTCAGATCTTCAAAGAATCCTCCAACCCCGTAGCCGGCATTATTTACTAAGACATCAATATGACCGTAACGGCCGGCCATCTGGGATACGGCGCGGGCAATGGATCCCTTGTCGGTGACATCCATCTGAAGGATATCCACCTTAGCCTGGCGGCGGTTGACCTCGCTGATAAGGGCGTTCTCCTTCGTCAAATTGCGCATCGTGGCGATGACCTGATATCCCTTGGAGGAAAGGCGGGCCGCAATCAGAAGACCAAAACCGCTGGAACAACCTGTGATGAGCACAACTGGAGGAGGTGATAAATCACTCATCGCTTGCCATCATGGACAGTCTTATGCATCAACAGACAATCAACCAGAGTGAGGGCAATCATAGCCTCAACGACAGGGACAATGCGCGGACAGATACAGGGGTCATGGCGCCCTTTGACTTCGATAGCCGCATCTTTTAAATCCACTGAGACAGTCGGCTGTTCCTGGGCGATGGAAGAAGTTGGTTTAACAGCGACCCTAAGGACAATATCCTCGCCGTTGGAGATGCCGCCCAAGATCCCGCCGGCATAATTGGTGCGGGTGCGGACTTTTTTGCCGTCCATATAAAATCTGTCGTTATGCCTCGAGCCAAGCATCCTGGCGGCCTCAAACCCTGCCCCAAACTCGATCCCGCGGACAGCGCCAATAGAAAGCAGGGCATACGCCAGCCTGGCGTTCAATTTTTCATAAATAGGATCCCCCAGTCCCGGCGGACAGCCGTGGACGACCGCCTCCACAATCCCGCCGATGGAATCACAATTTTTACGCACCTCTTCAATCTTTTCTATCATCAGCTGCGCCGCTTCTAAATCCGGGGCGCGCACGATATTCTTCTCAATAACCGTATAATCACGTTTTTGGGCATAAATGCCGCCGACGGCCAGCGTATAAGCGACGGCATTGATTTGCTGATCCCTCAAAATCTTTTTGGCGATGGCGCCGGCCGCCACACGGCAGGCCGTCTCCCGTCCGGAGGCGCGTCCGCCGCCGCGGTAATCCCGTAAACCGTATTTCATCAGATACGTGTAATCGGCATGCCCCGGCCGCAAAAGATTTTTGATCTCTTCATAATCTTTAGACCGCTGATCTTCGTTGCGAATCAGCATGGCTACCGGCGTACCGGTTGTCCTGCCTTCAAAAACGCCGGAGAGAATCTCTGCCCTGTCAGACTCCCGCCGATGCGTGCTGACTTTGCTTTGGCCGGGTTTGCGCCGGTCTAATTCAAATTGAATGTCCGATTCGGTTAAAGGGAGATTGGGCGGGACGCCGTCGACGATAACACCGACAGCGGGCCCGTGGCTCTCGCCGAAGGTGGTGATGCGGAATATTTGGCCGAATGAATTGCTCATTTTCGTTGCTAATACAAACGCAATAAGTAATGTGTCATTGCGAGCGACCAACGGGAGCGAAGCAATCTTAACTGCGACGAAAGGATTGCTTCGGCCTAACGGCCTCGCAATGACGCGTAACGGAATTTATTGCGTTTGTATTAGTATTAAGTTTTAGCCAATAAAGTCATTGACATTTATTCCTTCTTATTCTTTTGCCGCTCTTCGTACTCTGCTTTTATTTTCTGCCTCATTGCTTCCATCGCTTCCTCGCCCCAGAACGGATATTCCCAGGGAGTACGCATGCCATAAAGCTTTTGAAGTTCATCCTCAAATTCATCCGGTTCAACGGCGCTAAGCATCCAAGTTTCAAAATTTTTTATAACTCTGTTGCGAAGTTTGTGATCAAAAAACTCCAGTTCACCTTTGCTTTCCATTTCTTGAAATAAACGCAGGGAGGCTTCAATGGGGGAATAATAACCGAGGTTCCCTTTGAAAATCCGGCCTCCATAATGTTCAAATAATGCCTTATTCGTTTGCCAATAAGAAGGCGGTCCCCCCATGATTAATTCCAGGCGTGCCATCGCTTCTTCATCAATTGTTTCTGGTAACCCCGTTTCTCCTCTTTGTTGACTTCTCGCGCTTATCCCATCAAGCTGATCCTTCATAAAAATTTTCCACTCAGCAACATATTTTTCATCGGGGACACAATTTGCATGTTTGCAAAAAGAATCCCGCAATTTCTTATGCACCCAACCAACCGCAAGCTCATTCTGGTAGGATTTGTGTTGCTTCATCCATTTTTCTTCACCTTTGGGCGGATGGATGTCATTTCGGTAGATTATCTCAGAGCCAACACGAAACAAAGGATCATTAGATTGGTTATCGGGAAGCGACGTTGTTTCTGTGTCCATCGTGCTTGGCTTATTCTCGGTAGAAACATGGAGGGATTGGGCGCTAGCTAAATCTGGCAATTGACGGACTTCATCGATGATGCCTTGGATAGCGGAGGCGGTTTGTCCATCAATTGTGGAAGGATGCACAAGTCCCGCTGAAGTATCGTTGAAAAAAACCGTATAAAATACACAAGTAGCTAAGTATGCGCCAGTTAAATTCGGATGAGTTTCATCCGCATAGAGATCAATAGAAGGATACTGTTCCCGTACCTTTTGCCAAACCAGACCAACCGGCGCAACCAAAGCGTTATTCTCCCTGGCCATATTCAGATAGCTTTGATTGATCCTGTTTTGCATGCCTTCATATGTTTCCAGTTCTGGAAGGAAAATTTTCATTGCATTGTGCGGATCACCATTTTCCCGGGCCATGGTCATATAAAAGACCGTGTGTGTCTGCGGATTGGCTACTTTAATAGCCTGACTCAATTGACGGGCAAAAAGATAAACTTCTTCTTGTACTTGCCAGTCGGCAAATGCTGGCACTTGACCTTGTTCTTGCAGAACAACAAAATCCCAGGGCTTTTCTTTAATTTTACTTAATGTCACAGGATCTGACGCGTGTTCAGAAAGCGACTTTCCGCCGGGAGCGTAAACGTCATATTCCAGGAGATGATTTCTGGATTTTGCCAGGTCAGCAATTAACTGTGGCAGATTATTGGCGGTGGTTAGGCTGTTGCCGATAAATAAAACGCGCGTTGGTGCTTCAACTCCCATCGCTTGCGGAACAACAAGTAAAACAGAGCAAACAATTACCAACAGTATATGCAGAAATCTGATACGGGATATTTGAACGAAGGGGTTGTTCATTGTTCTGGATGCCAATTACGGGCGGCGTGGACAACGCCGGTAATCCAAATTTCTTCTTTAACAATGCGATACATGATCCGGCAAGCACCATAAATTATTTCCCGGCAATCTTCCTGATTTATTTCAGGGATAACGCGTCCGGATTCCGGGAATTCTTCGAGACGGTCTGTCATCTCGATGATTCGACCTACAAATAAAGCAGCTTGGTCTGTGGAATCCCGCTCGATAAACCGGGCGATTGACTCAATGTCCTCCAATGCCGAAGGCGCCCAGATTATTTTACCCATTTACGCAGCCTTTTCTTGGCGTCCTCATGCGCGATTCCTTTTTTTTGTTTAATCTCCTGCTCACCGTGCTGGAATTTGGCATGAACATACAAGGCATGGATAATGTCATCCATCGTGGCTTTGGACGACAAAGAATTAATTACATTTCTTGCAATATCCTTAACTGTCACTTTTCCCTCCTTTATAAATCTGTTACAGCACCTTGCGAGGCGGATGTAACTTGTTTCATATATTTGCTTAAAACTCCGCGTGTGTAACGCGGCTGCGGCGGCTTCCAGCTCTCTAAACGGCGTTTGATTTCATCGTCGGAAACCTCGAGGGTGATCGTCCGTTTAAGGGCATCAACGGTGATCCTGTCCCCGTCCTTGACGACGGCCAGGGGCCCGCCCACGTACGCCTCCGGAGTAATGTGGCCCACCACAAACCCATGGCTTCCTCCGGAGAAACGGCCGTCGGTAATCAACGCCACGTCCTTGCCCAAACCTTTGCCCATGACCGCGGATGTCGGCGAGAGCATCTCCCGCATGCCCGGACCGCCTCTGGGGCCTTCATAACGAATCACAATCACATCGCCTTTCTGAACTGTCCCATCCAAAATCCGTTGGAGGGCTGTCTCTTCGGACTCAAAAACCCGGGCATTACCGGAAAACCTGTCCCCCTCCTTGCCGGAAATTTTTGCCACGGCTCCCGTCGGCGCCAAATTCCCATAGAGAATAACGATATGCCCTTCCTTCTTGACAGGATTATCGAAAGAACGGATCACCTGCTGTCTTTGAGGATAGGGCTTAACGCCTCTTAAATTCTCTTTCATCGTCTTACCCGTTACAGTCAGGCAGTCCCCGTGCAGGAGACCGGCATCCAGGAGCATCTTTAAAAGAGGAGTCAACCCGCCAATCCTGACCAAATCCGCCATCACATACCTGCCGCTGGGCTTAAGATCCGCCAGCACCGGAACCTTTTGCCCGATGTGCGTAAAATCGTCAATGGAAAGCTTAACATCCGCCGTATGAGCCATGGCCAATAAATGCAGCACAGAGTTTGTCGAGCCTCCGAGCGCCGTCACGATGGCAATGGCATTTTCAAAGGCCTCTTGCGTTAAAATATCTTTAGGGCGGATTCCTTTCTTTAATAGATGAATCACGGCCTTACCGGCATTGATACAATCCTTCTCTTTGGCCTTTGAAACAGCGGCCTGCGCGGAGCTATTGGGCAGGCTCATCCCCATGGCCTCAATGGCGCTGGCCATCGTATTGGCCGTGTACATCCCGCCGCAGGAGCCAGCGCCGGGAATCGCGCAAGACTCCACCGCGTGCAGTTGTTTGGCAGAAATTTTCTTATTGGCATAGGCCCCGACGGACTCAAAAACCGAGACAATGTCCACGTCCTTTTCTCGATAGCATCCCGGCAGGATTGTCCCACCGTAGACAAAAACAGATGGCCTGTTAAGACGCGCCATCGCCATCACACACCCGGGCATATTCTTGTCACAGCCTCCAACAGCCACAATCCCGTCAAAACCCTCACAACCTACTACCGCCTCCACCGAATCCGCGATAACCTCCCGCGAGACCAGGGAATATTTCATCCCCTCGGAGCCCATAGAGATCCCGTCGGAAACGGTAATGGTATTAAAAATCACAGCCTTGCCGCCGTTATGGTCAACCCCATAAGCGGCCTTTTCCGCCAGCTTGTTAATGTGCATATTGCAGGGGGTGACCATACTCCAGGTGGAGGCGATCCCGATCTGCGGTTTTTTGAAGTCGGTTTCCTTAAAGCCGACGGCCCGCAGCATCGCCCGGCTAGGGGCGCGGTCATAGCCGTCGGTGACGATGGAAGAAAATTTACGTGGGAGTTGTTTAAGCATTTTCTAAATTTACCCGTGAAGCGTATCTCGTGAAGAGTGAAGCGCTCGATCATCTTCGAGATACGAGATACTCTTCACGCTTCACGCATCAAGCCAGCCAGGGTTTCTCTTGCTTCAACTTCTGCTCAAAATCACGAATCTTGTCCACAAACTGCTGCGTCCAGCCGATCTGGTCTAATCCCTTCAAAAGACATGCCCTGGAAAAAGCATTAATATCAAAATGATACTCTTTGCCCTGCGGGCCGGTCACCGTCTGTTTTTCCAAATCCGCCGTAATCTGTGCCCCCGGCTTTTGCATCACCTGCTGAAAGAGCGCCTCAACCTCTTGTGTCTTCAATACTACCAATAAAATTCCGTTTTTAACACAATTATTGTAAAAAATATCGGCAAAACTCGGCGCGATAATCACGCGAAACCCGTAATCGGCCAATGCCCAGGGCGCGTGCTCGCGGCTCGAGCCGCAGCCAAAATTGTCCCGCGCCAAAAGAACACTGGCCCGGCGGTTTTCGGGCTTATTTAAAATAAAATCAGGATTCTCCTTCGTCCCCTCATAATCCAGATACCGCCATTCGTGGAACAGATGCTTGCCAAAGCCGGTGCGCTCTACTTTGCGCAGGAATTGTTTGGGCACAATCGCATCTGTGTCGACGTTGACGCGGTCTAAAGGCACGGCGATGCCGGTATGTTGGGTGAATGGATTCACAAATATTTCCTCACGTCTACAATTTCCCCCTCAATGGCCGCGGCCGCGGCCATAATGGGGCTCATCAGGTGCGTGCGGCCTCCGGGCCCCTGACGGCCCTCAAAGTTGCGGTTGCTCGAAGAGGCACAGCGCTCCCCCGGTTTTAACTGGTCGTCGTTCATCCCCAGGCACATCGAGCATCCCGCATAGCGCCATTCAAACCCGGCCTGAGTGAAAATTTTATCTAAACCTTCTTGTTCGGCCTGGCGGCGCACACGGCCGGACCCGGGGACAACAATCGCCTGAACCTTTTTGTGAATTTTCCTACCCTTGATGATTTCAGCGGCCGCGCGTAAATCCTCGATGCGGCCATTCGTGCATGATCCCAAGAAAACCTTGTCAATGGGAATCCCCGCAACCGGCATCCCCGGTTTAAGATCCATATACTTCAAGGCATTGTTGCCCGCGGCGCGCTCGACGGGATCATCAAGGGTTTCCGGATCCGGCACCCTATCTTCTACGGAAACCACCTGCCCCGGGCTTGTCCCCCACGTCACCTGCGGCGCTAACCCGCCGGTATCCAACTCAACAGTTTTGTTAAATTCAGCCTGCGGGTCGCTGGGGAGGGTCTTCCAATAAATAACGGCCTTCTCCCACAGTTTACCTTTGGGCGCATACTCCCGGCCTTTTAAATAATCGAAGGTTTTCTCATCCGGCGCAATCATCCCCGCGCGGGCGCCGGCCTCAATGCTCATGTTGCAAACCGTCATACGGCCTTCCATGCTCATTTCACGAATGGCGCTTCCGGCATATTCAACCACATAGCCTGTAGCGCCCGCCGTACCGATCTTTCCGATAACAGCCAAAATAATGTCCTTAGGAGTGCCCCCTGGTTTTAAGCTTCCATCAACCTTAATGAGCATGGTCTTGGCTTGATTCTGCTGCAGGGTCTGGGTGGCCAGCACATGCTCGACCTCGGAGGTGCCGATCCCGAAGGCCAGGGCACCGAAAGCGCCGTGCGTTGAGGTATGGGAATCTCCGCAGACAATCACCATCCCCGGCAGGGTTATCCCCATCTCAGGCCCGATGACGTGGACGATACCCTGCTCTTCATCCGCGAAGTCATAACACTTGATGCCAAAGTCCAGGCAGTTTCTAGCCAAAGTCTCCATCTGAATACGGGATGTTTTCTCGATGAGATTCATGTCTTTGGTGCGGGTGGAGACATTATGATCCATCGTGGCAAATGTTTTCTCAGGATGGACCGCTTTCCGTCCAGCCGCACGCAGCCCCTCAAAAGCCTGGGGGCTGGTGACCTCGTGCACCAGGTGGCGGTCAACGTATAGGATGGCTGTATCCCCTTGGCTCTCGCGCACCAGATGCGCCTCCCAAATTTTCTCATACATCGTCTGAGGCATAGATTCTCTCTCCACAAAACAAGCACGGGAAATTCTAAAGGAAAGCTAAAGGGATGTCAACATCAAAGAAAAATGAGACCTTCCAAGAAATCTATTTCGAGGGCGGGAGAAACTGTTCTTTGATTTTAGAACGGGTGAAGAAGATAAAGACAACCCCAAGATAAACAAAGTAGGGCAGGAGATAATATAGAAAATCCGGCTGAATCAGCCTGATTCCTGTCAGATAGGAGGAAATTTGGGAAGTTACAGCCTTGTTGGGAAGAAAGTAAGTGAACATGATATTGGATTTCTGAAAGACCGCCCCTAGGGGCGAAAGGATAAAAACTTGGTAAGTCACAATCAAGACTTTTAAGAAAACATCCATGAGAACGGCCGAGAGGATAAACCGGTCCCCCCACCAATACAGCCTGAGGATAGAAATGCCCGCCAGGATATAAAATAGGCTGCACATCACCTCCCAGGCGGCCATCATCCAGAAATGGAGGATAAAGACGTGGGGCATGTATTGGTTCACAGATAGCGGGCTAAGGCGCAGCGTCAATCTCTCGACCCGCTGAACAGCCGAATGATAAATACCGGCATACGTTGTTTTCTTCTTGGGAAGATATCCCTCGCATCGGATAAAAATAGTCACAAGCCAGAGAATCCCAACAATAAGAAAATGGGGAGGGGAAAGACTGCCTGACGGCTGACAGGGGGGGATTCCAAGGATGGGCTAATGGAACCTTCGCACGACACTGATAACCTTGCCGACGATGGAGACGTTTTCATCCACTTTGATGGGGGTGTAATTGGGATTGGCCGGAACTAGGTAATAATCATTGCCCCGGCGGCTGAGATGTTTGACAGTCGCCTCTTCGTTAATCAAGGCCACAATGGTCTCTCCCATCTGAGCCGCATTCTGCCGGCGCACCAGGACCAGGTCATCGGGCATGATGCCGGCCTCGATCATGCTGTCGCCTTTGACACGCAGGGCAAAAGTATCCTCCTCGGAAAAAACAAGGCTGTCTAAATTCAAATATCCTTCGATTTCCTCAACGGCAAGACTGGGAAGGCCGGCCCTCACCCTTCCCAGAATCGGCACCGCAAACAAGGCCTCACGCACAAGCTCAATGGCCCGGGATTTATTGGCTGCGATCTTGACATACCCTTTATCCACCAGTGCCCTTAAATAATCCCGCACCGTCCCGGTTGAAGAAAATCCAAAATAGGCGGCAATTTCCCTGATGGTCGGCGGCCGGTGATCGGTCTTGACCGCATTATAAATAAACTTGAGGACTTCTCTTTGTTTGGTGGTCAGTTTCGGTTTATCCATAGGGTTTCATGTATACCACACAGACGTGTGGGGTGTCAATAAAATCTTGAACTTTTTATGAAGCATACCAATAAACGCTTCGCTCTTCACGAACGACGCATTAATTGCGCTGCAATGCGAGATGGACAATTTTTTTAATCAGCTGGCTGTAGGAAATTCCTATCTTGGCGGCGGACTGGGCGACCTCATCGATTTCGGCAATGCAGGGATTGGCGTTGGCCTCGATGATATAAACCTTCCCGTCCGATGCGACACGGATATCGAAGCGCAGGTAGCTGCGGATATCCATGGCGCGGTAGGCCCGTTTGCAGACATCCATGATTTCCCCCTCGAGGCCGTTGGGGAGTTTCCCCGCGTAGACGCTTTTGATGCCCCAGCGATCGCGGTAGTTGTCATCCCACTTGGCCTTATAGGTGGCGATGCGGGCATCTTCGGGGAGTTCCCCGAAAATCAGTTCACGCAGCGGCAATACCGTCAGACGTTTATTGCCGATGATGGTCGCATAAAATTCCCTCCCGTCGATATATTCCTCGACGATCGCGTCCATGTTCATGTTTTCGTGGATAAACCGCACGCGCTCTAAAAATGCCTCTTCACTGTCCGCAATGGAGGCCTGGGATATGCCGCGCGAGGCCTCCTCGCACAACGGCTTGATGACCGTCGGCAGTTTCATCTTTTTCGGAAGCCATACCTTATGATGGCGGTAAAAGGTGTAAAACCGCGGGACCTTCACTTTATGAAAAGCCAGGATTTTTTTGTTTAAACCCTTATTGGTACAGATGAACATGTTATCCGAGGTCGCCCCCGTGCAAGGGATCCCCAGCATCTCCAGGAGAGCCGCCATATTTTTTTCCAGATGCGTTTTATCCTGAAAGACCTCCACCAAATTAAAAATCACGTCGGGACGGTTTTCCTTGATTTCCTCGAAGAGCGGGGTGAGGGTGTCGTAAAGCCCCAGGAGGCTGACCTCATGTCCGTTCTCCTTAAGCGCCTGAGACACATCATGTTCCGTATACATATTTTCCGGGTCGGCAAACTCTTCCCTGTAGTCATAACCGCGCGGCCGGTTGTAGGGGGCGTTAAACAATAAAAGAACCTTGAGTCTTTTTTTCATCGCTTCCCGGCCTTATGTTTCCCCCTGCGGAAACGCCCTGTATAGACATAATTCATAATGAGGGAGGTGACATACGCCGCCAGATGAATGGCCATGTCCGTCTCGTCACCCTGGGCAGCCAGCTTCAATTCCCCGCCTCTCTTGTGAATATCTTCAAGAAGGTCACTGATGACATGCTTGCGCTCCCCGGAATACTTCGAGACGCTGCTCAAAATATGCCGATGATATTTGCGCAGGAGACCAACCGCGGCGGGCAACCCCTTGTTTTCCTCTGTCCGTTCGACAAATACCTTCTTTAAAAAGGCGTCGTGAAAGTCAGGGAAATCCTCAGCCCAGAAATGGCGTTTATTTTTATAATAATTCTTCAAGGTCAGACGCAGGCTGGAGAGCCGCCAGTACGCCGTCGCACTTTTTCGAACTGGCGGACGGCCTTGAATCTCTGCCATCAGCCGATCCACATATCTCAATTTATCCATGGCCTTCCATCCCCGATACTGCTCCTGCCACTTAAGGCCGGGCGTCAGCCATACCGCAAAAGTCTCCACGAAGTCTTCATCCGGATGATACTGGGCATAATAGCCGTCCAGATGACGCACATAATTCTTGCTGTAGGGGCGGAATTTATACGTATCGGCATATTCCGTCGTCGACGGGCCGAAGACCTTCTGCCATTTCCGGCGTTTGTGGAAGCGGTACGCATAACAGATGGCATGGCCGGCCTCATGGCGCAGGAGCTTCATGCATTCCTCTTTCGTATCGCCCTCGGCCTCCATCATCATCTTGCGCTCAAGACGGATGAGGACAGGATGAGCCAGATAAAAAGGAATACCGATGCAGGGTTCCTCCTCCGGGGTTAGCCATTCATCCGCTAAATAACAAAACGGTTTGAAAATGATGCCTTTCTCCTCAATCTCTTTATAAAGGACCTCGATACACTCCTGAAGCCATGTGCCCTCGATCTGAAGAGGCAAATCGCGAAGGCGCATCTTCAGCAGATCCTCTTCCTGGATATTAGCCAGATCCATGCGTTCCCTTTATCTTTAGAGTCTTTGGACAGAAACAGTCTTTAAAAATTTGTTGAAATCCTCTCGGCAGATATTCCCCGGGGTTAATGTTAAGGCGCTGGCCGTCCCGGCCGCGACCGCGCATCGGATGACCTCCCGGAAAGGGCGCCTGCAAAGATACGCATAAAGGAATCCGCCAATAAGGGCATCCCCGCAGCCGACATCATTCTTCACCCTTATCTTCGGAGGCCGGCCATACCACATCTCACCATGAACCGAGCCGACCGCGCCGTCTCGGTTCATGGAAATCACCACCATCCCGACGCCTAAACGGTGGAATTGACCGACACCCTTTTTAAGACGGGGCAGCGTATCCAGCCGAAACCCCAAGATTTCCTGGGCCTCCTCCGCATTCAGTTTAATCATAAAAGGTTTGGCCTTAAGCCCTGTCTTTAACGACAGTCCGCTTGTGTCCAAAATACTGGGGACGTTTTCTCTTTTAGCCAGATCAATCAAATCGGCATACAGGGCATCCGGCGCCCCATAGGCGTTGCGTCCCGACAGAACGACGAAACAGCTTCGTTTAAGCCATGTTTTATAAACCTTCTTGAACCGTTGGATCTCTGCCCGGCTGACCTTCGGCCCCGCCTCCACTATCCGCGTCCTGCTGCGGCTCTGCGGATCAACAATCGTCAGATTCGTCCGCGTCTCGCCCTTGACAGAGACAAAATCATGCGTAATCCTCTCTCGGACTAAAAGCCGCCTGAATGTCTCGCCGGCACTTCCGCCGAGAAGACCTAGAGCGCAAGTTTTTAATTTCAGATTATGCAAAGCCCTGGAGACATTAACTCCCTTGCCGCCGGCAGCGAGCACCTGCCCTGTGGAGGCATACGTTTTTCCTTCATAAAAACGGGGGATAGTTACGGTTTGATCTAAGGCCGGACTTAATGTTACCGTCAGAATGCATTCCGCGGAATCTAACTTCAAGAAGGCGGGCTCAGGGGTCGGAAACCCCCTGACCTTTAAGATAACTCTCCATCTGGGCCCACGTGCCTCTGCCGACGATACCGTCAACTTTCAACTCATGGTCTTTCTGGAATTGTTTGATGGCCTCGGTGGTCTGGCGGCCGATTTTTCCATCAACCTCGCCGTTATAATATCCGGCCTTCTGCAAGGCCTTTTGAACATCCTGAGGAGATGCCGAGACGCGGATGGTCCCTTTATCCTTGGCATCGGATACAGAGCCTCGCCCGCCGGAAGAAGACGCCGAAGAACGCTGCGGGGAACCGGTCAAACGGTCTAATTCTAATCTCAACTCTTCTATCTGCTGATCCCGTGCGGCCATCGCGCGCTCCATATTAGCCACCTTGGCTTCCAAGAGACTCGCATTCGATGATTCCCTCGTCGCACTGCAACCAGCCAAAATACCAACCAGCAAAATACTTAAAAATAATCGTCCCATGATCTTTTCCTCCTTAATATTGTTTATATCAAATCCTCAATTAAAAATATTTTACCATAAAGTTTTTTTATTCCTACCGAATCTTCAATTATTCATGGATACCCATGAGCTGCGTCCTGATGTCGACAGGAATATTGGGATAGCGCTGGTGAAAGGCAAACACCCCTTCTTCGCGTTCATCCCGGACCTCGACCTCGTATTCAAACCCGGGCTGGATGACCGGAAGACCGCCAAGCTTGATCTTCTCTTTCGTCCCCACCACTTTTAACGTTCCCATATAGACAACGGCGTTGGGGATAACCTCAAAGGAGATGTCCATAGGCTCCGTCGCCGATGTCGAGCCCACGGGAATCGACAAGGAGGAAATTTTATAGGAACCGGCGGGGAGTTCAATAAAAAAATAGCCGGGCTTAACACTTTTTCCTTTGCCCCAAAGAAGGCGCTCGCCGGGTTTATCCTCAATCTGCAAATAAAACCTCTGCGCCTGCTCGCCCTGACCTTCAAAGAACAACTTCACGTAAGCCGCCTTCAAGACCCCTTGAAAATCCACCTTGGCAAAGACAACACCTTTTTTTTGAATGTAGCTTTTCAAGGCCTTGTCTTTGACATCCTGAGGTCCCGGAGGTGTTTTCCTCTCCCCCCTTACAGCGGCCCCGGCAAGATCCTTAGGAAATTCCGGAACCGAAGATGGGGGAGCCATGGCGCAGCCGCCCAAAATAAGAACGCAGACAAAAAGACAGAAGAATCTTCGCATATATCCACCCCATGGACTCGGCATAACATTTTCTTCAAACTTGGAAAGAATATCCGGCTTAGGCTAAGCTTCCCGTTCTGCGAACAGGATAGCGGCGAGCCTGGCGGAAATCTTTACGAAGGCGTAGCCGGTCGCGCAGATAAAAATTCCCACCTGGATATGCCTGAAGTCGCCTTGAGTCAAATCCATAAAGATGACAACAATCCCCAAACACATCGTAATCAATCCGCCGACATGGCAGAATAAACTTAACCCCTCCAGAGCCTTTTGATTTTCCGCTTTCATCGAATCCTCCCTCCTTCTTTCCAAAGGTATTCTAAAAATGGAAATTTAGACTGATAGCTGTGGCCAGGACATCGAGAAATTGTCCTTCGACGTTAATCCAGATTTTCTTATTTAAAGGAATGTCCATGCCCGCAATAACTCCAATGCTTTTGCCTAAATCCGATCTTTTGCGGTCACGCACAGTATCAACCCAGTGGATATAATCCGTCCGCGACCACTTCATTCCCATATACGGCGTCCAGCCGCCGACGTCATAAGAGCCAAGGATAGAAAACTGCCAGTCGTCCAAAACCGCCTTATGTTTGGTATCTCCGATTTTTATAGAGTAGGGGTGAATACTGATATGCTGAAAGCCGAAGACGGCCTTTGCCTTTTGATGATCATAAATTCTAAAACGAAAGCCGTAGCCTCCGCCCACAAAGGCAGGATAGGAGATCTCGCTGCCTCTCTCGGGCTGCTGCTCGATATCACCGGCGCCGCCTTTCAAATCAAGGGAAAACCAGTCCGTAAGCCCGTAGGAAAGAAACAAAAAATGCTGAACACTGCTCATCTCGCCGTGGCCATCCTCCAAATCCCGGTCGAATATCCGGTGCGTCTGACCGCCGATGAAAAGCTCACTTTTATCCGGCAGTTTTGTCCCATAGGCCGGCGCGCCATAACAGGGCTGCATCGCGCAGAGAGTCAACCCTGCAATCAAAACCGCTATTTTCCCCTTATCCACTTGAAGCGCCTCCTTCCACTATTTTCTTCTGTCATTCATTGGCGTATTCGACAATGGATTGTTTTAATCCATAAAGCATTTTCGCCATCCGAGAATAATCCAATGTCCCCGGCAAATCCGTTTCCCGATGATAATGCGGACTGCGCAGAAAGGCCGTATCCGTAACCATCATCGCCGGATACCCCTCTTTCCAGAAAGACCAATGGTCGGAAAAATTAATCCCCGGGATAAAATCCGGCGCCGTAATCTTTTCGACAGGAAAATCCGAATGTTGTTTAAAATACCTGTGGACAGCTTTCACCGCCGCGTGTGTGCGAAAATTCCCCACAAGCGCAATAAAATCCGCCCGATGCGGATAAAACAATCCCAACAGAGGGAGATAGCGCTGAGAGAACGGCTTGTCGGAATAAAACCCCAGCATCTCCAAAATAATGGCCGCCCTGATCTTTTCGCCTTTTGTTCTGGCCTGCCGGGCATACACGCGGCTTCCCATCCGTTCGGTCATAAAAAACGGCGGCTCTTCATTGACAAAGGCGATAAATTTTACCTTCGAAGTAAGCCTTTCACCTTTCAAGAGACGCGCCAGTTCCAGTATCCCGGCCACACCGCTGGCATTATCATCGGCGCCGGGATTAAAGCAGGAATCATAATGCGCACCGATAATAACAACTTCTTCCGAAAAAGCTCTTGGTGAATCTTCGGCAATAATATTTCGAAAGCGCCTGCCCTCCATTTCGTATGGCATAACTTTTACAGTATAGCCTAAATCCTGGAACGTTTGAATAATAAAATCGGCTGTTTTATTCAACTGTTCATAATACACATAGTTACGTGCGCCGAACGACCCAGCGATGTGGGTAACGATTGCCTCGATGTTCTTTGCCGTGATCTTTTCCTCTTGAGATAACGTCACGGTATAGGGTTTGGACGGCCGCCACCCCCTCATGGTTAATCCCATGATGGAAAAAATAAGGATAAGTTTAAAAATAAACTGCCATTGAGCCATCTTTATATCTTTTACCACAAAAAATGGCTTCTTGAAAACGTTTCACTAATATTGTCTATAGCGTTATTTTGTGGCATACTTTAACTAAAGAACAAAAGGAACCAAAGGGGACAGCCCTTTAAAAAAGGGTTACAAGATTATGCCTCCATCCCATAAAAACAGTCGCAGGGGCCAGAACATGATCGAATACATGCTTGTGTTTGCGGCGGCGGTGGCGGTCATGATTGTGGCGTTGGGTCCTAAGGGATTGGTCACCAAGGCCGTTGACAAGTCTCTGAATA
>MHGQ01000025.1 GCA_001805645.1 Omnitrophica WOR_2 bacterium RIFCSPHIGHO2_02_FULL_50_17 | reverse complement strand
ACCGCAATGGGACAGCGCTAAATGGCGACCCCAACGGGATTTGAACCCGTGCTGCAAGCTTGAAAAGCTTGTGTCCTGACCAGGCTAGACGATGGGGTCGAAAGTGTTTTGTTGGATCAGCCTTTTGAAGGCATCTCCGCTTTTATATCTTTTTATTTGCTTTTCTCGCTCAATGGCATCGAGCCTTGAGGCAAAAGGCTCTTTGTATATCAATTGAAATGGGCCTCTATTGCGAACGCTTTTCGATTTGCCACGGTTATGATCTTTCATTCTGCGATCGATATCGCTTGTATGGCCAACATAATATTTTCGATCTTTTTGACTTTGTAAAATATAAACAAAAAACACTTCCCATTCCCCTTGCTTTGAACCCGTGCTTGCCCCGCCGAAAGGCGGGGTGTCCTGACCAGGCTAGACGATGGGGTCGAATTTTTACGAAGTAAAAATTCGATTCTGAGGACTTATTTTTGTAGGCCCGAAGAATCTCTGCGCAAATTTTTGGTTTTGTTTATTATAATAAAGTTTGTCGTCGGGTCAAGGGGAATTTCGAGCCCCCCTGGGATTGGGCGCCACGGATGCTAAGGAAGTGTCATTCTTTTGCCGCAACGCTGGCAACAGAGATGACGACATCCCCCCCTTTAAGATTAACAAGCCGCACACCCTGGGTGCTGCGGCCTGTTTGGCGGATCTCCTCAGGAGAACAGCGGACGACCATACCATTTTTCGTTGCCGTCATAATTTCGTCTTCGGGCGTCACAGGGAATACGCCGGCCACATGCCCATTGCGCCCGGTAACCTTCACGTTAATAATCCCCTTGCCGCCGCGGGACTGAAGACGGTAATCGTTAAAATCAGACCTCTTGGCAAACCCTAAAGACGTAACGGTTAAAAGCGTGCTCTCGGTCTTCCCGATGTCCGGCGGGAAGACTATCATGCTCACCACCTCGTCCCCGGAGGCTAAACGGATGCCGCGAACCCCCTTGGCCGCACGGCCCATGTCCCGGATTTGCTTCTCAGAAAACCGCAGAGACTTCCCGTTTTTCGTCGCCAAGAGTATCTCGTTTTTCCCGTTACTTAAGGCCGTAGCGATAAGGCGGTCGCCCTTATCCAGGGTAATGCCCACAATACCTGCTTTCCTGGGGTTGCTGAATGCCGACAATTTTGCCTTCTTCACGCACCCTTGGGCCGTCGTCATCACCAAAGATAATTCGTCTAAGAATTCTTTGACCGCCACGATGGCGCTGATCTGTTCGTCCTTTTCCATTGAGAGTAAATTAACGATATTTTTCCCTTTCGCCTCCCGGGAGGCGACGGGGATCTCATACACCTTAAGCCATCGCACGATGCCCTTGCTCGAGAAAACCAATAAGTAATCTTTGGAAGAGGCCACAAAGAGATGCCGCACAAAATCCTCTTCTTGGATGGTCATGGCCGTAACACCCCGTCCGCCCCGCTTCTGCTTGCGGTAAGCCGAAGCCGCGAGGCGCTTCACATAGCCGGCATTGCTGATGGTGATCGCCATATCCTCTTCGGCAATTAAATCCTCGATCTCAATCTCCTCGGCCTTGCCGGTAATTTCGGTGCGCCGTTCGTCGCCATATTTCTTCTTAATGTCCAGCAATTCGTTCTTGATGATCTCGTCAATCTTTTTCTCCGAGGCGAGGATAGCCTTATAATTCTCGATATCTTTTAACAGGGCTTTGTATTCGGATTCGATTTTATCCCGCTCCAGGGCGGTGAGGCGCTGCAGCTGCATCTCCAAAATAGCCTGGGCCTGTATCTCTGAAAGATGAAAGTTGTCCATCAAGGCGGTCTTGGCCTCCGGGGTGCTCTTGGATTCGCGAATAGTCTTAATAATCTGATTAATGGCCTGAATCGCGATGCGCAGGCCCTCCAAGATATGCGCCCTTTTCAGCGCCCGGTCTAGGTCAAACTGCGTCCTCCGGCGGACAATCAGCCGGCGGTGATCAATAAAATAAGAAAGGAGTTGTTTAAGGTTCAAAACCTTCGGGCTGTTGTTGACGAGGGCCAGATTGATGATGCCGAAGGTCGTCTCCATCTGGGTATGCTTGTAAAGATAATTTAAGACGATCTGGGGCTCGACGTCCCGCCGCAGTTCCAGGACAACCCGGATACCGTCCTTGTCCGACTCATCACGAATATCCGTAATCCCTTCCACCTTTTTGTCCTGGACAAGATCCGCCATGCTGCTAATCAAGTTGGCCTTGTTGACCTGATAGGGAATCTCTGTGATGATGATACTGTCCTTGCTTCCCTTTTGCCGCTCAATGCTGGCCTTGGCCCTCACGCTGAGCTTGCCCCGGCCGGTTGTATAGGCCTCGACAATCCCTTCGCGGCCGCAGATAATCCCTCCCGTCGGGAAATCCGGCCCTTTGACAATTTTGTTAAGCTCTTTAATGGAGGCCTCCGGGTTGTCAATAAGATAGACGGTTGCCTCGACCGCCTCGGCTAAATTATGCGGGGGGATGTTAGTGGCCATGCCAACGGCAATCCCGCTGGAGCCGTTGATCAATAAATTCGGCAAGGCCGCCGGCATAAGCACGGGCTCGCTTAAGGTTGCGTCAAAATTGGGAGAGAAATCCACGGTCTCTTTGTCGATATCCGCTAAAACCTCGTCGGTAATGGCGGCCATCCGGACCTCGGTATAGCGCATCGCGGCCGGGGCATCGCCGTCAATCGAGCCGAAATTGCCCTGGCCGTCCACCAGTGGATACCGCAGGGAAAAATCCTGGGCCATGCGCACCAAGGTATCATACACGGCCATATCCCCGTGGGGATGGTACTTGCCCAAGACCTCGCCGACAATGCGCGCACTTTTCTTATAAGACTTGCTGTGCTCTAAACCCAGCTCCTTCATGGCATAAAGGACGCGGCGGTGAACGGGCTTAAGGCCATCGCGCACATCCGGCAGGGCGCGGCCCACGATGACGCTCATCGAATAAGAAAGATAAGAATTCTTCATCTCCTCTTCGATATACACAGGGATGATTTTTTCTTGCGATGCCAAATTGGTCACAACGCTTCCCCTTTAGATATCCAGATTTCTCACCTCGTGGGCATGCGTCTCGATAAATTCGCGCCGCGGCTCCACCTCATCGCCCATCAGCATGGCAAAGGTCTTGTCTACCTCGACGGCGTCTTCCAAGTCAACTCGTAAAATCGTCCTTCTCTGGGGGTCCATAGTGGTTTCCCATAACTGGTGGGGATTCATCTCTCCCAAGCCTTTATAACGTTGAATCTGAATCCCATGATAAGCCTGTCGGCGCACGTACTCGAAAGCCTCCTGCAAGGAACAGAATTCATGCCTTTCCTTCTCGTCCTCTGCAATCAAAATGGGCTGGAAAACAGCCTCTTTCCCTTTCCCCTTCTTTTTCCCGGAACCTGTTTGACTCACAGGAACATCGGAATTATCGGCTTTCGGCTTAGAAAAATCCGCAGATCCTAACCCCAGCTTATTCAATCGCTTTTCGATATGCTCCAGTTCTTCATGCTCAAAAACCTCTGTAAACTGGGCCTCTTCATCCTTTTTAGTAAATTCGCTCAGCTCCTTATCGCTAAACACATAGTGGGCATTCCCATCCACTTTTGCAACATAAACAGGCATTTTGCCGCTTTTTTTGTCATAATTGTTGATGTATTGTGGGAAGTCTACTCCACGTTTGTTTGATATCTCGTGTATCCGGTCCAGTTCTCCTGTTAAATATAAGATTTCCTTAAATTGTGCGGGCGTGTAGGCTTGTTTTTTTCTTGCGTCTTTAAGCCTCAGCCCCTCCATCCCCATTTCCAGAATCAGCTCATTCATTTCCTTTTCTGTCTCAATATATTCTTCCCGCTTCCCCCGTTTCAGTTTATAGAGAGGCGGCTGGGCAATGAAAACATGGCCTTTTTCAATCAATGGCCGCATCTGGCGGTACAAGAGGGTCAATAACAGCGTCCGGATATGCGAGCCGTCCACATCCGCATCGCACATAATAATAATTTTATGGTAACGCAATTTATCGGCATTAAACTCTTCGCCGATGCCTGTCCCCAGCGCCGTAATAATCGTCCGGATTTCTTCATTGCTTAAGATCTTATCCAGGCGGGATTTCTCCACATTCAAGATCTTCCCTTTCAGCGGCAAAATCGCCTGAAATGCCCTGTCCCTGCCCTGCTTGGCGGATCCGCCAGCGGAATCCCCCTCCACAAGATAAAGCTCGCAGAGTGAAGGGTCTTTTTCGGAACAATCGGCCAGCTTGCCCGGCAATCCGCCGCCGTCTAAGGCGCCCTTGCGCCTCGTCAATTCTCTTGCCTTGCGGGCGGCCTCGCGAGCACGGGAGGCCATAATAACCTTTTCTACAATCTTGTTAGCAATCGGCGGATTTTCTTCAAAAAAACTGCTAAAGGCCTCGAGCGTCGTCGAAGCCACCAACCCCTCCACCTCTGAGTTGCCAAGCTTCGTTTTGGTCTGCCCCTCAAATTGCGGGTTAGGAATCTTGACGCTTATGACGGCTGTCAACCCTTCCCTTGTGTCGTCTCCCGAGATCGCCAGATCATCTTTTAACAAATTCTTTCCCTTCGCATAATTATTGATGGCCCGAGTTAGAGCCGAACGGAAGCCGCTTAAATGGGTCCCGCCTTCGGACGTATTAATATTGTTCGCATAGGTAAAGACATTTTCCGCATAGCCGTCGTCATACTGAAGTGCGGCCTCCACAAGAATCCCCTCGCGCTCTTTGCAGAAATAAACCACCTTTTTATGCAACGGGTTTCTCGTGGCTGTCAAATGCTCGACAAATGAAACAATCCCGCCGTTAAATTGAAAATTCGATTCCTTTTCCTTTTTACCGCGTTTATCCGTCAGGGTAATAACCAGCCCCTTATTCAAAAAGGCCAGCTCGCGCAAGCGCCTGGCCAATATATCATAAGAGAAGGCCGTGGTTTCGGCGAAAATGGTCGAATCCGGCTTAAAGGTAACCTTGGTACCTGTGGTTTTCGTCTTGCCGATCACGGTCAGTTTGGACTTGGTGATCCCGCGCTCATAGCGCTGATGATGAATCTGGCCGTTTCTTTTAACTTCAACCTCCAGCCACTCCGCAAGGGCGTTCACGCAGCTGACCCCCACCCCATGCAGACCGCCGGCCACTTTATACGTGCGGTGATCAAACTTGCCGCCCGCATGCAAAGTGGTTAAAACAACCTCGACCGCCGGTTTTTTCTCGGTCTTATGGATGTCCACAGGAATGCCGCGTCCGTTGTCAATAACCGTTACGGAATCGTTTTCATTGACAATCACATCAATCCGGTCGCAATATCCGCCCATGGCCTCATCAACGGAATTGTCGACGACCTCATACACCAAATGATGCAAGCCGCGGCTGGAGGTGTCGCCGATATACATCGCAGGCCGCAGGCGCACCGCTGCTGTCCCCTCTAAAACCTGAATGTTGGTGGCATCATATTGATGACCCTTTTCAGGCGCTTCTTCGACGGATGCCGCCCGGGGGAGACGCTCTTTCTTGTCTTCTTTGGTTTTTGCGTTTGCCATCAAACCCTTCCTATCTTGAAATGAATGCTCTGAATGTCCGGCCATTCTTTTTGAAAACGCTCCAATGTCTTGGCTTGCCGGGTCTTCATATGATAAAGCCACGCCGGGGAATCAACCCAAACAAACACCTTCCCTTCTTTTATCCCTGCAATCTTGGTGTGCTTGGCCTCGCCTTTTTCTAAAATACCCTGCCAAATACCTTCCAGCTTTTCCTGAGAATGGCGCCCCCTGCCGGCCATCTCCCCCATCACCTGCGGAATTATATCTTTTATACTCCCCATCTTCAAAATTTCTAGAAAATTTTAATTTTTATTTCCTATGTTCTCATGGGCAGGGCCAAATACAAATAATCCTGCTGACGCATGACCGCCGGTTGATCTGCGCCCAAGAGCTCCATATCCACGTGTTCTTCATTAATATTTTTTAAAAAATCAATAAAAAATTGCGGATTAAAACCAACAATCATCTGCTCCCCCTGATATTCTATCGGGATAACTTCCCTGGACTCTCCCACATCGGGCGTTGTTTTGGAAATCACCAATTTGTCCGGGAAGACCTCGAATTTCATTGTCTGGAAATCCGGCGTTGATAACAAATTTGCTCTTCGAATCGACGATAAAAATTCCTGGGTGTTCATGCGTATGCGGTGTTTGATCGGTTTAGGAATAACCTGATTATAGTTAGGGAATTCGCCTTCAATAATGCGCGTTGCTATCAATACCCCATCGATATCAAATAAAACTTGATTGGCCCCCACAATAAACGAAAGATCCCCCTCCTCTTTTAAATTGCGGGTGACTTCCTGTATGGCTTTAACGGGAATAATAACAGTGATGTCTTTGGGAATAGCTATGGATAGTTTTTTTTCAATTTTAGCCAGCCGTCTTCCATCTGTGGCGACGATACGGATACTATTTTCAGAAATTTCCATTAAAATCCCATTTAAAACATACCGCGATTCTTCATGAGAGACAGCAAAAGAAGTTAATTGTAGCATCTCCTTTAATATAGCCTGCTTAATCTGGATAGCCTCTTTATCTTTAAATTCTGGGAATTTAGGAAATTCCTCCCTAGGAAGACCGTTCAATTTAAACCGGCACTGTTTCCCCTCAATGTCTACTTGACAATTTTTCTTCGCATTCACCATAATATCTCCTGCGGGCAACTCGCGAATAATATCTCCGAATCGTTTAGCGGGAATAGTTATAGACCCTTCTTCAAGAATTTCCACAGGTATTTCACAAGATATGCCGATATCTAAATCTGTAGTATTTAATTTGAGTGTTGTTTCATGGGTTTCAAGAAGAATATTAGATAGGATAGGCAATGTAATTTTACTGGAAACAATATTTTGAACTATTTGAATTCCATTTAATAAATTTTCTTTTGAAGTTTTAATTTTCATTTTCAGTCCTCTTTAAAGCTGTTCTGTTTTATAATATTTAGTAGTAATAGTTTTAGTAGGGCATGTGGATAACTTGAATAAAACTTTAAGTTGTTGATTTTAAATTGATTATATTAAATTTGCCTGTGATTTAGTTTTTATTATACTGGGATTATTTTTGTAGAACAGTGATTAATCGCTCAATAATTGTTTTTATCTCCCCATCTTCTATTAGGACTTGTTCAATTTTCTTATAGGAATGTAAGACGGTTGTGTGATCTTTGCCCCCAAAGGCATTGCCGATTTCCGGCAATGAAAAATTGGTTAGCTGCCGGCATAAATACATGGCAATTTGCCTGGGCAAAACAATTGTTTTGTGTCTTTTTTTTGCCCTTAATTCTGAGAGAGGTACCCGGAAAAAATCTGCAACCGACTTTTGAATTTCCTCAATATTTATAACCTTCGCTGTGTTCTTTACCATATCCTTAAGAATCATTTTCGCCATATCCAGGGTGATGGGGCATTCTTCGAGCAAAGAATAAGCGGCCACCCGTATTAATGCTCCCTCCAATTCGCGGATATTGGTTTTGATTTGTTCCGCGATAAAATAAATCACCGCATCCGGAACAGTCACCGGCTCTTGTTTTATCTTTTTTTTGAGAATCGCCACCCTCGTCTCAAAATCCGGCGGTTGGATATCCGCGATAAGCCCCCAGGCAAAACGAGAGCTCAGGCGCTCCTCCAGGTTCGCGATTTCTCTAGGAGGGCGGTCGGAAGTGATGATAATTTGCTTGCGATTATCGTGCAAATTGTTAAATGTGTGGAAGAATTCTTCCTGGGTAGATTCTTTGCCGGCGATAAATTGAATGTCGTCAATTAAAAGGACGCCCATCTCTCGGTATTTTTTGCGGAATTGGGGCGTGGAGCGGTTGCGGATAGCATTGATAAGCTCGTTTGTAAATTGTTCCGATGACATGTAGCAGTGTTTTAAATGCGGATGAAGCTGGCGTATTTTATGGGTAACGGCCTGGATAAGATGCGTTTTCCCAAGCCCAACCGGACCGTAGATAAATAACGGATTGTAAGCCTTGGCCGGGGATTCCGCGACAGCCAGGCTGGCCGCACATGCGAAACGATTAGACGGCCCGACAACGAAATTGTCAAAAGTAAAACGGGAATTGAGGCGGGATTGCGGGCTTTCGCTGTCAGAGAAATTCTCTTCGAACTGCATGAGGCGGCTCTGGGTGTCTTCTTTAAGAAGGTGCGCATTCACAGAATACTCAATCTGCACAGGGCAAGAGGCCGCTCGGCTTATAATCTCTTGAATGCAATGCCGGTAATGTTCGACAATCCAGTTTTTGAAAAAATCGTCAGGAGCCTCAACAATAAGCGTCTGAGGAGCTTTTTCTTTGACACGTATGGCAGAAAACCATGTTTCGTACGAGGCGGTTCCAACCTTTTCGCGAATTTGTTGCTGCGATTGCTCCCAGAGGGATGTTAAATTCATGAGCGCGCCGAACTTGTGTGAAACGTTGTTTAAGCACAACTTGTTTGATTCAAACTGGTTACAGGCTTCTCAAAAAAACATTAACAGGTTTTCCACAAGACCAAATTTTGTTTCTACAAAAAATTAGGGAGGTAGACCAGCATTCGAAAAGTTTATTGCCGCACCTGTCCTGCCCATCCTTGCTTGGCCGGCAGGCGGTTAATGGGTGTGGATAACTGCCGGGCGCCGCAGATTCAACCAGCGCAATTTATGATGCAAACGCGAACGGTTAAAAAAGAGCCTCACAAAAGTGTTTTATTATATCAGAGAAAATTTTGATTTCAAATTAAATTTTAGACGCAAGATAGATATTTCAAAAACTCGCGGCCGGCGGCGGCTTTCTTGCCGTGTCGACGGGGTTTTTAGGCGGCACGGATTCTTTGATCGGTTGTTTGATGTCTCGCCGAGACACCCCTTCGGGGAAATGGCTTGACTAACCAAAGTCGTGTGTTATAATTGACCAATTATGAAGAAGCATTTAAAGACTCCAACCCATTTAAAAGGCAAACGCCTTCACGGTTTTCGCAGGCGCATGAAAACTGCTGACGGACGCGATGTCCTTAAGCGTCGACGATCCAAAGGGCGCAAGCGGCTTGCTTAACTCCGGCACTGGTATCCCTTGCGCGTTAGGCGCGGCAATTTCCATTAAGATCGAGAAACAGCGCATTCCCCATGAGATATGTTTTGAAGGCAATAATTCGACTGTACCAGCGCACAGGCCGGATTTTTTTGCCCAGGACTTGTCGTTTTTATCCCTCGTGTTCACACTATGCCCTGGAAGCCGTTGAAAGACACGGCGCTTTTAAGGGGGGCATCAAGGCATTACGGCGTATCATACGCTGCTCCCCGCTTTCTCAAGGCGGATACGATCCTGTAGAATGAAGGCTTAATTCCCGCATACTTTTATGGAAAAAAGATTTCTTTTAGCCATAATTTTATCATTGTTTATATTATATTTCTGGGCGGCCATAACGCCAAACCAGCCGTCAAGAAATTACGGGCACAAAATGGCACAACATGTTGGCATGAATGAGGTAGCAGAGCACACATCTGCTTCTTATGTGGCTAATTTTGTCAATCAGCCTGCCCCATTGCGCCAGGCATTTGGAGAGAAGACTGAGCGTATCGAAACGGACCGCCTGGCTGCAGAGTTTTCAAATATCGGTGGTGTCTTAAGCAAGATTTATATAAAGGAATATGCCGCCTCCCTTCCGCTGTCAAATATCGGAACTATTGTCCAATACGATAAATTGTCTTTTGCCTTCGATAGAGTGAGTTCGCATGAAATTCTGTTTACATTCGAAAATGAGGAATATGTCATAAATAAATCATACAAAATTTCAGACGCTGATTATACGATTACGGCCGACATAAGTTTTAAAAACAAGACAAATATGTCCAAACTGATAAATTGGGATGCGTACGGGATGGTCATTGATATGTCCAGTCTGGGGATTAAAAATAATATTGACAAGCATAATTATGAACGCGACCGGGCCATGTTTGAATATGTCGTCGCGTCGGAAAGCGTTATTGATCGAAAAAATAATGCCTTTCGGTTTTCGTCTAAAGATGCCAAGAATCATGTCGGGCCTGTTCGTTGGGTCGGATTTAGGAATCGCTATTTTTGCGCCATATTTAAACCGCTTTATGAAACGTACGGATATGTTCTTGCCCCGTTAAGCGACGAAAAACTTGCATTGACTATCCAGTCTAGGGGCGTTCGCGTTGAGCCGGGATCGCAAGTTAGTTTTGCGTCTTTTATTTATGCAGGACCAGAAAATTTTGAGGCATTGCAACGCTACAAATATGGGCTGGAAGATATCGCGCGCTACTACAGGCTAACCTTGTTTGATGCAATTGCAAAAATCATTTATAGCGCCATGCACGGACTTCATAGAATCATACCGAATTGGGGCGTTTGTATTATCTTGATTAGCACAGTTATATATTTTGCCATGTATCCGCTTACCTTGAAAAGCATGATGTCTATGAAGAAAATGCAGGCCATGAATCCGCAAATTGCCAATATCCGGTCAAAATATAAAGATAATCCCCAGAAAATGAACACGGAGGTGATGGAGCTGTATAAAAAGCATAAAATTAATCCTATGGGTGGGTGCCTGCCGATGCTTCTGCAAATGCCTGTCTTCATAGGACTTTACCAGGTTTTGTGGCGTTCTGTTTCCCTGAAAGGGGCGAATTTTTTGTGGATCAAGGATCTTTCTGAGCCCGACCGGCTGTTTATATTTCCGTTTAAACTTCCCATTGTTGGCAACGAGTTCAATGTGTTGCCCGTGATTATGATTTTTGTCATGGCTGCCCAACAAAAACTGACTTCTAAGACAATGATTATGTCGGATCCGGCACAGGCTGCCCAGCAGAAAATTATGAGCGTTATCATGCCCGTATTTCTCGGGATCGTCTTCTATAACTTTGCCAGCGGCTTGACATTATATTTTACAATGTTTTATGCCTTTTCCACTGCAATGCAGTGGAAAATGTCTAGAGAGCCTGCGATTGTGCAATGATAAAAAGAATTAATAAAAATGTTGCTAAGAGCATAGAGGTTGAGGGAAGCACCGTCGAAGATGCTATAAAAAAAGCCTCAGAGATTCTTGGGGTTTCGCGCGACGAGATCGCCGTGAAGGTCGTTTGCGAGGAGAAGAAGGGGCTTTTTGGAATGGAGGGGGAAAAACCTGCCAAGATTAAGGTTACAATTAATAAAGAAAAAAAAGAAAATATTCCTTGATTCTTTTACATTTTTAGTAAAAATAGGCAATAGACAGGTGTTGTTAGGCCGATTTGAATAGATGTTGATTCTGCTCATATGCCCCGTCCGTCTTAGGTGGACGGGGATTTAAAATCGCAGGAATGAATCCCTGCCTGGATATACCGATGCTTGCCTGGCCGTCCGGCAGGCGGGCATCGGGGAGCTTAGAAGAATTTATTTTGACATTCAGCAATGTTTCACGTGAAACATTTGGCAACAAATATAGGTTGATATGGGCAAGATAATTTCTGTATGTAATCAGAAAGGCGGCACGGGGAAGACTACAACTACGGTTAATTTATCAACCGCGATTGCTGAATTCGGTAAGAGGGTTTTAATCATAGACGCGGATCCTCAGGGGAATGCAACGAGCGGTGTCGGAGTTAATAAGAACGAATTGGAGATCTCCGTTTACGAGTTGATAATAAATAAAGCCTCTGTGAAAGATGTATTGATAAAGAATGTTTATCCGGGCTTGGACATTATTCCATGCAATATTAACCTGACCGGCGCTGAAATTGAGTTAGTTGGGGCGCTCTCAAGAGAAACCCGTCTTAAGAAATTTGTTGCGCCGATTGCTCCAGAATATGATTATGTTTTCATTGATTCTCCGCCGTCGCTTGGTCTGCTGACGCTTAATGCGTTAGTGGCCAGCGACTCTGTGATCATCCCTATCCAATGCGAATTTTATGCCTTAGAGGGAGTTTCTCAGCTTATGAATACGCTCAATCTGATACGGGACAGCCTTAATCCCGGACTGAGCATTGAAGGTGTCCTTCTTACGATGGCGGATTATAGAACGAACTTGACAACAGAAGTTATCAATGAAATCCGAGGCTATTTTAAAGAGAAGGTTTATAAGACGGTTATTCCAAGAAACATTCGACTTAGCGAGGCGCCCAGCCATGGCAAACCCATAACGATTTATGATGGCGCCTCAATCGGCTCCAGGAAATACAGGGAGCTCGCCGTTGAGATTTTAAATTGGCAGCCACTCGAACATAACCAGCTGAGAACAAATGTGTTAGGCGACTTTGGGGCATCTGGAGAAGCTGGGTCTGTTGAGCAGGCAGTGTAAGCTTTAATATTGTTCAAATATTGAACGTTTGTGGATAAAATATAAGGGGGTACAGATGGAGCATAGGGCTTTGGGCAAAGGATTGGCGGCCCTTATTCCAGAAAGGGCTGAGGCAAGAAAGAATGAGACGGTTGCTTATCTAAAAACGGAGATTCTTAAAGGTAACGCCTTTCAGCCGCGTACATATTATGATGAGACCAAGCTCGAAGAGTTAAAGGCCTCTATTCGGGAAAAGGGGGTGTTGCAGCCCATTTTGGTCCGCGCCAAAGGAGGGGGATACGAAGTTATTGCCGGCGAGCGGCGGCTTAAAGCGGCGCGGGCACTCAATATGCCTGAGGTGCCGGTTATCATCAAAGACGTGACGGATCAGGAAGCGCTTGTGCTGGCCTTGGTGGAGAACATTCAGCGTGAAGAGCTTAATCCTATTGAGGAGGCCGAGGCTTACAGGCGTCTCATTGAAGAGTTTCGCTACACGCACGATCAGGTGGCTGAATCCGTCGGGAAGGATCGTTCGACCGTCAGCAATCTTCTGCGCTTGTTAAAGTTGCCGCCCGAGATCCAAAAGAGTGTTTACGAGGGAGCTCTTTCGGTTGGGCATGCGCGCGCGCTGTTGAGCGTAGAGATTCTAAGCGAACAGAGGCGATTGTTTGCCCTGGTCCTAAAAAAGGGGCTTTCTGTCCGCGAATTGGAAGATCTGGTTAAGCTCCCCTCTCAGGCTGTTTCTCGACGGGAAAAAGTCCAAGTCCCGAAGGACCAGGAGGTGTCTGCCCTGGAGGAACGGTTGCAGAGAATCCTCGGAACGAAGGTTTCCATCCATTCTCGAAACAAAAAAGGCAAGATTATTATCGAATACTATTCTTTGGAGGACTTGGACCGCATCCTTGAAATTATCAAGCCATGAAAGAGCCCGCCCTCGTCATTATAAAACCCGACGGAATCAGCAAGCGCCTTGTGGGCAGCGTGCTGACAAAATTGGCGCAAGCTAATCTTGATCTCGTCGGAATCCGCGTTGTTAGAGCCTCGCGCGAGCTCGCATACGCGCACTACAAACATCTTGAGAGCAAGCCTTTTTTCCCTCAGATCGTCTCGTATCTCGCTGGCGAATACCATAAAACCAATAAACTGATTGCCGTTATTTATTACGGATCGCGGGCCATAAAAAGGTGCCGCAAAATTGCCGGAGACACCAATCCTGAAATGGCCGATCCCCAGACTGTTCGCGGCTCTTACGGGCGCATCACCAGAGACGGACTTTTTGAAAATGTCGTTCATGTGTCTTCAGATAAAAAGGAGGCCGAACGGGAAATCAAGCTCTGGTTTGAGCCCGACGACATCATAGAGGAGATTTATCCGACAACAATAAAAAAAGTTAGGACATACAAAAAGAAGGTGTGGACATGATTAAGGGAATGACGGGATTCGGCAGTGCCCAGTGGTCTGCTGGGAAAATCAAGGCACTTATAGAGGCAAAGAGTCTCAATCACCGCTATTTTGATATAACTTATTACCTTCCTATAGGTTTTGGAGCGATCGAAGATAAAATACGCCAATTGGTGCAGAGATATATCGAGCGAGGGAAGGTGACGGTTTCTGTTAAGATTATACAAAAGCCTGCCCAGGAAGCGGTCCTTAATAAAGAGGCCGTTAGAAAATACCTGCAGTATGCCAGGCTTTTGAGAAAAGAATTTCATTTGGAAAACGACGTGAAGATCTCCGACATTATTCAGCTTCCGGCTGTTTTGGAAACCAAAGAGGTGTCCATGGACCCAGAGATCCTCTGGCCAAGTCTTGAGAAATGTCTTCACGTCGCATTAAAGGGGTTGGAGAATATGCGCAAACGCGAAGGTCGCAGTCTGGCAATGGATGTGGGCGATAAGCTTAAGCGTATGGCCTTGCAGATAAAGAAGATACAATCGAAGGCAGGCGTGATTTTAAGCGACAAGAGAAAGATTTCGTCCGTAGAGGAGTTTCAGTCGTTTCAAAAAAGCTGTGATATCAATGAAGAGATCTCGCGCCTGACCCATTTTATTGATGAAGCAAAACTGCTTCTTAGGGGAAAGGCTTCTGTCGGGAAAAAGCTCGATTTTCTCGCCCAGGAGATGCAGCGCGAGACAAATACGATCGGCGCAAAGCTGCCGGATAAAGAGGTTATCAACGCCGTGGTTGCCTTAAAAAGTAAGATTGAAAAGATCCGGGAACAGGCGCAGAATATTGAATAACCGGGGGAAGAAGTGATCAAAAAGGGCAAGATTATTATTCTCTCCGGCCCTTCCGGCTCCGGGAAAACCACTCTTTATAAAAAGCTTTTAGCCAGCCGAATATTCAAGGGGAAAATCGTTAAAGCCGTGTCGGTAACAACGCGCCTCCCGCGTCCTGGCGAGAGGGGGGGGCGCGACTATTTTTTTGTCAGCCGCAAGACGTTTCTTTACAAGAAAAAGGCGGGGCATTTTTTAGAATCGCAGAAGGTGTTTGATAATTATTATGGGACACCGAAGAAGCAGGTGCAGGAGCTTTTAAGGGATGAGAAAAATGTCCTGCTGTGCATTGACGTCAAGGGAGCAGGGGTTGTTGGCCGTAAATTCCCGGAGGCGGTAAGAATATTTATTAAAACCGCTTCGCTGGCCGCGTTAAAAGAGCGTCTTTTGAAAAGAGGTTCGGAAGACGATGGGGGGATCCGCCTGAGATTAAACACTGCCCGCGAGGAATTAAAAGAAGCCGGGCATTATGATTATATCGTCATCAACGAAGACCTGCGCAAGGCCTATCGGGAGATCGAACAAATTATTTTGTTCCATATTTATTCCGGCCGTAACTTATAGCCAAATAGGGAGTTGGAGAAAATGTGCTCTTGGTTCCGAGATCCGCAGGTATAAGAATTATTTTTTGACAATACGAGCGCGGTATGCTATATATACATTTTTAATATCGTTTAAACATGAAAAGGAGCGAATCGATGAGTCACAGGTCTGTTGAAAAGCTGTTGCCGCGATCCGGCGGGAGCGTTTATCGCCTGATCCGTATGGCGGCCGGGCGTGCCCTTGAGATTTCAGAGGGCAACCCATCCCTTATCAACAATTCTTCCACGGACAAGGCGACTACTATCGCCTTGGAAGAAATTTTGCAGGGTAAAATCGAGGTCAAGCAGGCTAAAGATACTCTTTCGTTTGCGGAAAAACCAGAAAGCGAGTAAAGAGACGTGACGAAGCCGAAAAAAGTTGTTTTAGGGGTGACGGGAAGCATTGCCGCGTATAAGGCCGCGGATATTATACGGCGATTGCACGAAAAAGGATTTAGCGTGTCTGTTGTTATGACCAGGGAGGCGGAGCATTTTATAACTCCCCTGACTTTGTCAACGCTTGCTGGTGAAAAGGTTTGCCGAGACACGTTCGATTCTTACGACGACGCATGGAAGATGCCGCATATCGCCTTGGCGCAGGAGGCGGATATTCTTCTCATTGCGCCGGCAACAGCGGCCATTATTGGGAAAATGGCTTATGGTATAGCGGATAATCTGCTGACGTGCCTGGCCTTGGCGACGAAGGCGCCTATTTTAATAGCGCCGGCGATGAATACGCAGATGTATCAGAATCCTCTTGTGCAGGATAACCGCGCAAGATTAGAGAAACAGGGTGTGCGGTTTATTTCTTCGGTGAAGGGGAAATTAGCCTGCGGTGTCGTTGGGGAAGGGCATATCGCGGATGTGGATATAATCGTCAAGGCTGTGGCAGACGCAGTAAAGTGAATTTTATGCCGAAAAGATATAATGGCGTGGTAGCCAAGCGGTAAGGCAGTGGTCTGCAAAACCACTATGCACCGGTTCGATCCCGGTCCACGCCTTGTATTGGGCAAGTGGTGGAATGGCATACACGCAGGACTTAAAATCCTGTGGCCGTAAGGCTGTGTGGGTTCGACTCCCACCTTGCCCATGTCTCATCGATCGTTGTTCGTCGGTGGTCGTTCGTTAGCGGTTGGAAGCGAGAATCTATTTTGCGAACGATGAATTACGAGCGATGAAAGACGATATAAATTTATTAGACGCGGACCCATAGCTCAGCTGGTTAGAGTGCTTCCTTGACATGGAAGAGGTCAGAGGTTCGATCCCTCTTGGGTCCATTTTGATTCTGCTCATATACCCCGTCCGCCTTAGGCGGACGGGGATTCAAAATCGCAGGAATGAAGCCCTACCTGGATACCCCGATGCTTGCCTGGCCGTCCGGCAGGCGGGCATCGGGGAGTTTAGAAGGCTTCATTTAAAAATCGTTGTTAGTACTTCGTACATCGTCCTTCGAGGTGCGATGTGCGAACGATGAAGAACGAGACAATGGAATATAAAACGGATTTAGACAAATTGAGGCACAGTTGTTCGCATGTGATGGCCCAGGCGGTTAAAGAGCTGTGGCCGGATACCCAGATCACGATCGGGCCGGCGATCGAAGACGGCTTTTATTACGATTTTGATAAAAAAAAGCCGTTTACCGACGAGGATCTTAAAAGAATTGAAGAGCGCATGTGCCAGATTATTAAACGCAAGCCGTCTTTTAAGCAGGGCTTTATGTCCAAAGAGGAGGCGCTTAAATTTTTTGCCGGGCGGCACGAGGATTACAAGGTGGAGCTGATTCATGACATCCCTGACGAGAAAGTCTCGATTTATAAAACCGGCGAGGAGTTTGCCGACCTGTGTAAAGGCCCGCATGTGGACAATGCGGGAGAGATCACGGCCTTTAAGCTGCTTTCGGTCGCCGGTTCTTACTGGCGCGGGGATGAGCGCAAGGCGCGTCTTCAGAGAATTTACGGAACATGTTTTTTAAGCCAGAAAGATCTGGAGGATTATTTGAAGCGGCTGGAAGAGGCCGAGAAAAGGGACCACCGCAAGCTGGGCCCCCAGCTTGATTTGTTTGACTTCTATCATGAGACCGCCGGAGCGGGGCTTGTGTTTTATCATCCCGCCGGCGCCATGCTGCGCAAAACAATTGAAGATTACCTGCGCGAGCAGCACCTCAAACACGAATACCAGATGGTTATTACGCCGCATATCTTGAAGGGGAAGCTATGGGAAATCAGCGGACACGCCGAACATTACAAGCAGAACATGTATTATTTCGATGTTGACGAGGAGCCGTTTGCCGTTAAACCGATGAACTGCCCGGGGCACATCTTGATTTATAAATCTAAATTGCGCTCGTATAACGAACTGCCGATCCGTTATTTTGAACTGGGGAGCGTTTATCGACGAGAAAAGGCGGGTGTCCTGCACGGGTTGCTGCGGGTGCGCGGCTTTACGCAGGACGACGCGCATATCTTCTGCCGCGAAGATCAGATTGAATCGGAAGTGTGCCAGGTGATCATGTTTGCTTTGGAAATTATGAAAGATTTCGGCTTTAAGGTTGTCGGCAAAGACATCCGTTTCGAATTAAGCACGCGTCCCGACGATTATATCGGAAGCCCGGAGCAATGGGGAATGGCGACGCATGCCTTGGAATCTTCTTTGCAGCACATGAAGCTGCCTTATGAAATCAATGAAGGAGACGGCGCGTTTTATGGTCCTAAAATCGATGTCAAACTCAAGGATGCCTTGGGCAGGGAATGGCAGTGCGCGACGATTCAATGCGATTTTGCGCTTCCCCAGCGGTTCGGTTTAAACTATATCAATAATCAAGGGAAAGAAGAGCGGCTGATCATGGTTCACCGGGCGATCTTGGGAAGCATTGAGCGGTTTATTGGGATGTTGGTCGAACATTATGGCGGGGCATTCCCGGTGTGGCTCGCTCCGACACAGGCGGTCATCATTCCTATAAGAGATGAGCATCGGGCCTATGCGGATCGCGTAAAAGATGATTTACAAAAAGGAGGCCTTCGCGTTATAATTGACCAGCGCAACGAAAGTCTTAATAAGCGCATACGGGAGGGAACTATTAGAAAAGTCCCTTATCTTTTAATCGTCGGTGACAAAGAGGCGCAGGCCAACACGATAGCTGTGCGCAGATATGGAAAAGGCGATCAGGGGGCACTAGAGGTGCAAACGTTCCTTCGGAATGTTCAGGAAGAAGTCTGTTTGAAAGAATCGTAAATGACGAGAAGGAGGTGTAGCCATCCAAAAGTACATACGCGTTAATGAGCGGATCAGATCTCCGGAGGTCAGGGTCATCGGCCCGGAGTCCGAGCAGCTAGGTGTCGTGGTCATTCGCCGGGCATTGGATCTGGCCAAGGAACACGGTCTGGATCTTGTGGAAGTGGCTCCGACAGCGAATCCTCCGGTGTGCCGCATTATGGATTACAGCAAATTCAAATATGATCAGGAGAAGAAAGAGCGGCGCATCAAAAGGAATCAGCATGTCATGCATTTAAAGCAGATGCGGCTAAAGCCTAACATCGGAGAGGGAGATTATCAGATAAAATTAAGACAAGCCATTAATTTTTTGAAGAAAAAGGACAAGGTGAAGATCAACTTGTTCTTCCGCGGCCGGGAAATGATGCACAGGGATTTCGGGGCCAAGATATTGGCGCGGGCGGTTGCAGACCTTTCCGAATACGGCCAGGCAGAGAAAGCGCCAGCTATGGAGGGGCGCATCATGACGGTTTTGATTGCCCCGAATGCCAGCCAGTTGACGGGCCATGCCGAGGGAGGATAACGCCGTGCCGTTTATCGGCTTGGGATTTTTCAAAGAAAGGAAAATTTATGCCAAAACTTAAGACCAATCGCTCTGCGGCGAAACGATTGAGGTTTACGAAGAGCGGAAAAATAAAGAAGCGCAGTGCCAACCGGGGGCATATCTTAGGGAAAATGTCCCGCAAGACAAAACGTAAACTGCGTCAAAGTTCGTATCTCTCGGGCGCAGATGCTAAAAAGATGAGGAGGCTGTTGCCGTATGGTTAGAATCAAGAACTCTGTTACCGCCCATAAGCGGAAAAAACGCGTGTTAAAAATGGCCAAGGGTCAGTTTGGGCATAGAAGCAAGCGTTATCGTCAGGCCAAGCGCTCTGTCATGAAGGGCCTTATGTATGCTTTTCGCGATCGAAAAGTCAGAAGGCGCGAATTTAGGCACCTTTGGATTGTCCGCATCAATGCGGCTTGCCGGGAGGCCGGCATTTCGTATAGCCGCTTCATAAAAGGCCTTAAAGCAGCCCGCGTTGAGGTCAACCGCAAGATCATTGCCGAGTTAGCGGTCCATGCGCCGGATGCTTTCAAAAGGCTTGTGGAGACGGCCAAGGCCTCTGCTTAGACGGGTTCCGCCCGCGGTGTGCGGGCCGGCCCAACAATCTGTGTTTTGCAATGAAGCCTTCTAAACTCCCCGATGCCCGCCTGCCGGACGGCCAGGCAAGCATCGGGGTATATGAGCAGAATTAAAAGCCCCGCCGTCCCGTTTTTTAGCGGGACAAGAAGCGGGGCAAAATTATGGGGACAGACTTTAGCATGAAGATAAAGGATTCATTGGCACGATGAAAATTATTATTGTCGGAGCTGGCAAGATTGGGACAAACTTAGCCAAGTCTTTGTCTGAGGAGAACAATGAAGTTTATCTCATTGAGTCCAACGAAAAAGTCGCCCAGAAAAACATCGAAAAGCTCGACGTTAAGGTCATTATCGGCAGCGGGGCGGATCCGGGCGTCTTGCGCAAGGCCTGTGTTGAGGAGGCCGAGCTTGTTCTGGCGGTAACGACCTCCGACGAGACGAATTTGATTGTCTGCTCCCTGGCTGGTATGCTGGGGGCCAAGCGCAGGATTGCGCGCGTCAGGAATATCTCTTTAAGTCAGATGATTGCGCAGGTCGGGTACAGCCAGTTTCGCATTGACGAAATTATCAACCCTGAGCTGGTGGCGGCCCAGGCCATTGTCAAGCTGGTGGCGGCGCCGGGCTCCAGCGAGGTGGCGGATTTTGCCAATGGACGGATTCTCCTGCGCGCTTTTGATATCCCAGCCACCTCTCCCTTATGCGGCCTTAAGATGGAAGATATCCGCGACGAGGATTTCCCGTGGCCGTTTTTGATTATTTCCATTGTCCGCAACGACTTGGTTATTATCCCCAAAGGCGATACGGCGGTTCAGGCCACGGATCGCATTTATGTGCTCTTGCCGGCGCCGTCATTAGGGGAATTCTTAACCTTTGTCAACCCCGATGTTAAACTCCCCCAAAAGGCGGTGGTTTACGGCGCCGGGATCATAGGCAGGCACGCGGCGTCGGTTTTATCCAAACAAATCCGGGATGTGATTCTCTTAGAGGAGAACACAGAGCTGGCCCAGGAAGTCGCCGGCGAATTGGAGTCTGTGAGGGTTATCAACGGCTCTGCGTCGGAGACCAATATCCTTGCCGAATGCGGCATTGAGGCCGCGGATGTGTTTGTTGCCACCTCGGATAACGATCATGTGAATCTGATCAGCTCTATCCTTGCCAAGAAAATGGGGGCCAAGACGACGATTGTTATTTCGCAGCATCAGGACTTTTTGCCGGTTATCAACGCCCTGGATATCGACGCGACCATCAATCCTTACTACCTCGCCGTAGAGCGCATCCTCCGTCTGGTCCGCGGCAAGGGCATCAGCTCGGTTGCCAAGTTTCTGGAGGGGGAGACAGAGGCGCTGGAATTTATCCCCGAAGAAGGCTCTCCTGTCACGAGAACAACTATCGGGAATATCAAATTCCCCAAAGACGCTATTGTGGGGGCCATGTATACGGACAAAGAGGTCATCCTCGCCAAAGGCAATACCCAGATCGAGGCAGGCAAAAAAGTCATCGTCTTTTGCCAAAAGACAGCCGTCAAGAAACTTCAGGCCTTATTTACGAACAGATAAGATAAAAAGGGTAAAGGGCTTTGCATAAACGATTTGTCGCCAATATCGTCGCGCGTATTCTGCTCATCGAATGTTGTATTATGCTCCTGCCGCTGGCCTGGGCGCTTTACGACAACCCGCATAGTCAGGAGGTGAAGGCCTTTGCAATCGCGATTCTTGGCGGGGCGGTCCTCGCGGGCGCCTTTGTATTTTTGTTCCACATCAAGAAAGAGGATTTCAAGAAGATTAACGCCAAGGACGGCCTGGCCATTGTGGGATTGTCGTGGGTCTGTCTCTCTCTCTTGGGCGCGGCGCCTTTTTGTCTCGGCGGCGTTGTCCCTACCTATACGGATGCCTTGTTTGAAACAGTAAGCGGTTATACGACAACCGGCGCCAGCATCTTCGCCAATGTGGAGGTGCTCCCGCGGGGAATTCTTTTCTGGCGGAGCTTAACTCACTGGCTGGGAGGAATCGGCATTATTGTTCTCTATTTGGCTATTTTGCCCGCCCTGGGACAGACCGCCTTGCAGTTGTTTAGAGCGGAAAAATCCGATTTGAGGGGAGAGCGCCTCGATCCGCGGATTAAAGAAACGGCCAAGATCCTTTGCCTGATGTATCTTTTTCTCTCTTTGGTTCAGCTGACATTGCATCTGATAGGGGACATGCCTTTTTTTGATGCGCTGTGTCATATGTTCGGCACAATAGCGACGGGTGGTTTTTCGACGAAAAATTTTAGCCTGGGGGCGTTCAATGCGTATCATCAGTGGGTGGTGATTTTATTTATGTTCTTGGGCGGAGCCAATTTCTTGCTGTATTATCAGCTTTGGAAGGGGGATATCCACAATTTTTTAAAAAACGAAGAATTTCGATTTTATTTTTATACAACCCTTATTTTCGTCGGGCTATTTACGGCGGTCCTTTCGGCAACTGCGCTATCCAAAAATTCCTTGCGGGATGCGGCCTTTCAGGTGGTCTCGATATTGACGACAACGGGGTATATCACCGCGGATTATGACCAATGGCCGGACTTATTAAGGTATGCCCTGGTATTATTGATGTTTGTAGGCGGCTGCACAGGGTCAACATCCGGCGGCGTGAAGATCATAAGGTTTTTTCTGACGCTGAAGATCTGTTTCCGTTCGGTTGTGCAGACCCTTTATCCCAATGCGGTTATCCCTGTCAAGGTGGATGCCCATCCCCTGGAAAACAAAATTATCATTGGGGTGTTATCTTTTTTTTCGCTGTACATCTTGCTGTGGCTGATGGGTGGATTGCTGTTGTTGGCCACAGAGGCGTGCGATATCGTAACGGCTTTTTCCGCACCCATTGCCATGTTAAGTAACGTTGGGCCGGGCCTGGAGAGGGTGGGGGCGGTGCAGAATTACGGCTGGATGTCCCTGCCCGGCAAATGGATTTTGACCTTTTTGATGCTGGCCGGACGCCTTGAGCTTTATCCGATTTTAATCCTTCTCCAGCCGTCGACGTGGAAGAAATGATTCTTTCAGGGATGGCCGCGAGAGGCGGGAATTAGTCATGAACTGGAATTTTCAGGAAATTCAGGAAAGGGTTGAAGAAGAAACTCAAGGGATCTTGAGCGCGCAGGATCTCGAGGCCTTTCGGATTAAGTATTTGGGACGAAAGGGGATGATTCAGGAGATCTTTGCGTCATTGGCGGGCCTACCTGACGAGCAAAAGCCCCTTGTCGGCAAAGGCGCCAATGAATTAAGAAGTCGGATCACGGCTGTTATTGAAAAAAAGAAGACAGAAATCCGGGAAAAAGAAAACCAGGCGAGGCATCCTTTGATGGACATAACCCTCCCCGGCGTTGCCCCTTTGGCGGGACACAGGCATATCTTAACGCAGACGATCGACGAGATTTGCGGTGTCTTTGAGAGGCTGGGCTTTACGGTTCAGGAAGGGCCTGAAATTGAAACGGAGTTTAACAATTTTACAGCGCTTAATATCGCCGTGGACCATCCCTCCCGCGATGCCTTTGATACATTTTATTTAGATAAGCCTGATCCCAAGAATAAGGGGCGGTATCTGTTGTTGCGCAGTCATACCTCGCCGGCGCAAATCCGCATTATGCAAAAACATAAGCCGCCTCTGGCCGTGGTTGTGCCCGGAAGGGTGTATCGGCCGGATGCGGTGGATGCCAGCCATTCGTTTATGTTCCATCAAGTCGAGGGACTTTTGGTGGATAGGCATGTGAAATTTTCGGATTTGAAAGGGCTTTTGACGGTTTTCTGCAAAAGGCTGTTTGGCGATAAAATCAAGATGCGGTTTCGGCCGCACTTTTTCCCATTCACAGAGCCGTCGGCGGAAGTGGACATCTCCTGCTACATCTGCGATGGCAAGGGATGGCTCGTCCATTCGCCCTCGGCCAAGATGAGCCTGCCCCGTGACCCGAAGGGTTCTAAGGGGTGTTCAGTCTGCGGCCGCAAAGGGTGGCTGGAGATCATGGGCTGCGGCATGGTGCACCCCCATGTCTTTGAGGCGGCTGGCTACCCCCAAAATCGCTACACTGGCCTGGCCTTTGGCCTGGGGGTAGAACGCATCGCCATGCTTAAATACGGCGTTCAGGATATCCGCATCTTTTTTGAGAATGATGTGAGGTTCTTGGAGCAATTTTAGGTTGGTAAAATGACAGCCACCATTAACGATTTTTATTATGAAAATTAGTTTAAATTGGCTTAAGGATTATGTGAGGTTTGGCATCCCTGCCGAGAGGCTGGCCCATGCGCTGACCATGGCAGGGTTAGAGGTCAAAAAAATCAGCGCCGTAGACGGCGATACGGTCTTTGAGCTCGAGATCACCCCTAACCGCCCGGACTGCCTGAATATGCTGGGCATTGCCCGGGAAACGGCGGCTGTTTTAAATAAAAGATGGAAGGAGCCAATCGTCAGAGGGTTAAAATACCCGTCGAAAAAGTGCACCATTGATGTCCTGGACAAAAAAGGGTGTCCCCGCTATATCGCCACGCTTATCGAAGATGTTCAAATTGCTGAGGCGCCCCGCGCGATTCAAAGGCGCCTCACGGCGCTGGGTACGCGCCTGATTAACAACGTCGTTGATATTACGAATTTCTGCCTCATAGAAACAGGCCAGCCCCTGCACGCCTTTGATTATGACAAGCTGGCCGGAGGAAAGATTGTTGTGCGCCGGGCCAAAGAAGGCGAGAGGATTATTACCCTTGACGAGGTCGAGCGGCCGCTTGATCCGTCTATTCTGGTTATTGCCGATGCCGAAAAGCCGGTTGCCATCGCCGGCGTCATGGGCGGCAAAGAGACTGAGGTGGAGGGGAATACCAAAAACATCCTTTTGGAAAGCGCCTATTTTGACCCCGTTCTCATTCGCCGTGCCTCGCGCAAGCTCGGCCTGTCCAGCGATTCCTCCTACCGTTTTGAGCGGGGTGTTGATTATGATACCGTTAAGACAGGAATGGATCGGGCTGTTTCCTTGATCCTGGATTGCGCTCAAGGCCGTGTTGTGCGACGATCCGATGTCGCGGCCGCTTTCAGGCGCACCCGACCCGCAGTGCCGCTTTCTGTAGAAAGGATCAATGCCTTTCTGGGCGCCGATGAGAGCGCCAGTCGTTATAAACAAATTTTGAAACGGCTTGGATTTTCCGTAGCAATGGCGGCCGGAGGCGTCCTGAAACTCAAGGCGCCGCCGTTTCGTGCCGATATCCGTCAAGATGTTGACGTGATTGAGGAGATCGCGCGTATTTCAGGATACGACCGTCTTCCATCCAGCCTGCCCCTTATTCAGGCCGCGCCCATACAAGCCGATGCCAAAAGAGAATTCCGTCGGACAATCAGTGATTTGGTTGTGGCGCAGGGATTTTATGAGGTGGTGACTTATGCGATGATTAACCCGGAAAGCCTTGTTCGATCTAGGCAGGCTGACCTTGAGGGAATCAAGGTGCGAAATCCTTTAAGTCAGGATCAGGCGGTTCTGCGACCGTCGCTTTTGCCGAGCCTTTTATCGGCAGCGGCTTTTAATATAAATCGCGATCAGAAGAATCTTAAGTTGTTTGAGATAGGCAAGATTTATCTTCCTTTGGGCGAACAGGATGTCCTCGGGCTTGTTATAATGGGCCAGCATGGCCGAGATTGGCGCCGGCAGGAAAATTCCGAAACGGATTTTTATGACATAAAAGGGGCCGTGGAGCATCTCCTTTCGAGAGGCGGTTTAAAAGATGTGCAATTTGAAAGAAGTGATTACGCGTGGTTTGAAAAGGGGCAGGGGGCTTGCGTGAGCGTCGAGGGATCGTCGGTGGGGATGCTGGGGAAGGTCGAAGAGGGCGTCTTGGCCAATTGGGATATAAAGCAAAAAAATGTGTATTTTGCCCAGCTTGATCTGGAAAGAATTTGGAGTCACTGCGCGCTTAAGCAATCTTATCGGCCTGTGTGCGAGTATCCGGCCGTCATCCGCGATGTCAGCCTGGCCGTGAAGAGGGATATTGATTTTCAACAGGTCAAAGAGATCGCCTTTCGCTTGGGAGAGGAGATCTTGTCCTCTGTGCAGTTCCGGGAAGAATATCTGGGAGAGAAGATTCCCTCCGGATGCAGGGGAATGGTTTTCTCCTTAATCTATCAATCCAGCGAGCGCACTCTGCGCGAAGATGAGGTCAATGCGCTTCATGGAAGCATTGTTCAGGCCTGCATCTTTGAATTGGGCGCTATTCAGCGCTAATCAATTCGCCTTCCCCCCTCTCCTTTTCCGCCTTCTGGCCGCTCAAGAAATTTATTCTTTGAAATCAAATCTTTGATGATATAATAAAATAAATTTATTCCCTGCGGTGTGCGTTAGAGAAGGCAATTTAAAGAACCAATGCCTTTAATAGGGGGCTTCAACTTCCGGGATATCCGTGGATATCTTCGGTAATGGCCCCACTTGATGACTCGGTTCATCAAATTCTTTCTCGACGGCACAGGTGGGGATTTATTCCATATGCCCCTTCCCCGCAGTCAGGGGATGTACCCTATCCAGAAGGTTATGAGCCCTTCTTCTTTTCTATCACAGGATTTATTTGCCGAGGCCAATAAAGAGCTGCTTTTTCAGCACGCCCCTTTAAGCGTGCGTATGCGCCCCAGCTCTTTAGAGGAATTTGTCGGCCAGGAACATATCGTAGGCGAGGGGAAACTGCTCCCGAGGGCCATGGCCTCGGACAGGCTCAGCTCCCTGATTCTTTACGGCCCGCCGGGGACAGGCAAGACCACCTTAGCCCACTGCATCCAGCAGAGAACCAAGGCCCATTTTGAACGGGTCAATGCGGTTGCCTCAAACGTCGAGGATTTGCGCCGGGTGATTGCCGCCAGCCAGAACCGGTATGTCACAACCCAGCGCAAGACCATTCTTTTTATAGACGAGATTCATCGTTTTAACAAGGCCCAGCAGGATGTCCTTATGCCCGATCTGGAAGAAGGGCATTTGATTCTTATCGGCGCCACGGCTTTTAATCCATTTTTTTCTTTGACCAGCCCTCTTTTATCGCGCTCGCTGGTCTTTGAGCTTAAGTCTCTGTCCTCGTCGGAGATCATCACGATTTTAACTGGGGCGGTTTATGACAAACAGAGGGGATTGGGGAATTTAAAAGTAAAAATCGATGCCAAGGCCTTGGAGTTTTTGGCCGGGACATGCGACGGTGATGCGCGCCGGGCCCTCAATGCCTTGGAAATCGGATGCCTGACGACCCCTCCAGGCGCTGATGGCAGCATCTCCTTTACGCTTGAGGCGGCGCAGGAATCGATTCAGAAAAAACAGGTGGTCTATGACCGCGACGGCGACGCCCATTATGATACCGCTTCGGCCTTTATTAAGTCTATGCGCGGCTCGGATCCGGATGCGGCGTTGTACTGGATGGCCAAAATGATTTATGCCGGCGAGGACCCCCGGTTTATTGCCAGGCGCATTTGTATCTGCGCGGCCGAAGACGTGGGAAACGCGGATACGCGCGCACTGGTTATTGCCAACGCCGCCTTACAGACATCTGAGTTTATCGGTCTTCCTGAGGCGCGTATTCCTTTGGCTCAGGCTGCGGTGTACGTGGCCTGCGCCCCGAAATCCAATGCGGTGTATCTCGGGATTGATAAGGCCTTGGAAGACGTGAAGGCCCAAAGAGCCCAGGAGGTGCCGGCCCATCTCAAAGACGCCTCTTATCAGGGGGCCAAGCAATTAGGCCGCGGGACAGATTATAAATATGCACATAATTTTGAAGGTCATTATGTCGACCAGGCGTATTTGTCCGTAAAGGCAAGATATTATGAGCCCACCGAAATGGGGGAAGAGAAGCAGATTAAAGAGAGGCTGCAGAAGACAAGGAGAGATTAGACGTAAATGTTCTATCCCAATGGCAAATAAATAGTTGCGGCATTGGAAGAGATTAAGAAAACCATTTGTGTATTTTTTATAAAAATGATACAATAAAATGTTTTTAATGAAGGATATGCTACTAACAGAGACGAGTTTAGAGTCCCAGGTGTCAATCAACGCAAAAAAGAATGTTAGAGAAAGGATATTGACGCTTTTAAGAAGCCAGAAAGAGGAAGAACGATTCGTTAAAAGCTTGGTGATTTGGGACAAGCTCTTGCGGAAGCCGGAATTTCAGCATGCGAGAACGATTCTGTTTTACGCATCATTTGACGGGGAAGTAGATACATTTGAAATGATGAAACATGCCCAAAAGTTAGGTAAAAGAATAGGATTGCCCTATGTGGTTCGGGATACGCGAGAGATCATCCCGGTCCTCGTGGAATCCATAGAAAACGATCTTGCCCTGGGCCCTTACGGGGTCCGACAGCCCAAGCGCCTGGATCCTGCCCAGCGATTATGCCCGGAGGAGATCGATTTGGTGATAGTTCCTGCAGTAGCCTTTGACAGGCGCAATAACCGCTTGGGAAGGGGCGCGGGATACTATGACCGTTTCTTAAAAGGGCTGCCTTCAGATACCCCCATCATCGGGCTGGCGTTCGACTTTCAAATCGTGGATCAGCTCTCCCCGCAAGAAGAACACGATGTGCCGGTTTCTTGTGTTCTTGTCAATTAAGTCATTCTGGCTTCTCTCTATTTATTGATTCGTGATTCTGGTCAACCCCGTCCGCCTAAGGCGGAGGGGAATTCAAAATCGCAGGAATGAAGCCCTGTCTGGATACCCCGATGCAAGCATCGGGAAGCTTAGAAGGCTTCATTTTTGTGCAAGGTTTCCGTTAATGATGAGAAACGAGGAGTCTCTAAGGGAGGGATTGGCATATGCTTGAAGAACTTAACATATATCTCCGCAGTGTCGCTTTATTTCTTTTCTTCGTCGGTTCTTTTTTCACCGGTTATCTCGTAAGGTGGTTTTTTGCTGGTCGAAGGCTCAAAGAGGCCGGGCATAAGGCCAGAAGCCTGATTGAATCCGCCGAGAGAGAGTCGGAAAGCCGCAAGAAAGAGCTTGAGCTGCAGGGAAAAGACTTGATGATTAAATTGCATCAGAACTTTGAGGCCGAGACAAAGGAGCGCCGCGAAGAGATACTGGCCGCCGAGAAGAGGATTCAGCAAAAGGAGGAAAATCTCGATAAGCGGGTAGACCTCCTGGAGCGCAAGGAAAAGGATATCAGCGGCCGGCTGGCCAAAGTGCAGGAGAATGAAAAATCTACTCAAGAGAAGGAAAAGCAGCTCAATGAGCTGATTCAGGAGGAAAAACAGCGCTTGCAGAAAATAGCCTCTATGAGCGAGGAGGATGCCAAGAGCCTTCTTTTGTCGCGTTTGGATGCGGAGATTGTTCACGAGAAGGCCGTGCGTCTTCGGGCCGCAGAGGAGGAGATCCGGGAGACCGCGGATAAAAAGGCGCGCCAAATTATCTCCAGCGCTATTCAGCGCTGCGCCTCGGATCATACGTCCAGCTCGACGGTAACGGTCGTTGCGTTGCCGAGCGACGAGATGAAAGGCCGCATCATCGGCCGGGAAGGCCGTAATATCCGCGCCCTCGAGGCCGCCGCGAGCGTCGATATTATCATCGATGACACCCCTGAGGCCGTTACGATCTCCAGCTTTGACATGTACCGCAGGGAAATCGCCCGGATCGCCTTGCAGAATTTGATTAGCGACGGTAGAATCCATCCCGGACGGATTGAAGAGGTGGTGGAAAAGGCTAAGAAAGAAATGGAAGTGATTATTAAAGAAGAGGGGGAAAAAACCGCTTTTGATTTGGGTGTTCATGGCATGCATTCGGAATTATTAAAGCTGGTGGGCCGGCTGAAATTCAGGACAAGCTACGGGCAAAACGGCCTTCAGCATACCAAAGAGGTGGCTATGCTGATGGGATCGATTGCCTCTCAGCTGGGATTGGATGTCAAGGTGGCCATGCGCGCCGGGCTTTTGCATGATATCGGCAAAGTCGTGGGCCAGGACGTGGAAGAAGGTACCCATGCTATTGTCGGCGGAAATTTGGCGCGTAAATACGGAGAGTTGGAAGAGGTGGCCAACGCCATCGAATCTCATCATGAAGAAGTCGAGATGGGCTCCTTATATGGGGCATTGGTCTGCGCTGCGGATGCAATCAGCGCGGCGCGTCCAGGCGCCCGAGCCGAGACCTTGGAAACTTATATCAAGCGGATTGAAAGCCTGGAGAAAATTGCCAATTCTTTTAAGGGTATCAACAAGTCCTATGCCTTGCAGGCCGGGCGGGAACTGCGCGTGATTGTTGACCCGGACAAGATTAATGACGACGAGGCTGTTGTGCTGGCGACGGATCTTCGCAAAAAAATCGAAGAGGGCATGGAATATCCCGGTCAGATCAAGATTATTGTCCTTCGCGAGAAGAGGGCCGTGGAATACGCAAAATAATTTATGAATATCCTTTGCATCGGCGATATCGTGGGGAAACCCGGCCGCATGGCCGTGGAGGGGCTTCTGGCAGATCTCAAAGAAGAGTTTCAGATCGACTTTGTGGTGGCCAATGCCGAAAATGCCGCCGGAGGTTCCGGCCTGACCTCGCGCATTGCCAAGCAATTGCTACGCGCTGGATGCGATGTTCTGACGCTGGGGGATCATGTTTGGGACCAAAAAGAGCTGGAAGGATATTTGGGAGAGACCGAGGCGGTTTTAAGACCGGCCAATTTTCCAGAGGGCGTTCCCGGGAAGGGTTGGTGCGTTCAGACAACAGCGTCGGGCCAAAAGATCAGCGTCGTGAATCTCTTGGGGCGCGTCTTTATGCGTTATCATCTGGATTGCCCTTTTCGGACGTTGAAAAATATTGTGGAGCACGTAAGGCAAGAGACCCCTCTTATCGTCGTTGATATGCACGCCGAGGCCACCAGCGAGAAGGTGGCCATGGGGCATTTTATCGACGGCAAGGCCTCTGTGGTTTTCGGGACGCATACCCATGTGCAGACATCCGATGAAAGGATATTGCCCGAAGGGACCGCTTACATCACTGATGTGGGTATGACCGGGCCGCACGACTCCGTTATCGGCCAGAGGAAGGAAGACATCTTAAAACGTTTCCTAACCAGCATGCCTGCGCGCTTTGAGGTGGCCAAGGACGACATGAGGCTAAACGGTATCGTAGTTAGGATGGATGAACGGACAGGGAAGGCAGACACGATCATACGTCTGCAACGGCTGTTTCGAGGGGCTGCGGCAGAGACAAAATCAGAAACGGTTGAGGAAAAAAACTGAAGAAAGCATAGCCTATCTTTATAGATATGCTATACTTTTATCAAACCTAAAGTTGAATTTTATCAGAAAAGGGTTTGGGATTTAGCGCGTGGGCTGAAGGACTCTTTCGATGTCACTCGGGAGTTTCGTAGCCTATCCGCCAATGTATTTTGGGAATTAAAGATAGTGAGCGGCATCGAAGCCAGGAGGATTCAATGACAAGGTGGGGTGGTTTGAATCGCAGAAAATTTCCTCGGGTAATTTATCCCTGTTTGGTCGTTATTCAAAATGAAGGGGCGGAAAGGGATGTGATCTTAACGCATACGGAAAATATCGGCATCGGAGGGGTATGCGTCATTTTAAAGCAGGATCTCAAGATGTTCAGCCTGGTTGATCTGGAGCTGGATTTGCTGGACCTGGAGAATCATATTCGATGCAAGGGAAAGGTCGTCTGGAATGTCCAGCGCAAAGATGACGTCCCCAATAAGCCCTTGTTCTATGATATCGGAATAGAATTTTTGGATATAGAAGATAAAGAGCAGCAGCGCCTGGAGCGCATTGTCAAGCGGCTGGTTCAAAATGCCGAAGAGACCGCCTACCCCGAATAAGCAGGATTTCTTTCCCATTGTTTGCAATTCACGCCCTTATATATATGTTTCCGGGAATTTTTAGGATAACCTATGGTCAGAGTTAGATTTGCGCCAAGTCCGACGGGATATCTGCATATCGGCGGCGCGCGTACCGCGCTTTTTAACTGGATGTATGCGAAGGCGCAGGGGGGGCAATTTATCCTGCGCATCGAGGATACCGACAGGCAGCGCTCCCGTCCGGAGTTTGTCGACGAGATTCTGGAGAGCCTGCGCTGGCTGGGGCTTAAGTGGGACGAGCTGTATTATCAAAGCGAGCGTTTTGATATCTATCGCCAGCATGCCCAGCGCCTTTTAGAGTCGGGGGGGGGCTATAAAGACGGCGAGGCGGTTATTTTAAAAATACCGCAGGAGGAGATCAAGATTTATGATTTGATCCGCGGGGAGATTACCTTCGATACGGCAACGATCAAAGACCAAGTTTTGCTCAAAAGCGACGGGTCTCCCGCGTATAGTTTTGCCTGTGTCGTAGATGATGCCCTCATGGGCATTACGCATGTCATCCGCGGGGAGGATCATATTTCCAACACCCCGAAGCAGATTGTCATTTATAATGCCTTGGGTTTGGCGATCCCGAAGTTTGCCCATTTGCCTTTGATTATGGGTGAGGAGGGCGGCAGGCTTTCCAAGCGCACCGGAGCCGTGGCCGTCTCGGATTACAGAAGGGCCGGGTTTCTTCCTGAGGCCATTGTCAACTATTTGATGCTTTTGGGCTGGTCGCCGGGGAATAATCAGGAGAAGATTGATATCGCCTCGGCGGTTAAAAAATTTTCCATCAAAAAGGTCAACAAGACGGCGGCTGTTTTTTCCATGGATAAATTGACATGGCTCAACGGCCAATATATTAAACAGATGCCCACGGTGCAGTTGACAGAATTGCTCGCGCCTTTTTTAATGGAAAAAGGCTATATCGATGAGGATTTTGATAGGCAAGAATTGCAAAATATTGTAGATTTATTTAAAAACAGGTCAGAGACGTTTGTGGAGTTTCTGGAATGGGCCGACTTTATTTTTATCGATTCTCCCCGAGTGGATGAGGAGGCCAGGCAAAAATATCTTTCCCAGAATAGACATAGAGAATTTGAGATGTTGAGCGACAGGATAGGCCGGCTGGATTTATTCGATATCGCTCATGTCGAGAAGGCCTTTCGCGACTTGGTGGCCGAATTGGGAATAAAGGCATCAGATTTGGTGCATCCGGTGCGCGTGGCCTTAACGGGGCGGGCGGTTGGGCCGGGGCTGTTTGAGACAATGGCTGTCTTAGGCAAGGAAAAAACGGTCAAGCGCCTGAAAGGGGCTTTTGCGCCGTAGGCAGATTGGCTGAGGCTTGACGTTTTTAAGAGGAGGAATTGCCGATGAGGTTGACATGGCTTGTTGTGATGGGAGCGTTGTTCTTGTGTCTGCAGGGGTGCGAGACGGCAAAAGGTTTTCAAAAGGATGTTAAAACCACGTGGGGCACTCTCTCTAAAGCGGATAACTGGATAAGAGAGAATATGTGGTGATTTTTTGCCCTGTGGTGTAATTGGTAGCACATGAGACTCTGGATCTCAGTGTCTTGGTTCGAGTCCAAGCGGGGCAGTATTTATAAATAAAAATTAAGCATTGAGGGAGATTACAGATTAGATATACTTAATTTTAAAAGGCGATGAGGTTCGCCAAGACTGCCCGGGGATAAGTCGGGATGATAACCTCTGCTGGAAAACGGTAGAGGTTTTTTATTAGGAGGGGGAATGGATATATGGAAGGTATTTTTGCAATTGCTGCGCTCTGGCTCGGTCTCGCTGTTTTATCGACTATTGTTGCTTATCATTTGAGAATTTCAATTGCTTTAGTAGAAATCTGTGTAGGAATTGTGGCTGCGGCCATTGCCAAGCACTTTTTCGGTCCGGATGCCCTGGGCAGTAATCTTGAATGGGTGCGTTTTTTGGCGGCAACCGGTGCTGTTTTGCTGACATTTTTAGCAGGGGCAGAGCTTGACCCGCGAGTTATTCGTACAAAATGGAAAGAGGTTTTAATTGTTGGGACATTTGGTTTCTTAGCGCCGTTTTTAGGCTGCGCAGCGTTGGGATATTTTATCCTCCATTGGAATATTCAGGCCAGCTGGTTGGCGGGAGTGGCGCTTTCAACCACCTCTATGGCTGTCGTCTATGTCGTGATGCTGGAGACGGGCTTTAATAGAACTGAGTTTGGGAAAGGCATTTTGGGGGCCTGTTTTATCAATGACCTGGGAACTGTTTTGGCGCTTGGACTTTTGTTTGCGCCATTTACATACAAAACGGTTATCTTTGTTGTCGTGGGCGCCGTTGTTTTGGCCTTGTTCCCATTTCTCACCTCATTATTGACAAAAATTTATGGTAACAGGACTGCGGCTATCAGGGCAAAGTGGGTTGTGTTGGTTTTATTCGGACTGGGGGCTTTAGCCTTGTGGTCCGGGAGTGAGGCCGTCTTGCCGGCCTATATTGCCGGCATGCTTTTAGCTGAATTTGCAACAAAAGAGGAGCATTGGGTAAAACGCCTAAGGACTCTCACGGTCGGTTTTCTTACGCCGTTTTATTTCCTTCGGGCGGGATCGCTCGTTTCGGTGCCAGCATTGATAGCTGCGCCGATTATCTTTCTGATTTTGTTGGGGGGCAAAGTTGCATCCAAGATTTTTGGACTATATCCGGTGATTAGTCGCTTCCGCCGAGATATTTCCGAGCGATGGTTTTATACGCTTATGATGTCTACGGGATTAACGTTTGGAACAATTTCAGCCCTATATGGTCTTTCCCACGGCATAGTTACGCAGGAACAGTATTCTTTTCTTGTTGCCGCAGTGATTGCGAGCGCTGTTATTCCGACCATGATTGCCAACTTTGCATTTTTGCCCAAACATCTTCTCCCGGACGTTACGGTGAAAAAGCAGATAGGTAAAATCTCAGAAGGTGGCATAGATGAGGAATAATAAAGCGAGGCGAAGGATAAGACGATGTGGTATGTGTATATTTTAGAATGCCGCAATAAAGATTTATACACAGGGATTACGAATGATCTCAAAAGACGGCTTGAGGAGCACCGGCAAGGCAAGGGCGGGAAATTTACTCGCAGTTTTAAGGCCGATAAACTCGTCTACTCGCAAAAGTGTTCGACTAAATCAGCCGCCCTCAAGCGCGAAGCCCGGATTAAAGGGTGCAGGAGAAGGGAGAAACTGGCTTTAATTAAGGGTGATTCAGAATTGCTTGAAAGACATTAGACGGGGACGATATCCGCCGTCTTGAAAACAGGATTTTTTTGATGGGGGGCAGGTGATAAAGATGCGAATGGTGAGCGCAGGGGCACGCCCTTGGGGAGTTGCTGTCTTGGGATTTATTCTGATTTCCAGCTCCCTGGTGCATATGCATAAACTGCTCGTTGATCGCTTGTGGTATATGGAAACGTATAATTATCTGCCGTCGTGGTTAATGCTGTCAAGATATGCGTTTTCCTGGGCTCAGAGAATCATAGGCCTGGGGGCAGGCATAGGATTGCTTTGCAGGAGAAACATTGCTCGGCAGATGGTTATTCTTATCGGCTGGATTACGATGATTTTTGTTTTTTGGAAACACCCCTTTCCGGCATGGCAAAAGCATGTGTATTATCTTGAACAACAGCCGGCCATTCGCTTGCTTTTTGCAGAGCTGGGGGCGCCGCATTTTAGCATAGCATCCGTTGCATGGCCGGCGCTGGTTGTTTACTATGTTTTAGAAATTGTTTTTTGGAGCTGTTTTATTTATTATTTGACGCGCCCGCGGGTGAAGGCGCATTTTTTATCCCCATGAAGACTTTTTCTGTTTTGGGAAAGGGCATGCACTATCGGGACTCTTTGGTTTATAATTTTTTTGATTATATGAAGAGGGGTGTAAATTATCAACGGCGGTATAAGATTGCTTCGGAGTATCTGCGGGATGTGTCTTCAGTTCTTGATGTCTGTGCCGGGACAGGGCGGTTAAAGAGGTTCCTGCCAAGAAATTGCCGCTATACCGCCCTTGATGCCAGCCGTGAATTCATTGCCCAAATAAAAAGAGAGGGTATCGCACATATCTGCTGGGATCTCCATCGGGGGATGCCCGATATTGCTTTTAAGGTGGATGCAGCGGTTATGATAATCTCTTTGTATCATTTTAGAAAGACTTCTGTTAACAATCTGCTTGAGAATTTAAAAGGCATGGGCTCGAGAGTGATTATTGTTGAAGAGATTTCTCCGCAGCAGCGCGAAGGGCATTCTTTAGCCGATAGGGTGATGAGCTATTTCTGTTCTGCGGATTTCTTTGTCCCCGCCGCCTTGTTTACTCCGGATGAGTTCAGAGATGTTATGCAAAGGCATCAATATAATTTTATACGGTACGATGAAAGATATTGCGTAGGTTATTACCGTCATTAAAATCGGGACAGAAGAGATGAGGTCAGGGGAAATGTCTTCTCAGGACAGTATCGCGTGGGCGAAGCCTGCTTTGGCAGGGCGGGAGAAAGAGTACGTAGAAGACGCCCTTCTTTCTTCGTGGATTTCGGGGGGCCGTTATGTGGAACGGTTTGAGCGGGAATTCGCTTCTCTCTACAGCGTTCCTTATGTTCTTACTGTCACCAGCGGCACGGCGGCTCTTTATTTAGCCTTGCGGGCATTGGGCATTGGGCCAGGCGATGAGGTTATTGTTCCCGGATTTACCTTCGCGGCTCCTGTGAATATGGTCATAGAAACGGGGGCCACCCCTGTTTATGCCGATGTGGATTCTTCCACGTGGTGCTTGGATACGCCCTCAGTGAGAGAGAGCATAACGTCTCGCACCAAGGCTATTCTGGCGGTCCATCTTTATGGCAATGTCTGCGAGATGGAGGCGTTGCAGGAGATGGCGCGCCAGTCAGGCCTTTTTATAATAGAAGATGTAGCTCAAGCCGCATTCTCGCGTTATAAAGGACGATATGCAGGTACGTGGGGGGATATAAGCTGTTTTAGCTTTCATGCCACCAAAACGATTGCAATGGGCGAGGGCGGGTGTGTGCTTACGTCTCGTGAGGCTTATTATACCCAGATGCATATTTTGCGAGATCACGGTATGAGCCGGGATAAGCGGTATTGGCATGACGTGAGGGGTTATAATTTCCGTTTGACGAATTTGCAGGCGGCGGTCGGTTGTGCGCAATTGGAAAGGATAAAAGATATTATTTCCCGCCGCAGACAGATTTACGGATGGTACTACCGGCATTTAAATGATGTGAGGGGGATTACATTGCAAGCTTTCAATCCGGAGACTGAACCGGTAGTCTGGACATTGGCAGTGAAATTAGACCCTGCTTTCTTTAAAGGGGAGAGGGATTTTGTTATGAATGCCCTTAGCTGCGTTGGAATAGAGACGCGGCCGGGTTTTTACCCTTTCAGCGCCATGCCATTATATCAGGCGCCGCGTTTGCCGGTTGCAGAAGAGGTTGCCGGCCGCATCATTTGTCTCCCCTTTTATCCCGATCTCTTAGAAGAGCAAGTTGCTTTGATTTGCGGGGAAGTTAAGAAATTAAGCGCCTAAGGCTTCCGTGCCCACGATTCCTGCGATATCCGTCATTCTTCCTACTCGAAATGAAAGGGATAATGTCGTTCCCCTCATCGACTGTATCCATCAAGAGCTTAGAGGTTATAGCTATGAGATCGTTGTCGTGGATGACGAGAGTCTTGATGGGACATACGGGGCCGTTCTGTTCCTTGACGATTTTCGCGTGAGAGTCTTTCTGCGTCGAGGAGAATCCGGGCTCGCCCATGCCATTCGACAGGGGATAGAGAATTCCAGGGGAGAGGTTCTGATTGTCATGGACTCTGATTTTGACCATAATCCTCGCTCCCTGCGCTCTTTAATCCGGTCGCTTTGCGGCTTTGATTGCGTCTCTCTCTCCCGTTTTTTAAGGCCACGGCTGTTGGGGGTGCCTCCTCGGCAAATTTTGAGCTGGATTTTTAATCTCTTTGTTCGAAAGATGACGGGTATTGAATTAACCGACACTCTGTACGGATTTTTTGCGGTTAAACGCGGCGCCCTTGAACAGTGCCCTCAGGATAGAATTTTCTGGGGACACGGGGATTATTGCATGCGGTTGTGTTATTACCTTCAGAAGAATAAGGCGCGCATTTTAGAATTGCCGGCGTTGCCGGGGAGAAGGCGATCGGGGGAGGGCCATCGTCATTTTGTGAAGACGTTTTATCGGTATTTTATGGCCGTGGTGCAATTAGCAGGAATCGTTCGTCAAAAACAATATGTTGAAGACAATTCAGCAATGCCGTCTTTGCGGGAATAAAACGCTCGTCTCTGTTTTATCGCTGGGCGAGCAGGCCCTCACCGGCGTTTTTCCTCGGACCAGAGAAGAGGTGGTGCAACGCGGCCCTTTGGAGCTCGTGAAATGTTTTTCTGATAACAGCGAAGAATGCTGCGGCCTGGTGCAATTGAGACATTCGTATGATCCTTATGAGTTGTACGGCAGCCGTTATGGTTATCGTTCCGGTCTGAGCCGTGTTATGACGGTTCATCTGCGCCGTAAAGTTGAACGGATTATCCGCTTTTTTCCTCTTGCGGCCGGCGATGTGATCGTTGATATCGGGAGCAATGACGGGACTCTTCTCAATGCCTATCCTGGCGGCCAGTTCTTCTTGCTGGGGATTGACCCCACCATCAAAAAGTTTCGATCTTATTATTCTCCCTCCATTCATCTCATTGCTGATTTTTTTCCTTCCGCCGCTGTTAAGGAGTGTCTTTCGGGGAAACGGGCCAAGGTGGTGACATCGATAGCCATGCTTTATGATTTGGAATCGCCGTTGGATTTTATGCGTCAGGTGCATGATATCCTAGACGATGAAGGAGTTTGGATCTTTGAGCAAGGCTATCTGCCTCTCATGATGATGGGGGGAGTTTATGACGCCGTTTGCCATGAGCATCTGGAGTATTATGCCCTCAGGCAGATTAAGTGGATGATGGACAGGGTTGATTTAAAGATCGTAGATTTGGAGTTAAACACTATCAACGGAGGGAGCCTGTCGGTGACAGCGGCGAAGAGAAAATCTTCTTGGGGCGAGAACAATGCCTTCATTGAAAAACTCCTCCAAGAAGAAGGGCGGCAAGGCTTGGGGACAATGACGCCTTACAAGAAATACGCTGAGCGGGTATGGCGTCATCGAGAGATGCTTCGGACATCCATTCGAAACATTCGCGCCGAAGGCAAAAATATAGCCGGCTATGGCGCCTCTACTAAAGGAAATGTGCTTCTTCAGTTTTGCGGCTTAACGGCGGATGACCTTCTTTTTATTGCGGAGATTAACGAGGATAAGTGGGGATGTTTTACGCCAGGAACTTTGATCCCCATTGTCCCGGAAGAAAGAATCGGGTCTGCCGTCCCCGACTATCTTTTGGTCCTGCCCTGGCATTTAAGGGCCGATTTTCTCAAGCGCCAGAAAGCCTTTTTAGGGCGCGGCGGAGGGGCATTATTTCCTTTCCCGGAGGTTGAAATTGTTCTCAAAAAGAAGCGCCTTTGCGGCGGCGCCTTTTGAGAATAATACAGATGGGGCTTGACATAGGGTAGGGGGGTATGGTATATTTCGGGCGGAGGTTAAGACATGAAACAACACGCCACCCACGAAGAGCAGTTGGAGTTCTTAAGGAAGATTGAGGGGCAGATCCGCGGCGTCCAGCGCATGATCGAAGAGGGAAGATACTGCGTGGATATTATCACGCAGATTCACTCGATTATAGGCGCGCTCTCCAAAGTCGAGAGCGGGATTTTTAAGAAACATTTAGACGGCTGCGTCGCGGGCGCCCTCAAGGGGAAATCGGAAAAGGAAAAAGAGCGGAAGATTGACGAGATCATGGCCTTGATCTCAAGGTTTAGAAAGATTTCTTAAAAAAACAAACCATGTTCAAGAAAATCCTTTCTACATTTATTGCCTTCGCTCTTGCGGCCCATCCAATCTTTTTGCCGGCGGCCGAGACCTTGTCTTTGGAGGCGCTTCTCCAGGAGGCGCAGGGGCGTAATCCGGAAATCCTGGCGGCCAAGAAGCGCTGGGAGGCGGCCCAGGAGCGTATCCCGCAGGAGAAATCCCTGGAGGCCCCGTCCCTTTCTTTGACCGTCGAGAAAATTCCCAAGGGCACTTTTCAGCTCAATAACACCATGCCGGATGACCGCATGCTTTCCTTTTCGCAGTTTCTGCCGCTTTTCGGAAAACTGTCTTTAAGGGGGAAGATAGCCCTGGTGGAATCGCGGATGCTTGCCGCCGAATACAAGGGCAAGGAGCTGGAGGTTATGAACGCCGTCAAGAACGCCTACTTTGACCTTTTTATGAATTACAAGGAAACAGGGCTCAATGAGGAAAATCTCGCGCTTCTTAGAGTCCTCTCCAAGACAGCCGAGGCCCAGTATGCGATCGGCGGGATTTCCCAGGAAGAGCTTTTCAAGATACATCTGGAGCTGGCCCGTCTCAATAACGCGATATTCAATTTGAAGCAGGAAGCCCTGGCCCAACAGACTCGCCTGAATGCGCTTTTGAATAGAGACCCCGAAAGCCCTTTAGGCGTGCCGGTCTTGAAAGAGGAGACGGAATTTACTCAAGACATCCGGTCGTTTTATGTCATGGCGCAGTTGAATCAGCCGGAGCTGACTGTATTCTCGTATACAATAGAGAAAAATAAATACGCCCGGTCGCTGGCCCAAAGGAGCTTTTTCCCGGATTTGATGGCGAATATTGCCCAGCGCGGCATCACCTCCGGGGCAATCGGCCCGTGGGATTTGATGCTTTCTTTCAGCATGCCTTTTTGGTTTTGGACGAAACAGCGTTATCAGGTCAAGGAAGCCATTGCCAATTTAGAAGAAGCCGAGGCCGCCTACGAGGCCATGAAAAACAAGGCCTTCGCGGAGGTCAAGGATGCGGCGGTCAAAATAGAAATTGCCCGAAATAAAATACGGCTCATCCAGGGCGAGCTTTTGCCTTTGCTGGAGAGCTCTTTGAAGGTCTCGCAGGCGGCGTTCCGCTCGGGACAAGGCGAATTGATGACCCTTCTGGACAGTCAAAGGATGCTTGTAGAGACCAAAATGGATTATTACCGGGCTGTGGTGGACTATCATAGGAATTTGGCGGATTTGGAGCGTCTTGTGGGAGGCTCCCTGACACAGGAAACCGAGGTGAAGAAATGAAAAAGAAAAATATCTTTCTAATGGCTTTGGTCACGGTTTTGATTTTAGGGGCGGTGGGAGTTCTCTTGAATTCCCGCTATCCTATTTTGAAAGGCCGCCCCTTAAGCGCCACCCATAAGGCGCAGGGGGATGTTTATTATTGTCCCATGCACCCGGGCTATACCTCGGACAGGCCCGGGGACTGTCCCATCTGCAACATGAAACTCGTCAAGAAACAGGCCGCGCGGGAGATAGAAAAAAAGCCCATGACGCCGGAGGAAATCTGCCTTTTGCATAACTGCCCTATGACCAACTGCCCCATGCGCATAACCGGCAAAGTGGAGGATTGTCCCTTTTGCGGCGCGCATTTAACCAAGGGCAAGAAGGTTCTCTACTACCGTAACCCGATGAACCCCGAAGTCACCTCCCCGGTCCCGATGAAGGATGCCATGGGGATGGATTACGTCCCTGTTTATGAGGAGGAAGAAGGCGCCTCCAAGCAAGAAGTCTATATAAGCCCGGAGAAACAACAATTGATGGGGATAAAGACAGAAGGAATAGAAAAGAGAAAGCTGACCCGTCAGATTTTGACCGTAGGAAAGGTGGCTTATGACCCTGAGCTTTATGTCGCGCAACAAGAGTACCTGGAGGCCTTGAAGACAAGAGAAGCCTTGAGCGGGTCATCCATAAAAGACCAGGCCGAATCTTTGGTCGCGGCGGCACAGAGAAAACTTATGCTGAGGGGCATGAGCGAGGCGGAGATTAAAGCATTTGCCCAAGAAAGCGAGCCGCAGGGGAATCTTTATCTGCCGACTCAGGAAAAGACGGCGTGGATTTATGCGGCTGTCTATGAATATGAAGTCGGCCTGATTAAAGAAGGATTGCCCGTTGAGCTGGAGGCGCTCGCTTACCCGTCGGAAATTTTTCAAGGAAAGATTTCCGCTGTCAAGCCCGTGTTTGATCCTGCAACGAGGGCAACCGAGGCCAGGATAGAAGTTGAAGACCCGGCGCACAAATTGAAGCCCCAGATGTTTGTGGATGTCAGGATCAACATTGATTTGGGGGAAAAGCTGGCGGTATCCGAAGAGGCGGTGGTCGACTCCGGCGAGCGCACGCTTGTTTTCATCGCCAAGCCCAACGGCTATTTTGAGCCGAGGGAGGTCCGATTAGGGCACAAGGCGGGCGATTATTATGAAGTCCTCTCGGGTGTAGAAGAAGGAGAGAGGGTCGTTGCATCGGGGAATTTCTTTGTGGACTCGGAAAGCCGGTTAAAATCCGTCATAAGCGATACCCAGGAGCATCAGCACAGCCTACAATAAATTTAAGATATGACTACCTCCATCAATAAAATCATCGAATTCTGCGCCCATAACAAAGCGACCGTCTTTATCATGGCCGGGGCCGCGGTGTTAGGCGGGGTTGTGGCCATGAATAACCTGCCTTTGGATGCGATTCCGGACCTTTCGGACACGCAGGTCATCATCTTCTCTAAATGGGATAGGCCGCCGCAGGTAATTGAAGATCAGGTCACTTATCCGATTGTCTCCGCCCTTCTGGGGGCCCCCAAGGTCAAGGATATCCGGGCCTTCTCGGACTATGGGTTTTCTTACGTTTATGTCATCTTTGAAGACGGGACGGATGTGTACTGGGCGCGCTCGCGCGTCTTGGAATATCTCTCGAAAGTCACGGCGCAGCTTCCCTCAGACGTTCAGCTTGAGCTCGGGCCCGATGCCACAGGTGTCGGCTGGGTCTTTGAGTATGCCTTAGTTGATGAGACAGGAAGACATTCTCTCCAGGATCTGACCACATTTCAGAATTGGCACCTTAAATATGCCTTGCAGTCCGTGCACGGCGTGGCCGAGGTGGCCAGCGTCGGGGGATTCGTCAAACAGTATCAAGTGGTGCTCAATCCCAACGCACTTTTGGCCTACAATATTGCGCTCAATGACGCGGTGATGGCCTTGGAGAAATCGAATCAGGAGGCCGGGGCGCGGCTCTTGGAATTCTCCGGGAAAGAATATATGGTGACCTTGAAGGGATATCTCAAGTCGCTTCAGGACATTGAAGAGATTGTCATCAAGTCGGATGCCAACGGTGTGCCGGTCAAGATCAAAAATATTGCCAGAGTGCAGTTGGGTCCTGACATCCGGCGAGGCGTCGCGGAGCTGGATGGCAAGGGCGAGCTGGTCGGCGGTATTGTGGTGATGCGTTATAAGGAAAACGCGCTGAAAGTCATCGAGCGTGTCAAGGCGAAGTTGAGGGACATCCAGCTTCCCGAGGGAGTCAAGCTCGTTGTGACTTACGACCGTTCGGAGTTGATCCTCACGGCGATCCATACGCTCAAGAAAGAACTTTTTCAACAGATGACCGTCGTCAGTTTGGTCATTCTGGTTTTTTTACTGCATATTCCCTCCGCCATCATCCCGATCATCACATTGCCCATTGCCGTCATCATCTCATTCATCCCGATGTATTTCATGGGGCTGACTTCCAATGTGATGAGTTTAGGGGGGATCGCGATTGCCATCGGTGCCATGGTTGACGCCGCGATCGTGGTGGTGGAAAATTCTCATAAGAAACTGTCGCATTGGGAGGAGTCCGGCCGCGTCGGCGACTATAAGACCGTCCTGCTGGAGGCAATCAAGGAAGTGGGAGGGCCTTCGTTTTTCTCGCTCTTAGTCATCTCGGTATCGTTCATTCCGATCTTTACGCTGGAAGGCTTTGAGGGCCGGCTTTTCAAGCCCTTGGCGTTCACTAAAAATTTTGCCATGTTTTTTGCCGCGTTCCTGGCCATCACTCTGGATCCGGCGGTGCGGTTTTTATTCACGCGGCTCGACTTCTACCATTTCCGGCCGGGGTGGCTGTGCGGCATTGTCAATCATGTCTTCGTCGGGAAGATTCATTCCGAGGAAAAGCACCCCGTCAGCAGATTCCTTTTCAAGATTTATGAACCCGTGGTCAAGTTCGTACTGCGCAAACCCTACTTCATCATATCCTTGGCGGCCGGCGCATTTCTGGTGACCATGCCGTTTTTTTTCAAGATCGGCAATGAGTTCATGCCTCCTTTGAATGAAGGGACCATCCTCTATATGCCCACGACGCCTCCGGGCATCTCCGTCACCGAGGCAAGCAAACTTTTGCAGGTGCAGGACAAAATTCTCAAGACCTTTCCGGAAGTCATCAGCGTCTTTGGAAAGGCAGGGAGGGCCAACACCTCCACGGATCCGGCCCCATACTCCATGATGGAGACCGTCGTGGTTTTGAAGCCGCAGAATGAATGGAGGCATAAGTCTCAATGGTATTGCGATATCATCCCGGGGTTTCTGCAGTCGCCTTTTAAATTAATCTGGCCGGACACCCTTTCCTGGGAGGAGCTTATCGAGGAGATGGATAGCAAATTGCAGCTGCCGGGCCAGGTCAATGCCTGGACGCTTCCTATTAAGGCGAGGATTGATATGCTTAGCACAGGCGTGCGCACCCCTGTCGGGATCAAGATTTACGGCGATGATTTAACGAAAGTGGAAGAGATCGGCACAAAGATCGAAGGTTTAGTCAAGGGAGTCAGGGGGACAAGAAGTATTTATGCCGAAAGGACCTCCGGCGGATACTTTGTCAATTTTCATTTGAAGAGAGATCAGATCGCCAGGTATGGCTTGACTGTCAAGGAGGTGCAGATGGTGTTGATGTCAGCCATCGGCGGCGAGAATATCACCCAGACCATTGAGGGCAGGGAACGATTCCCGGTGAGCATCCGCTATCCTCGGGAGTTCAGAGACGATGTCGAGAAGATCAAAAAAATCTATATCCCAACGGCCTCGGGAGCCAATGTCCCGGTTGCCCAGCTCGCGGATATCCAGCTGGCATCAGGGCCGTCGATGATCAGGGATGAAAATGGCCGCCTGGCCGGGTATGTTTATATCGATGTGGCCGGCAGAGATATCGGCAGTTTTGTCAACGAGGCCAAAGGTCTATTGAAACAGAAATTAACGCTTCCGGCAGGATATTCCATCGTCTTCAGCGGGCAGTATGAATTCATGGAGCGGGTCAAACAGAAGATGAAGATTGTTTTGCCCCTGACCCTTTTCATCATTGTTTTTTTACTGCACCTCAACACGCGCAGTTACGTCAAGACTTTCATCATTTTGCTGGCTGTGCCGTTTTCCCTCATCGGGGTGGTGTGGATCCTGTATCTTCTGAAATACAATTTGAGCATCGGGGTCTGGGCCGGCATCATCGCTCTCTTGGGGATCGACGCCGAGACCGGCGTGTTTATGCTTCTTTATCTCGATCTTTCGTATGAAGAGATGAAGAAGGCCGGCCGATTGAAAACCGTCGAGCACCTCAAGGAGGCGGTACTTCACGGTGCCGTCAAAAGGATTAGACCGAAGATGATGACCGTGGGCACCACGTTCATCGGCCTGCTGCCGATCATGTGGGCGCAGTCCCATGAACTGGGCGCGGATATCACCAAGCGGATTGCCGCGCCGATGGTCGGAGGGATATTCACCTCGTTTCTCATGGAACTGGTGGTTTATCCGGCCATATATTTTCTTTGGAAGAAAAAAGGATTAAGGATTGAGAATGATCGTTCAGACTCCTAACGGCCCTCACATCATGGATTTTGTTTGTTTTCTCACCTTTTTGACATTCATTTTTGTCTTTGGTTTGATCGTCTGGGAAAAAATTCCCCGGATGTATCTGGCGATATTCGGCGCGGTCTTTGTCATCGCCTTGGGGGTCTTTGACATCCAAGAGGCCATCGATATGGTCAATTGGGAGACGATCGGATTTTTGTTGGGGATGTTTCTTTTGATCGAAATTCTGATTGAGGCCGGATTCTTCCGATGGATCTCCTTGGTCCTGGCTCAAAAATTGAACTATCAGCCGATTAAAATTTTGCTTTTTTTCCCTCTTTTAGCCTTCGGCTTGTCTGCGTTTATCAATTCCATTACCGTTATGGTGTTTCTCGCCGTGGCCACTTTGGAGTTATCCCGGCTTCTGAAATTCGATCCTGTCCCCGTTGTGGTGAGCGAGGTGGTGATGTCCAATATCGGAGGCGCGGCCACGCTCGTCGGTGACCCGCCGAATGTCATTTTAGGCACAATGTTGGGCTTCAACTTTAATGATTTTTTGATTCATAATGGCCCGATCGCCATTGCGGCCGGTATGGCAGCGCTGGGGGTAAGTTTTTTAACAAACAGGAAGGAGTTTTCTAAACTGCATCCTCATGCGAAGTTAGAGGAGATCAAAAATATTGACCCGAGTTCCCAGATCAAGGACAGGTATCTTTTGCGGTGCGGATTAATAGGAATGGGCGCGGCCTTGGTTTTTCTCGTTGGCAGGCCTTTGTTTGATAAACTGGGCATGCCGATTTATATCTCCACCGCGTCGCTTCTTCCGGCATTCGTCATCCTGACTTTCGGCGGCCAGAGGGTCTACAAACATCATTTTATGCGCAAGATTGACGCCGAGACCATCATGTTTTTCATCGGCCTATTCATGATCATTGGCGCTTTGGAGAAGAAGTTTATCATCCAAATGGCGGTCAATTTTCTTGGGAGTTTGTTCAAAACCCCGATGGGCTTTGTCAGTTCGACCTTTTGGGGGGCTGGGCTCACTTCGGCCCTAGTTGATAATGTGCCGCTGGCCATGGCGACGGTTTACATCATCAAGCAGAGTGTTGCGAGTCACATTGTCCCGGGCGCCGGCATCATGGTTTGGGCCACCAGTTTAGGCGTTGATTTGGGAGGCAATCTCACGCCGATCGGGGCATCGGCTAATGTCGTGGCTTATTCCTCGCTGGAGAAGGAGGGCATCAAGATTGGTTGGGGCCGTTGGCTGAAATTAGCCCTGCCGCAAGGGCTGGCCGCGCTATTGGTGAGTTACGCGGGGATTTTTTTGAAATTACACTTTAACTTTTGGTGATTATTGAACTCGTTAAAACCGGTATCAGAAATTCAGCAATAAAGAAAGGGAGGAATAAAAGATGAAATCAAAATTTATTATGACGATGATGACTCTTTTGTTGATTGCAGGCGGATCTGTTTTTGCCAATGAAGGGCATGATCATGACGCCGATGAAGACCCTGCGATGATGGGAGAAGGTTCCAGGATGGGATCCGCAGGAATGACGGATCATAAAATGGATGAAGAAGGAGTAAAGGCCGTTGAAGTGGGCAACAAGATCTGCCCTGTTTCAGGCAATCCGGTCGATGACGGTAAAATGGGCGAAGTTGTGAAATATGAATACAACGGAAAGATATACAATTTATGCTGTAAAATGTGTGTAAAGGATTTTCAAAAGGACCCAGAAAAATACAGCAAAA
>MHGQ01000024.1:15665-16530 GCA_001805645.1 Omnitrophica WOR_2 bacterium RIFCSPHIGHO2_02_FULL_50_17 | reverse complement strand
AAAGGTCTTGGGCCCTTTACGGCTGGGGGGCTCAAAGCCGGGAGCTATAATATTAGGCAGCCGATATTTTTCCGATCCCTCATTCATTATTAATCTCTCTTATTTTATGCTTACCGAATAGAAAAGGACTGCCACGGAAAATGGTAGTCCTTTTTTCATTGATGATATAACTTTTAAGATGATGGGTATTTAGTCTTGCGAGTTTCCGTGGCATAAAACATCGCACAACTATTTTTGTTTATATTGACCAGAGGATGTTGAAAGTATAACACATTATAGGGGGGAGGCAAGTATTTGACAAATTTTTTTACGAACGAAACCTCTTTCATATCAATGAGTTGCGAGATTCTAGAGAATTTTTTAAGAATTCTTTTCCATAACTTTTCCGTCCCTTCTCGACGGCAAAAACACGCGAAATCGTCGTCGGGAAAGAAAGCGTTTTCTATTTTTGTAACGACAAACTCCCCTTTTCTGACACACAAAATGTCCGCCTTAGGCCGCCCTTGGCGAGCCTCGCTGCAGGCGGGCCGCACTTGGCGAACTCGTCGAGTCCGCCGGAGTCTGGCGACCTCGCCTCTGGCGGGGCCAGGGGATTTGGATGGAATCTGATGAGGAGGTTCCTTCGATTATGCAGAACTTGCGTTGGTTTATTCCAGACTGGACATTGTATAAATAATAAATAATGTCCAACCTACAGAATGTCCGCATGTCGCATTTAGTTGAATATAAACATATGTCCAATCTGAACCGAGCTAAAGCCGTGCGACTCCCTGCTTATCCATGGGCACATGCTAAACATTTACACGATCTTTTTTTCATCTCACATTCCTGCTACCAGTAGCAGGAATGTAGACTCTTCGACTCA
>MHGQ01000024.1:0-15635 GCA_001805645.1 Omnitrophica WOR_2 bacterium RIFCSPHIGHO2_02_FULL_50_17 | reverse complement strand
TGGAAATCGATTCTGACGATTCATTCTTATTGGTCGTAGATTTCCACTTTATAATTTCATTCCTATTCTGCCAAACAATGTAACTTTTCCATTCGGGATCATCCGAACTCGTTTTGTACTTAAATTCAAACCTAAATCGATCAGGGCGAACAAATGCAGTTGTAAAAGTTTTAGTATCTGTTTTTTGAGCCCCATCCACAATAAAGGTTGTTTTGACTTCGCCACTGTCCGAATAGGCTTTAGCTTCTCCATATGCTTTATGTACTTTATTGATAATTTCATCTACTGAAAACTCTTGAGCAAAGCATGGGTAAATATTGCAGAAGATCACCATAATTACAATAATAAACTTTTTAATTAACATTCTTTTCCCTCCCTTGATTTATCAGGTTTTGACTCTATCTCGCGTTCTATCAATGCCTTCGCTATCTTTTCCATTGTCATCCTATAACGCAACCATCCGCCAACCATAGGTTTCAGCTCTCCCGGTATTTGTTCGTGATCGGCAGGCGCCAGTCTTTACCGAAGGCGCGGGGGGTGATCTTGATGCCGGGCGGGGCCTGCCGGCGCTTGTATTCGTTGCGGTCGACCATCGCGATGACTTTTTTGACCAATTCCTTATCATTCTTGCGCGCCATATAGGCCAAAGACCGATGTTCCTCCACGTATTCGCGCAGCATGTCATCCAAAACATCATATTCCGGCAAAGAATCCTGGTCTTTCTGATTTTCTTTCAATTCAGCGGTCGGGGCGCGGTCAATCACGCTTTGAGGGATCAATTCTTTCCCGGCCTTTGCGTTGACCAGCCGGGCCAGGTCGTAAACGGTTGTCTTGGGAACGCCCTTGATTACGGCAAAACCACCGCTCATGTCTCCGTATAATGTGCAGTAGCCGACCCCCACCTCACTTTTATTTCCCGTCGTCAAAACCAGGCTCCCCCAGCGGTTGGAAAGCGTCATCAAAATCGTGCCCCGGATCCTTGCCTGGAGGTTTTCCTCGGCCAGGCCAAAGGCGTGTTTCCCGAAAGTATTTTCCATCTGGGCAAGATAGGCCTTAAACAGCTCTTCGATGGGGATCTCCAGAAACTTCATTCCTAAATTCTTGGCTAATTTCCCGGCGTCGGTTTTGGTCTCCGGCGCGTTAAATTGAGACGGCATGGAGACCCCCGCGACATGCTCTTTGCCGACCGCGTCCACGGCAATCGCGGCGACCAGCGAAGAATCCACCCCGCCGCTTAAGCCGATCAAAACTTCCTTAAAACCATTTTTAAAAATATAATCACGCGTCCCCAAAACAATGGCCTTATAGATCCGCTCCAAAGAAGTTGAGCTTTCCGATATATGTTTTTCAACCCCTTGTTTCTCCCGCCGCTTTCCCACATCCACATCGGCGACAATGAGGTCTTCCTCAAACTGCCGGCCAAAGGCAATAATCCTGCCGCGCGGGTCAACAACCATGCTCCCGCCGTCAAAGACCAACTCGTCCTGGCCGCCGATGAGATTCGCGTAACAGATAAAGGCCTTTGTCTCCCGGGCCCTTTTCTTAAGAAGCCGCTGGCGCTTTTCTAATTTCTCCACATCATAAGGCGAGCTGGAGATATTGATAAGCAGTCTCGCACCCTGCCGCGCCTGCCGCTGGCAAACCCCGCGGTCAACCCAGATATCCTCGCAGATGTTAATGCCGACGGGGCACCCCGCCGCGGAGAAAATCTTATTATTCTTGCCGGGATGAAAATACCGCTTCTCGTCAAAGACCCCGTAATTGGGGAGCTCTTCTTTGCGGTAAACGCCCTTGAATTTCCCATTATCAATAAACGCCGCGGCGTTATACAAATTTTTATCTTTGTCGGCGTCAACGAATCCAATGACAGCGGCGATTCCCCTCACTTCCTTAATCAAGGAGCGTAAAGACAGGATATTGTCCCGGACGAAATGATCTTTGTAAAGCAAGTCCTCCGGCGGATAGCCGCAGACCGCCAATTCCGGGAACACGACAATGTCCGCATCCTTGGCGTGGGCGCACTGAATATATTCGGCGATCTTCTGGCGGTTGCCGGGAAGGTCCCCGACGGTCGGATTGATTTGGGCTAATGCGATGCGTAACATGATCTTTATAGACAATTGGGACACATGAGCACACGGCACATGACGATTATAATCATAAATCTTGTGCGCTTGTGCTCTTATGTTCTTGTGCACATTTAAGAATTATCTCTAGAAAGTTCTCGTATATTTTATCAGCAATCCGGTTGAATTGCTCCCTTTTATTTTTGCAATCTTGAAACATTTGCTTCTTTTGGGCCATCCGAGAAGGGTCTGCCGTATTGAAATAGGCGTCCATCCACTCGCGGATGCTTTTATCCGTCACCTCGACATGAAACTGCAGACCGTAGGCGCAAGGCCCCGCGCGGAAGGCCTGATGGGGACAACCTTCAGATGAGGCCAATAACTGACATCCTTCAGGAATCTCAAACATATCCCCATGCCACTGGAAAACCCCGACCTCTTCCTCCAGCCCTTTAAATAACGGATCTGTCTTTCCCCCCTTCGTCAGCCGGATGGTTGAAAATCCGATTTCTTCTTGAGGAGATCTCCCGACGCGGGCACCGCAGGCCTTGGCCAATAACTGCGCCCCCAGGCAGATGCCCATATAAGGGATCTCTTGCGCGAGGGCGCTCTTGATCAAGGCGTCCTCTTCCTTTAAATAGGGATATTTGTCCTCTTCATAGACATTCATCGGCCCGCCGAGGACAACCAGCGCTTCGACGTCCTTGAAACCGGCAGGCAACGGGTCACCCCGCTGCAGGTCGATTTCCCTGGTTTGATACCCCTTCCTTTGAAAAAAAATACCCAGCGTCTCCGGCCCTTCAAGGCTGATATTTTTGACAAAAATAATCATTGGGGCTCCTTTAATGAATCAGCCCTTTGGCTCGCTTTTTATCTACCAACAAGGAACCAAAGGGCTTAATTCATTCGCTCGGTGTTAAATACTTACAAAAGAAACAGCATTTCCGCATACGAAGGCAGCGGCCAAGTCTCCGCCGGGACGAGGCCTTCGAGCGTATCCACGGTTTCTCTTAATTCTTCCATCGCGGTTTTGATTTTCTCCGCAGCACCGCTGGGAGCAGCTTTCTCAAGTTTGCCGATTTGTTCCCACGCCGTCTCGGAGAGGCCCGTGACTTCTTTAAGGATCTTGCGGGCTTCCTGGACCTTGCCCTTGTTGACGGCTTCGACGGATTTAATGGTTTCCGCCAATTCCGCCTGATAACCCAAAACAACCGGCATGATCATGTTCTTGGCCATCTGGGCGGCCAGATCCGCCTCATATTTGAGTACCGTATTATAAGTTTCCATGTAAACATCGTAACGGGAAATCAATTCCGTCCTGGTCAATACGCCATGACGTTCGAACAAGGCGATGGCCTTAGGATCTTTGGTAACAGCCAACGCCTCCGGCGTCGTCTTTAAATTGGGAAGGCCTCTTTTCTTGGCTTCTTTGGCCCATTCTTCGGTGTAGTTATCGCCGTTGAAGATGACCCTTTTGTGCTTTTTGATAATATCCTGAAGCGCTTTTTGAACGGCCTTGTTGATATTCTGCCCCGAGGACTTCTCCAGCTCGGTGCAGATCTGAGCGAGGGCATCAGCTACGATAGTATTGAGTATGACATTCGGGCCGGCCAGGCTCATGGAAGAACCGACGGCGCGGAACTCGAATTTCGAACCCGTAAAAGCGAAAGGCGATGTTCTGTTACGGTCCGAAGCATGACGTGGTAAAACCGGCAATGAATCGACGCCGACCTCGAGCGTTCCGCCCTGTTTGGAGGTCTTGGCCGCGGCACCCTTCTCAATCTGCTCAAAAATATCCGTCAATTGCTCACCCAAATAGACCGAGATGATTGCTGGAGGAGCTTCATGTGACCCCAGGCGATGATCGTTGGCGGCCGAGGCGACACCCGCGCGCAAAAGCGCGGCGCCTTCATCAACAGCCTTAAGAACGGCGGCCACCATGATCAAGAATCTTTCGTTTTCATGCGGGTTGTCGCCCGGAGAAAACCAGTTTTTGCCGTCAGGGCCGGTCACCGACCAGTTGTTGTGCTTTCCGGAACCGTTGATACCGGCGAATGGTTTTTCGTGCAGCAAACACGCCAGCCCGTGACGCTTGGCAACCCTCTGCATGACTTCCATGCACAGCATGTTATGGTCAACGGCGAGGTTCTGATTCTCGAAGATCGGGGCGATCTCATACTGCGCCGGGGCGACTTCGTTATGACGCGTCTTGCTGGGAGCGCCCAGCTTCCACATCTCCCGGTCGAAATCTTCCATGAACGCGATGATGCGGTCCTTGATTGCGCCGAAATAATGGTCGGCCATCTGCTGGTGCTTGGCCGGCTCTTTGCCGTACAGCGTGCGTCCGGTCTGGACGAGGTCGATCCTCTGGTTGTAATAGCCGAGGTCGATAAGGAAATATTCCTGCTCTCCGCCCAACGTCGCGTAGGCCATTTGCGTGCACTTAATACCCAATATTTTGGCCAAACGCTCAACTTGTTTGTTCAAAGCTTTCATCGAACGCAGCAAAGGCGTTTTCTTGTCCAACGCCTCGCCTTTCCAGCCGACGAAATACGTCGGGATGCATAGCGTCGCTGCCTTGGGCCCTTCTTTAATGAACGCGGGGCTGGTGGGGTCCCACCCGGTATATCCGCGGGCCTCAAACGTCGGACGAAGGCCGCCGGAAGGGAAACTGGAGGCATCCGGTTCGCCCTGGATCAATTCCTTGCCGGAAAATTCCAAAACGACACCGCCTTCGTTATCAGGCGATATGAAAGAATCATGTTTCTCCGCTGTCAACCCGGTCAAAGGCTGGAACCAGTGTGTGTAATGCGTCGCGCCTTTAGAAATAGCCCAGGTCTTCATGGCATCGGCCACCTCATCGGCGATCGTGGGGTCCAATTTGCCGCCCTCTTTGATGGTGTTACTTAAAGAATTGTAAGCCTTCTCGGAGAGATAATTGCGCATCGTCTTAAGACTGAAGACGTTTTGTCCGTAAAGCTCCTGAATGGAAGTAACCCCCCGTACATTTGTCGCGGATTCCATCGCCTTCTCCTCCTCATTAGAAAGGTCTATGCTCTGAATGCGTGAACTTGGATTCATCCTATTGCCTCCTTTAAAAAAGTTTGATTTTGCCTGAAAAATAAACATCCTCTTCAAGCCTATCGGCCTTAAAGAGGACGCCATTGCCCTTCAACTGCCATCCGAACAATCATAGCAAGCCCAAAATTTCCTTAAGACCCCTATGCCCTAAGGATAAAAAGAATAGGTGAGTATAACAATCGGCTATTGTATTTGTCAAGTTTTTTGTGGTGCCCTATCCTATGGCCGCGCTTCCCTCCTCCTCGGTGCGGATGCGGATGCAGCGCTCCAGGGGATACACGAAGATCTTGCCGTCGCCTATTTTCCCCGTCTTGGCCCCCTTGACAATAGCCTTGATGGTGGGTTCGACGAAATTATCGTTAACGGCAATCTCTAATCTGACCTTGCGCAGGAAGTTACCCACCTCTTTGACGCCGCGGTAAACCTCGTTGACCCCTTTTTGCTTGCCGTGCCCCAGGACGGGCGAGACGGTGATTAAATTCACCTCAACCTTGTAAAGCTCCTTTTTGACCGCCTCCAGTTTATGCGGCTGAATAATTGCTATGACAATCTTCATGAATATTCCTCCTCACATGATTATCTCTTAGGGAATCCTTCCCTTATTCCAAAACCGTATAAGCCACCTCTTGATGCTGGGTCAAATCCAGGCCGATTTCCTCGTCCTCTTCCTTGACGCGCAATCCCACCAGCGCATCCACAACCTTCAGAATAACGAAGGTAACAACAGCCGTAAAGACAACCGTTACGCCCACCGCAATGAACTGATTAACGAATTGCTGCGGATTGCCGTAGAAAAATCCGTCGGCACCGGCGGCGTTTACCGACTTTGTAGCAAATAAGCCCGTAGCGAGGGCCCCCCAGATACCGCCAATGCCATGAACGCCGAAGGCATCCAGCGAATCATCATAACCCAGCTTGGGTTTGACCACGCTCACCGCATAAAAACAGAAGACGCTCACCAAAATCCCAATAATAATGGCCGATGGCACAGCCACAAACCCGGCGGCCGGTGTTATAGCCACAAGGCCGGCGACCACCCCTGTCACGGTGCCGAAGATGGTGGGCCTGCCGTTGACATTCCACTCAAGCAATGCCCAGCTTAAACCCGCAGCGGCAGCGGCAATGTGGGTCGTTACAAAGGCCTGGGCTGCCAGAGCTCCGGCACCTAAAGCGCTTCCCGCATTAAAGCCAAACCATCCAAACCAAAGAAGAGCGGCCCCCAGGACGACAAAGGGGAGATTGTGCAAGGGCGTAGGCGTATTTTCATACCCCCTTCTTTTACCGATAACTAAAGTGGCCACAAGGCCGGCGACTCCGGCATTGATATGCACAACGGTCCCGCCGGCAAAATCCAAGGCTCCCAGGCTTCTCAGCCAGCCGCCAACCCCCCAGACCATGTGACAGAGCGGATCATAAACAAAGGTCGCCCATAAAAGTGTAAAAATAAGAAAGGCTGAAAACTTCACACGCTCCGCAAAGGCGCCGATAATAAGGGCAGGGGTGATAACGGCAAACATGGCCTGAAAGATCATAAAGGCCAGGTGGGGAATTGTTGCGGCATAATCCGGATTAGGCGCCTGGCCGACGCCGGAGAGTCCCAGCCATTGCAGGCCTCCGACCAACGGATTCCCCGGAGCAAAGGACAAGCTGTATCCGAAAAGAACCCATTGCAAACTGACCGCGCACAAGATAATAAAACACTGCATCAATATCCCTAAGACATTTTTGCGCCTGACCATCCCCCCGTAAAAAAACGCCAGACCCGGGGTCATCAGCATCACCAGCGCTGAGGAGGCCAGCACCCAGGCCGTGTCACCGGCATTGATCATTTCCATTTGCGTTTCTCCTTTCGCCTTAAATGGGTTGCTCTTAAAAACAAAAAGTCCCCTGAAAACCGGAGTTTTGGTTTTCCAGAGGACTTCTCTGTCCGCTCTTAATCGAATTCGTCTCAGGCTTTCCTCTGCCTGATCAAAATTCAATATCTCTCCTGAAGACTTCAATGCCTTCAGAACAGGCAGAGTATAGTGTTGCCCTCCTCCTTTGTCAAGTTTTTTTTAGAAGCAAATCCTCTTTACCGCACAAGAGATACAAAAAGATTAAACAACTAGCCGATGGCGTCGTTTCCCTCTTCCTCGGTGCGGACCCGGATGCACCGCGCCAGCTCCATCACGAAAATTTTCCCGTCGCCGATTTTACCGGTCTTAGCGCCTTTAATAATGGCCTGAATCGTTGGCTTGACGAATTCCTCGTTGACGCCAATCTCCAGGCGCACCTTCTTCAAGAGATTCACGTTATGGACAACGCCGCGGTACGTCTCGCTGTATCCTTTCTGTTGCCCGCACCCGACGACATTGGTAACGGTCATCTTGTGAATACCTGCATCAAACAGCGCCTTTTTCACATCCGGCAGTTTGTGCGGCTGAATCATCGCAATAACAAGTTTCATGGTTGACCTCCGTAAGTATTCGTTTCTTCCTCTATTCGTTCGCAGGGGCGGCCCAGCGGGCCGCCCCTGTTATTCCCGCCTTTTATTCCGTCATAAAAATCTGGAATCCGGAATAGGCCTCCATGCCGTGTTCGTCAATATCAAGCCCGCGCAGCTCCTCATCCCGGCTGACGCGTAATCCCACGGTTTTCTTAATAACATAGAAAAGAAGGAATCCCGTGATCATGCACCAGATGAAGACCGAGACAACCCCGAGCAATTGAGCCAATAACAGTTTGGTCCCCCCGCCGAAAAGCAAGCCATTGCCGGTTGTGCCCGGAGAAAAAACATCCTGGGCAAAAAGGCCGACGGAAAGCGTCCCCCACACGCCATTGACCGCATGAACAGAAATAGCGCCCACAGGATCATCAATATGCAGAACCTTATCAATGAAAACAACCGAAAAGACAACAAGGACCCCCGCTACAAGGCCGATCCAAAGCGCACTCCCCGCAGAGACAAAAGCACAGGGCGCGGTGATGGCGACCAGCCCCGCCAAGGCACCATTGAGGGACATACTGATATCCGCCTTCTTGAACATAATCCGTGAGGTAACCATCGCGGCAATCGCCCCGACCGCAGCGGCCATATTGGTCGTGACGGCAATATGGGCAATCGTCGTATTGGCGGCCATGGTGCTCCCCGGGTTAAAACCAAACCATCCAAGCCAAAGAATAAATACCCCTAATGTTGCCAAAGGAATGCTGTGTCCCATAATCGCATTGGAGGAGCCGTCCGGATTATATTTGCCGGTACGCGGCCCCAGCATAATTGCCCCGACGAGCGCAATCCACCCGCCTACAGAGTGAACGACCGTGGACCCGGCAAAATCCCACATCCCCTTTTGGGCCAGCCAGCCGCCGCCCCAGATCCAATGACCCGAGACAGGATAGATAAGTAAGCTGATAAAAATACTGTAAATAATGTACGCGATAAATCGTGTCCGTTCCGCCATGGCGCCGGAGACGATGGTGGCGGCCGTGGCGGCAAAGACCAATTGGAAGAAATACTTGCACTCCAGGGTAACTTTCGTCCAGTCCAGAGAGGCAAACGTCCCGCCGGCATCATGCAGGAAAAACCCGCTTGTGCCGAAAAAGGCGTTGCCGACGCCGAACATGACGCCGAAGCCGACGGCCCAAAAGGCCACTGTCCCAAAGCAAAAATCCATGAGATTCTTCATGAGGATATTGCAGGCATTCTTGGCGCGCGTGAACCCCGTCTCCACCATGGCAAAACCCGCCTGCATGAAGAAAACGAGCATCGCCGTCACCAGCGTCCAGAGGTTATCCAGGACAATCCCCTTCTCGGCAACAGCCGCAGCCAGGGACTCCATAGTCGGAGCCTCCTCAGCCAGCGCCGGCAGGGCCCCGCACACGAGCACGGCCCCCACCCCTACGGCCACCCCTAAAAACCGTTGAAGCCATTTTTGGAACATTGTTTTCCCCTCCTTTTGTCTTTGTTATTCCCTTTTCGTCTTCCCCAAAAAAGCCCTCTTCCTAAAGTAACATCGCTCTTTAAGAAAGAGGACTTCAACGCCCCCTGAACCCCGTCCTGTAAAAATGAAAAAGCCCGACTCCGCCCTTCCCGGCAGCATCGGACTTCCGTGTCCTTTAGCATAACCGCATCCAAAACCATCAACGGTTTTGAACGCCTATTCTCACGAAACAGTGCAAATATACAATCAACTTTAAGCTTTGTCAAGGGATTCTTTTAAAAGTCTTTTTTCAATGTTACTGATTTTGCTTTGCCGCAACAAACGGCCAGTTCTTCGTTCCGCTTGGCGAAGGGCCGTTGCCTCGATTGTCTTCTGAATCCTTGGGATATAAATAGAATCCAGGCTAAATTTCCTTATGCCTATTCCCAGCAAATAGGGGATATACCTTTCCTCATGGGCCATATCGCCGCAGACCGAAACCTCAATATGCCTCTCTTGGGCCGCCTGGACAACCTTTTTGAGCGCCCGAAGAATTGAAGGATGGTGCGGCAGATAAAACTCGGCAACCTTCTCATTGGTGCGGTCAACCGCCAGCATATACTGGATAAAATCGTTGGTGCCGATGCTGAAAAAATCCGCCTCTGCCGCCAGTTCGCGAATAATCTCGACGGCCGCCGGCAGCTCGACCATCACGCCCAACCGCGGGGAAGAATGGTGCGGAACCTTTTCTTTCTTGAGCGCCGTCCCACAATGCCGCACAAGCCTCTTGGCCTGCAAAAAATCATCGACCGAGGAAATCATCGGGAACAGGATCCTCACATCCGCCCCGCGTCCGGCCCGCAAAATGGCCCTCAACTGAGCGGTAAAGACCTCCTGGTGTTTAAGCGAAAACCTCATGGAGCGCATCCCAAGAAAAGGATTGGCCTCTTTGCCGTAATCGTAATAGGAAAGCACCTTGTCCCCGCCGATATCAAGGGTCCGAAACGTTATTTCCTTGCCCGGCATCCCCTCCACAAGTTTTTTATAAATAACAAACTGTTCTTCTTCCGACGGAAAATTCGAACGAACGATAAAGGGAAATTCGCTTCTGTAAAGGCCGATTCCTTCGGCCCCCACCGCCCGCGCCACCTCCAAATCTCCTAGAAGATTGATATTAGAATGCAGAAAAATCCGGCAGCCGTCCTTAGTAAAAGTTTTCTCAGCAGCCCGTCCTTTCCATTCAGCCGCCAGAACATTGCCCTCCTCTTTCTTCTGATGAAGACGAATGACCTCGCCGGAAGGATTGACATAAATATTCCCCTGCCGGGCATCCAAGAGGATTCTTGTTCCGGGCGCTATCTCAAGAAGCCGTCTTTCCTCAGCAATCACAAGCGGCAATTGTAAAGACCGCGCCAGGATAGACAAATGCGACGTGATTCCGCCGCTCAAAAGAACAAGGCCGCAGACGCCCTGTGAGTAAAGTTTCAATATATCCGACGGATAAAGATCCGTGGCAACGACAATTTTGCCGCGGTAATCCTCCGTGGTCTCCTTAACCCCTATTAAATTTTTAATAAGCCGCTGTCCCATATCCCGGACATCCTGCTGACGTTCCTGCAGATAGGCATTAGAAAGCCCCTCCAATTTGGCCGCATAGCCCTCCACAGCCTTCGTTACGGCTTCAGGGAGGCCGCGTCCCTGCCGGGCATAATCCCTGATCGTCCCTAGAAAAAAATCGTCCTTAAGCATGAGAATCTGGGCCGTAAAAATAAGCGAGGCCACATCCGAAAGCTTCTCTTCAATCTCCTGCTGCAAATCCTCCAACTGCTTTTGAGTCGTGCGCACGGCCTGGTCCAGGTCCTCCAGGGTATAGGGGATGCCTGCCAAGGCCTGCGTCAAGACGGGGAGGCCCTGCCTTTCATCCAAGACCAGGGACTCGGATAAGGCAAAACCCTGGGACCCGACCTTTCCCTTGATGAATTTCAACCCTGCAGCTGGTTGCGGCACCAGCGCCTTTTGCGTCCGCTGCCCATCGCCCGAAGACGGCGGCTCTTTAAGCTCCATCAGCCATTTGGCCATTTCAATGGTGTTGGCAATCTGGGAGGTGATCGCCCGCAAGACCTTGATGTCCTCATCAGTAAAATAATTGCGCTGAGAATTCTGGATGACAATGGCGCCGATGCGGTTCTGCCCGCGCGCAATGGGGACCGCCAAAAAAGACTCATAAACCTCCTCCCCGATTTCAGGGAAGTAACGATATCCTGGAGATTGACTGGCATGGCGGACACATATAGGCTGAAGTTCCTGAATGGCCTGCCCCGTGAGCCCTTCCCCCAGTTTCAACCTGACCTTCCCCACAGCCTGCGATTTTAAACCCTTGGTGGCCTTTAAAACAAGTTCCCCTGTCTCCTCGTAATACAGATAAATCGAGCAGACCTCTGACCGCATGTGTTTCGAGACCATCTCCACGACTTTCCGTAAAAAAGCCTCCAGACTCGGCGTATCGGAAAAAAGCCCGCTCAACTCGCCGATATCACAGAGAAGCTTTGTATGATCGCGTTTTTTAACCACCGTGGTCGATATCCTATTTTTTGCTAGACCGATAATACTTTGACCCTCTCTTGGGAAATATCCTGAGAATCGCCTTCAGCCTCTTCTTTACCCTTGGCCGCATACCAATACGCCGCGCCGACGAAAACGGCGCCGCCGATGACATTGCCGATGGTCACAGGGACCAGGTTCTTCACATAGCCGGCCCAGCCGATCGCCGTCATTGAGGTATTTTCAAAAACTCCCATCCCCAACAGCGTCATGTTGGCAACGCTGTGTTCGAATCCGGACCCGATAAACGCAAAGAGACACCAGAAAATAAGAATCAATTTGGCCGTTTCATTTTTGACGGCCGCCGACATCCATACGGCCAGACACACCAGCACATTGCACAAGATGCCTCTGATCAAAAGCTGCATGAATGGCGCGCTCATCTTTGCAGCCGTAACCGTCAGCAGAAGGTCTTGGACCGGCCCTTGGTCAATCAGCCCCGAAAGGGACATCCCGTAGGCCAAAAGCAGAGCGCCGGCCAGGTTCCCAAAATACGAGACCCCCCACACCGCCCAAGTTTTGCCCCAGGAGACTTTATTCGAGAGGCTTCCGATCGTCATGATCATGTTATTTCCGGTAAACAGCTCCGATCCCGCAAAAATAACCAGAGTCAGCGCCACGCCAAAAGAAGCCCCCATCACAAGTTTTAAGACAGGGGCGCCGGCCGCGTGCAGCGGCCCGCCGACGGAGAATATAAGAATTATCCCCAGCCCCACGTAAATGCCGGCCAACATGGAAAGCAGAAAATATCTCGAAATGCTTTTTTCCAACGCTTCTGCCTTCACGACCGACAGCCCTTCCATAACTCCCACGGTTGTCTTAATCATGGCGCCGTCTCCTTTCCGCATTGAATAAAAATATGACCGTTCTCCTCCCAGGCCTTGAAGACCTTAGCGCGCTCGGAGGGCTCACTCCCTTGGCCGGTGGAGAGATCAAACTTATGACCGTGCAGAGGACACACCACCTTGCCCTCGCCGATGATGCCGTCGGCCAAAGGCCCCTGGCGGTGGGGACAGCGGTGTCCCAGGGCGAAAATCCCGCCCGAACGGGGACGAAAGACGGCGACCTCCTCCCCCTCGACGACAAAACAGCGGCCCTGCCCCGGCGCGATTTGATCCAAGCCGCCTAAATTGACAACTGTCAGATCTAGTGACATGATGGCCGTCCTATCATTTTGACCATCCGCGTTGTCGCATCAGTCTTTCGTGCCGTCTGACTACCGGCGCAACCGGCCGCGGCTAAAGACAGAATGAAGAGAATAATAACTTGTTTTCGCATTCGATTCTCCTTTCTCTTGTGTTAGACCTTATCTCCAATACCGTTGAGGGCCCCGCCGCATTTAGGTCCGTCAAATTGAGAAGGATAGGCCGGCCTATGGGCCTCCTTCCAGGGGTCGCTGTAAGTATCAACAGCCTCCTGAATTTTTTCATCCAGATGGACAGAGAGTCCCAAAGAATCCTCGACAAGAATTCCCCTCAGAAGTTCAATGCCGATGCGCGCGACAAAATCATAAGTCCTCTCCAGGTATTTAGCATGCTCGCGGTAATATTGGAGAAACCGCCCCGCCATTTTCAAAACCTCTTCAGGAGTCTCAACGACACACAGCAAATCCCCTTTGCGCACACTGCCTCCGGCGGCGCCGCCGACGTAAATCTCCCACTTGCCGCCGCCGACAGCCACAACTCCGATATCCTTGACGTAAGCCTCAGAACAATTGCGCGGACAGCCTGCGGCCGCCATCTTTACCTTATGCGGCGCCTCAACTCCCTGAAACCGGCGCTCGATTTTTTGCGCCAGGGCAATGGAGTCCCCTAAACCAAAACGGCAAAAATCCGTGCCCACACAGCTCTTGCAGGTGCGGAAGGCCTTGGTGTAGGCATGGCCGCTGGGCATATCCAAATCCCTCCAGATAGCGGGAAGGTCTTCCTTGTTCACGCCGAGAAGATCAATGCGCTGGCCGCCGGTTAGCTTGACCATTTTTACGTCGTATTGAACAGCCACGTTCGCAATGCGCATCAACTCTTGAGGCGTGGTCACGCCGGCATAAATCCGCGGCACAACCGAGAATGTCCCGTCTTTCTGGATATTGGCATGGACGCGGTCGTTGATAAAACGGGCGTCGCGCTCATCCTCGTATTCGCCGGGCCAGAGGGTTTTTAAAAGCGAGGCCAGTCCTGCCTTGCTGTCGGAATCCTCTTTGCCGCCGGCCAGCTCATGAAAAACCGCGCTGACGGATTTCAGCTTCCTCGTTCTTATCTCGGTAACCAGCTGCGATTTCTCCAGCGGGATACCCGGGACATAATAATGTTCTTTGGGGTCATGTTTGACCTCGCCGACCGCCGCCTCAATCAGCCGCGCAATCATGCCCCGGCAGGACCCACAGCCCTTGCCGGCCTTGGTCCTCGCCCCGACGGATGCGACCGTGGTGCAGCCCTCTTGGACTATCGCGTTCATGATTTCTTTTTTACACACCCCGTTGCAGTTGCAGATCTGGGCCGTGTCCGGCAGGCGTGCCACATCCACCAGCGAGGCGCCGGATACGGAGCCGAAGAGGATTTCCGCCCGGTTGGAGGGGAGTTCCCCTTCATTCTTATAGAGCCGCAGAAGATCGTCGGCAAGCAGTGTGTCGCCCAAAAGGATAGCCCCGTAAATTTTGTTCTGGCGCACAATCATCTTCTTGTAAATGCCGCGGGCCGGGTCGCGGTAAATAATCACCTCATCGTCGGGATGAGCGGGCTCTTTTTCCCCCAACGAGACCAGTTCCACCCCCATCACTTTAAGTTTCGTCCCTGTCCTAGTGCCTTTGTAAACGGCATCCACCCCGCCTGCGGTTATCACATCGGCCAGGACTCTGGCCTGCTCCCAAATCGGCTCGACGAGTCCGTAAAGCATGCCCTGATGCTCCATACATTCACCCAAGACAAAAATATCCGCATCGCTGGTGCGCATCTGATCGTCGCAGACAATGCCTTTATTGACCTCCAGGCCGGCGTTGACGGCCAATTCCGTAATAGGGCGGATGCCGGCGCTGACAACGACCATATCCGTCTCGAGGGAATGACCGTCTTTAAATAATAGGGAAGAAACCCTTCCCTCCCGGCTGACGATCCGGCTGGTTATAGTATTCGTCAGGACGTGGACGCCTAGGCCTTCCATCGTCTTTTGAAGCAGGCGGGCCGCCTCCTGATCCAGCTGGGCCGGCATCAGATGAGGAGCCGCCTCAACGACCGTCACATCCAGGTTGTGGGTCATCAACCCGCGCGCGGCCTCCAGGCCCAACAAGCCGCCTCCTATCACAACGGCCTTGCGGCAGCCTTTGGCATACTCGGCAATTCTGTGGCAATCATCAATGGTGCGAAACAGGAACGTCCCTTCCTGACCCGCCTCGCCGAAACCCTCCATAGGAGGGATAAAGGGCCGCGAGCCTGTGGCGATAATCAAATAATCATAAGATTCCTCGACGAGTGGGGCGCCTTCCAGCTGATATTTCACGCGCTCATACGCCGGCAGGCCCTGCGGCATAACTTTCCCTAAGACTATTTTCCGGACGCGGTCAATATGAACCGCCTTCACCCCGGCATGAAGGGTGATGCCGTTTTCCCGGTACCAGGAAAGGGGATTCATCATAATCCCCGCAGGGTCCTGCGTTTTATTAAGGACATGGCTTAAGAGGATGCGGTTATAATTACCGTAAGGCTCCGCCCCGAACATGACAACCTCAAATTTGGCCGGGCCGCGTTTTAAAATCTCTTCCACGACGCGCGCGCCGGCCATACCATTACCGATGACTACGATTTTCCGTTTCATGCCTTACGCTCTCCTATCCTCGAATGAGTGTCCGCCTAAGGCGGACAATAAAAAAACCCAGGTGCCGTCCACGAGACGGCTCGCCTGGGCATCCACGCCCTTTAAGCCATAAAAAAGCCCAGCGATCCCTTGCGGGATTCACTGGGCTTCACTGTCCGATTTTTTCTTCTATGAAAAGGCG
>MHGQ01000023.1 GCA_001805645.1 Omnitrophica WOR_2 bacterium RIFCSPHIGHO2_02_FULL_50_17 | reverse complement strand
CATTGTGATTGTCATCCTTTCAGTATGGCCTACGGGACCATTTTTTCAATGACTCTCACTTCAGGCTCATCTTGCATTGGAAAAGACTTAAAGTTGATTCTTAAGGGATTTTCTGTATAATAAAGCCCGAATCTGAAAGCGGGGATTCGCCAAACCTTTTTTTAAAATTTAAGGATAGAAACCATGAGCAAGAGAAAACGTAGAGGAAAATTGAGTTGGCGCTCCAAGAAGGCCAATCACGGGAAAAAACCGTGCCGCGGGGGATAATTTACTTTAAGAAATCAGGAGTAGGAGATGTTTAAATTTTTCGCCTTAGTTCCGCTATGTGCCTGCCTGGCCATTGGCTTTGCCTTATTTTTGGCCTTCCGTATCCTCCGCCACGACGAGGGGACGGAGAAGATGAAAGAGATTGCCGCCGCGGTGCGTGAAGGGGCCAATGCCTATCTGCATCGCCAGTATAATGTGTCGGGATTATTTTTTGGCCTTGTCTTTTTTCTCCTGCTTTTTCTCGCCTTGCGCAGGGATATGGAGATATTCGTCCCCTTCGCCTTTTTGACCGGCGGTTTTTTCTCGGCCTTTGCCGGATTCTGCGGAATGAAAATGGCCACTTTTTCCGGCGCGCGGACGGCCCATGCCTGCCGTTCGAGTTTAAACGCGGGTCTGCGCCTGGCCTTCTCGGCCGGGTCGGTGATGGGATTTGTGGTTGTGGGGTTGGGGCTGCTGGATTTAAGCCTCTGGTATTACAGCCTGGATTGGTATTATCTGCGCCATCCCTTGTCCGCCGGCATGGATAAGATTACGACGATTACAAGCACGATGCTGACCTTCGGCATGGGGGCAAGCTTCCAGGCCCTTTTTGCCCGTGTCGGCGGCGGGATTTTTACCAAGGCCGCGGACGTCGGGGCGGATCTCGTGGGGAAGGTGGAGATCGGCATCCCAGAGGATGACCCGAGAAATCCGGCCGTCATCGCGGATAATGTGGGGGATAATGTCGGTGATGTGGCCGGCATGGGGGCGGATTTGTATGAGTCGTATGTGGGATCCATTGTCGCCGCCGGTGCCTTGGGGGTCGCGGCCGGGCTTGGCGTCAAGGGCGTCCTTGTCCCGATGGTTATCGCCGCGGTGGGGATCCTGGCCTCGATGGTGGGGATGTTTTTTGTGCGCACCGGGGAAGAGGCCGGCCAGAAAGATCTCTTGACAGCCTTGCGCCGGGGCATATTCGTGGCGGCAGGACTGATTATTGTCCTGGCTTATGTCCTTATCCGTCTCATTCTAGGGGTCGAGTATGTCGGCATTACCTGGTCGATCATCGCGGGCCTTTTGGCCGGGATCCTGATCGGGCTCGTGACGGAATTTTTTACCTCGTCTCATTACGGTCCCACCAAGAGGATTGCCCAGGCGGCCACGACGGGGCCGGCGACTTTGATTATCGAGGGGATGTCAGTCGGGATGCTGTCCACGACCTTTCCGATTATTATCATCGGGATTACCATCCTCGCCAGTTTCGGCTTTTCGGGGGGGTTTCAGAATTTTAACAGCGGCCTTTACGGCATAGGGATTGCGGCGGTCGGGATGCTGAGCACCTTAGGCATTACGCTGGCGACCGATGCCTACGGGCCTGTGGCGGATAACGCGGGCGGAAGCGCCCAGATGGCGGGGCTTGAGCCCAAGGTCAGGGAACGCACCGATGCTCTGGATTCCTTGGGCAACACGACGGCGGCCACGGGCAAGGGCTTTGCGATCGGCTCCGCGGCCTTGACGGCCCTGGCGCTCATCGCCGCTTATAAGGAAAAAATCATTTTGGAGGGCGGCAGCATTGTCCTGGATTTGATGAATCCCCTTGTCCTCACCGGCCTTTTTATCGGCGTGATGATGCCGTATTTGTTTTCGTCTCTGGCCATGAGCGCGGTCGGCCGGGCCGGCAGCAAGATTGTCATGGAGGTCAGGCGCCAGTTTCAGGAGATTAAAGGGCTCATGGAAGGGAATGCCCGTCCGGATTATGCCCGCTGCGTGGATATTGTAACCACCGCCGCGCTCAAAGAGATGCGCCTGCCCGCTGTCCTGGCGGTCACCGCGCCTGTCGTCGTGGGGCTTCTTTTAGGGGTGAGCGGTGTCGGGGGGTTTTTGCTGGGGGCAACGACCTCCGGGTTTGTCCTAGCCGTGATGATGGCCAATGCCGGCGGCGCCTGGGATAACGCCAAGAAATATATAGAAGAAGGGAATTTGGGAGGCAAGGGATCCCCGGCCCACAAGGCCGGCGTTGTCGGGGATACCGTCGGGGATCCGTTCAAGGATACCGCCGGGCCCAGTATTAATATTCTCATCAAGCTGATGTCCATGGTCTCTATCGTCTTTGCCGCCTTTGTCCTGCAGAATACCTTATTCCATTAGTCCGCCGCGCTTTAAGGCGCAGCGGAGCCGTGATTCCTTTAAGATTATTGCAAATGTGTTCGACAAGGCAAATTTTGTTGTGTTAGAATACCGTCTGATGAAAAAGATAAGTCAATTTTTTGCGCTTTTGGGGATGCTGGTATTTTTGAGCGGCTGCATTTATCTGGTGGTCGGCAGCGTCGGCGCCCTGGGGGGATACATCGTCAGTCCTGATACCGTCGAGGGGGTCACAGAGGCGGAGACAGGCGTTGTCTGGGACACGGCGGTTGAGGTTGTCTCTATCATGGGGCTGGTGGAGACTCAAAATGAGAGCGGCGGCCTCATCAAGGCAAAAATTCACAATACTTTCGTGACCATTATGATTACGGCGGCGGGGACCTCCAGCGTGAAACTCAGCGTCAAGGCGCGCAAGCATTACCTGCCCAAGATATCCCTGGCGCAGGATGTGTTTGTCAAAATCATGAGCCGGGTGCAGGAATAAATACATTTCCCATCGATGGGTTTCGAGACGGGTTCTCCATCAAAACAGTTGAGAAGCTTGGGATATTTTTTGCCGAGGTAGCTCAGTTGGTAGAGCGCAGGACTGAAAATCCTGGCGTCCCCAGTTCGATTCTGGGCCTCGGCACTTTTTTTTAAAAAAATTAAGGTAAAGTGCCGAGAATGGTTTTTCTTCATGAAAGAATTAAGGTAAAAACCATTACGGCATTATTTTTATCAGTAGAATTGCTGACGTAGCTTCTCGATGTTCAGCTACATTTCTGTCGGTGCCGACGCCCTGAAGGGGTCGGCATTCCGACCGACCCCGACGTCACGTCGGGGGAGCGTCGGAAGACTCCGACTTCCGCCGAAAGCGGAACGTCGGAGCAGTTGGTTGATGTCAGTATTTTTGCTGGCGTAGCTCAGTTGGTAGAGCAGCGCATTCGTAATGCGCGGGTCGGGGGTTCAATTCCTCTCGCCAGCTTCATTTTATTGTGAATATTCCTTGCCCCATCGAACCCGGTCAAAATCCTGCGCTGTTGCCCAAAGTCTTCGGGATGCCCTCCACACCCGACGGGGGATTGTTCTTTCCCTCATTCTTTTCGGTCTCGTCGCCCACGTCTTCGCCCTCCAGGGCCCGTTTAAGACCATGGACGACGAGATGGAGATCGTCGACAACGACCACATCAAGAGCCTGCGGCACCTCAAGGAGATAGCAACCGAGTCTTTTTTCGGCGCCGGCACTTATTACCGGCCGGCCGTCACGTTCAGCCACCTTTTGGAATACCACCTCGCCGGGCTGAATCCATGTTTTTATTATCTGACCAATCTGCTTTTGCATCTGGGGAACTCGGTTGTTTTATTTTTCATCTTTGAGATTTTCCTGAAGAAGAGATTTTTAAGTTTCGCCGCGGCGCTTTTATTCGCCGTTCATCCCCTCCAGTGGGAGGTCGTCTCCAACATTGCCGGACGCTCGAACCTTTTGTGCGCCTTCGGGTATTTGACGGCCTTCCTGTTCCATGTTCACTACGTCGTCCAAAAAAGACAGCGGTATCTCCTTCTGGGCGTTGCCTTTTTTGGGCTGGCCTTGTTCAGCAAAGAGCCTGCGGTGACGCTGCCGGCCGTCCTTGTCTGTTTTGAGCTGTGGGGACATCCCAAGCGAAGGGCTGCCGGTCCCGCCCTTTTTAAGCGGGAGGTCGTCTTTCGCCTTTTGCCGTATTTTGCGGGAACGGCCGTGTACCTTTTGCTGCGCAGATTTCTCGGCATCACTACCGTCATCTTCTGGCCGTCCTTGAAGATGCAGGTTCTCGGCGTGGCGACGTTCTTCAGGGGCGTTCTAACTTATCTGAGGCTGTTTTTTCTGCCTGTGGATCTCCACTTTGACCGCGCCACGGCGTATTTCACGAGCTCTGCCGACCCCCAGCTGTGGGCAACGGTTCTGGTGATGATGACTTTTGTATGGATAGTGGGGAGATCCCAAAGGCGCTGGAGCCGCAGGGTCAAATTTTTCTTCGCCTGGTTTTGGCTGACGCTTCTTCCCATGTCCCAGGTCATCCCTCTTGTGGCCCACGTCGGATATGCGGCCATGGCCGAACATTTCCTTTATCTTCCTCTGGTAGGCCTCAGCGCCGTGGCCGTCCTTGTCTGCAGCCATGTGGGTCGCTTTCTCCAGCGGCGCAGGCTCGTCTCCCGGCCCGTCCTGCGCTTTGTGGGCACCGGAATTTTTACGTATTTTATTCTCATTGCGATCGGCCAGAGCGTCCATTCCGCGCAGGAGTTGGCGATGTTCGAGAAATCCCTTCACTACAACCCGCGCAATACGCGTGTGCGAATTTCCTACGGCCTGGCCCTGGCCAAGGCGAGGCTGTTTGAGCAGGCCGAAGGGGAGTTCCGCCAAGTGCTTGAGGCCGAGCCGTGGGACGTGCGGGCGCGCATCGGACTGGGAAAGACATTGTGCGATCAAAAGAGATGCCTGGAGGCGATAGGCGAGTATGAAAAAATCACGGATGCCGGTAGCATGAATGATTTGCTTCAAAGGAATTTGGAATATACCTACGAGATTGTTATCCAGCAGTATAAAAATCGAATAGCCCAGGAACCATACAACCCCTCTTTGTATTACAGCCTCGGGATTATGTATGCCAAGCTCAACAGGACAGGGGAGGCCGTTGCCCAATACAAAAAGGGGCTGCGGTTAAGCCCGCGGGACAGGGCATTGTTGTATAATCTGGCCGCGGCCCTGGAGGCGCAGGGCCGTCTTAAAGAGGCCGTTTTCTATTTTCGTCGGGTGATTGCCCTGGCGGAGGAAACCGATACGCTCACCGAATACAGCTATCAGCATCTGGGGCACATTTACCAGAAGCTGGGGGAGCGGTCTAAGGCGCGGAAATATTTTCAAAAGACAGGAAAGATCCCTGTTTTCCCCCAGGCTCCCGATTAAATAAGATGATCAAACTTCTTTTTGATCCCCAAAACCGCAATTTTCAAAGGCTCTGGTGGGCGCAGCTCATCTCCCAGTTCGGCGACCGGGTGAATCAATTGGCCCTGGTCGGTTTGATCGCCGAACGCTCCCCCGGCTCGGCGACGGAGCTTGCCAAAGTGCTGGCCTTTACCATCATCCCGGTTTTTCTCATACAGCCTTTTGCGGGAGTCTTCGTGGACCGCTGGGACAGGCGCCTGACGCTTTTCGTCTGCGATATCGTGCGCGGGGTTCTGGTTCTTTTGATTCCTTTGTTTTTTATGAAGGGGGACACGATGATTCCCCTCTACATCATTGTCTTTCTGGTTTTTTGTTTCAGCCGTTTTTATTTTCCGGCCAAGATGTCCATCATTCCGGATCTGGTCGAAGGCGAAAGCCTCCTCATGGCCAATTCCCTGGTCTCGACGACGGGGATGCTCGCCTTCGTCACGGGCTGTGCCCTGGGCGGAGTTCTGGTCGAGCACTTCGGCTCGCGCAACGGTTTTATTGTGGACGGCGCGACGTTTTTCATCTCGGGGCTTTTTGTCTTTTCCATCGATCTTTCCCGGCGCTTAAAGATTGATAAAGAAAAAATTTTCAAGGCCGGCAGAGAGTGGGCGGGGCCGATTCGCCAGTCGGTGGGAGACGAATTAAAAGAGGGGTTCCGTTATTTGATCCGGCATGAAGAACTGCGCTTTATCCTCGGGATGATCTTTACCGTTCTTTCGGCCGGCGGCGCGGTTTACGTCGTGATTATCGTCTTTGTCCAGGAGGCCTTTGGGAGCGTCACGAAGGATCTGGGGCTTCTGGCCGTGTGCCTGGGCGCGGGGCTGTTGTGGGGGGCTGCTCTTTACGGCAGATGGGGCAAACGCCTCGTTTGGTATAAGACCATGTTTTTATGTCTTATCGTGGGAGGGATCACGCTCACGGTTTTTGCTGTCCTCGTTTATCATTATCCCAATCTTTTTATGGCGATGGCGCTGGCGGCCCTTTTAGGCGTGATCACAGGGCCGATATTCATCTGCGCCAATACCATGATTCACGTGGTGACCGACGAGAGAATGCGCGGCAAGGTCTTCAGCGCCCTGGAGATCGTGATTCATGGGGCTTTTCTTGCCGCAATGCTTGTCAGCTCCTGGCTTTCGGAAATCGTTGCGGAGGTCTGGATTTTATGCGGTATTGGTGTTATATTTTCTTGCGTAGGGATGGCAGGCTTGCGCATGAAACCGAAGTTTGTGGAATGGACGCCTATCTCGTGAAGGGAAATCGGGGACAGGCCTGCCTGCCGGCAGGCAGGTTTTTGAGGCGCGAGGAAGAAGGCCGACGGGGAAAAGCAGCCTGTCCCCCTAGATCCCGTTACACGGCCCCGGAAGCCGCTCATGGCAATGTCCATGTGAGGCAAGGATATGAGTTGGTTGATGAACAAGATGATTAACGATAAAGCGGGCAGGATAAGCCTCTGCCGAGTGGTTGTGGTCAGATTTGTGGGGATTTTATTTGTGGCCGGTGCTTTGTGGTTCGTAATCAAGACCGTGCAGAGAGCGCCTTTTGTTTTCGTCGTATGCGGTATCGGTACAATTCAAGACGTTGACGGCAATATCTACGACACCGTCCGCATCGGCGACCAATGCTGGATGAAGACGAATCTGAATGTGACAAAGGATCCAAGCGGAGCGGCCATTAAACGTTACTGCTATGATGACGCGACCGGATGCGGAAGTAATTACGGCGGACTCTATACGTGGAGTACGGCTATGAATGGCTCCACGGCCGCGGGCGCCCAGGGCATTTGCCCTGCCGGCTGGCATCTCCCGACGGACGCTGAGTTTAAAACTCTTGTAGAAGGCCAGGCAACTGTAGGCTGCGAAGGTTCAAGAGGCGGCTGGGAGTGCAGTCCCGCGGGTACCAATCTGAAAAGTAGCGGTTCTTTAGGTTTTGAAGCCCTCCTCGCGGGGTACCGCAATACCAGCGGTTCGTTCGACTTTCGCGGCACGTTCGTATACTTCTGGTCGTCTTCGGTGAGCGGGTCTGATGCGTGGTTCCGCCTCCTGAGTTCAGGCTCCGCCACGGTCAACCGGAATACCTTCAATCAGGCCCACGGCTTTTCCGTGCGCTGCCTCAAGGACTGATTCGACTATTTGACAATTTGACTATTTTTTCCCGCCCCGCCGAATGGCGAGGTTCGCCCAAAGGGCGGCGCCAAAGGCTGGTTGCGCGCCGGCGAATCCCATGGCATAATTAAGTCCGGGGAAATGGCGGATTTGTTTGAGAAACATACGAACACATGAACACATGAGCACAAGAGCGCAGGCATCGACACATGTTTTACGTGTACGTATGTGCACGTGTGCTCCGAAATGAAAGGCAACCTAATGTTGCGTTTTGCCGTTTTTGCCTCCGGGGAAGGCACGAATTTACAGGCGATTATGGACGCCGTCAAGGAAGGCGTCATTCAGGCACAGCTGGCCTTGGTTTTTTCCGATCGGCACAATGCCCGTGCCCTCAAAAGGGCCGAGGCCGCCGGCATCAAGACCCTTTGTCTGGAACGCAAAGATTATGCCACGCCCCAGAGCTATGACCGCCATATTATCATTTACCTGAAAGAGGAAAAAATTGATTTTATCGTGCTGGCCGGCTACATGCGGATTTTGACGCCGTTTTTCGTCAAGGAATACCACCAGAATATTCTCAATATCCACCCCTCGCTTCTGCCCGCCTTTAAAGGGACTCAGGCGATCAAGGACACCTTCACCTACGGCTGCAAGGCCGCCGGTGTCACTGTCCATTTTGCCGACGAGAAGATGGACCACGGGCCCATTATCCTGCAGGAGGCCTTTAAGGTGTCGGAAAAAGACACCCTAGAGAGCCTCGAGGAGCGTATCCACCAAATCGAACACAAGCTCTATCCGAAGGCCGTCTCCCTTTTTGTCGAAGGCCGGCTGAAGATCAGAGGCCGCAAAGTCCATATCCTCGAAAAATCGGCTGGCAAGGGGCCGTCGGCCGTTGAATCCGCGGTGTCGCAATGCAAAGACGGCCGGGATATTCCAAATAATCCTTGACAAGTTATTCGAGCTGTATAATATTGTATACATGCTGGCCGCTACAATAACCGCCAAAGAGTTAGAAGCCGTCCGCGAAATCCGCAATTCCCTCATGCGCGTCGGCCGGATTCCTTCCCTGCGTGAATTGATGAGTTCTCTGGGTTACCGGTCTCCGCGCTCCGCCTCTTTAATCGTTGATAAATTAATCAAAAAAGGTGTGTTGCGCCGTAAAGAAGGCGGCGGGCTCCAGTTCGTTAAAAGTTTAGGGGATGACACCACCCGCGCTCAAACAGTTGACGTTCCTTTGATTGGGACCGTGGCCTGCGGCACGCCGGTCTTGGCCGAAGAAAATATTCAAGCGCAAATTCCCGTCAGCATCAAATTAGCCGCTCCGCCGCACCGCTATTTTTTGCTCAAGGCCAAAGGCGATTCGATGGACCTGCCCTGTCCAGAGCGGGGTCAGAAGGGAATCCATGACGGTGATTTAGTTTTAGTCCGCCAGCAGACGACGGCGAAAGACGGCGAAACGGTCGTGGCCTTAATTGATGATGAGGCAACGATAAAGGAATTTCATATAGGCGGCGAGACGTTTGTTTTAAAGCCGAGGTCAAGGAATAAAGAGCACCAGCCGATTGTGCTGACGAAGGATTTTCAGGTTCAGGGCGTTGTGATCGCAGCGATAGCGAAGATTTAGGAAATCCCCCTCGATTTCCCTAAGCTAACGAAAGGGGAAG
>MHGQ01000022.1 GCA_001805645.1 Omnitrophica WOR_2 bacterium RIFCSPHIGHO2_02_FULL_50_17 | reverse complement strand
CTCAAGGCCAATGTCAAAGCGGCCTGGTGGAAGGCGGTGGTGCATAACCGCGAGGACATGGTCGGCCTCGACGCCAGTATCTTGATGCATCCCAAGGTCTGGGAGGCCTCAGGGCATGTCAATAGTTTCTCCGATCCATTCGTTAAATGTCCGTCCTGTCAAAGGCATTTTCGGTTAGACAAGATTTGGGATGAGATTCGGGTATGCCCATGGTTTACCTCCCTTTATGAAGCAATCGTGGGCAATAAGGACAGCTCTTATCTTTTGCGTTGGGCCGAAAAAGAAGGGAAGAAACTTGCCCCCAATTTGGCTTTGGTGAAAGAGCCCGAAGTAACTTTTTCCTGGATGGTTGATTCTTTTACATCTTTCGGTGAATTAAGCTTGGATTTCAAAAATTTTGTCGGCCGGATTGCTGCGCGTCAAAGTGGTGTTGCCCAAACGCCGTGTCCGCAGTGCGGGGAAGCCCTTCCCAAAGAAGGTGTCGCAGCCAATTTAATGCTCAAAACATTTTTAGGGCCAGTTGAAGAGACGGCCGAGAAAGTCTATCTGCGTCCGGAAACCGCTCAAGGGATATTCGTCAATTTCCGCAATGTCTTGGATACCACTCACCGCCGCCTCCCTTTTGGAATCGCGCAGATCGGCAAGGCCTTCCGCAATGAAGTCACAACGGGCAATTTTGTATTTCGCATGCGTGAGTTTGAGCAGATGGAGATAGAGTATTTTACGGGACCGAACGAGGCGGATGAATGCTATAGCCGCTGGATGGGAGACAGGATGCAGTGGTATCAGGATTTAGGGGTTCGCAGGGAGAATTTAAGGATCCGTCCCCACGCGGCGGATGAACTGGCGCATTACGCCAGGGCCTGCAGCGACATTGAATACAATTTCCCCTTCGGCTGGTCGGAATTGGAAGGCATCGCCAATCGCACCGACTTTGATTTGAAACAGCACGCCCAGTTTTCCGGTGCGGATTTACGCTATAAGGATCCGGTAACGAACGAACAGTTTTATCCTTACGTGATCGAACCCTCCGGCGGGGTAGACCGCGCCACTCTGGCCTTCTTAATTGATGCCTACCATGAGGAGGTTGTGGAAGGGCGCACCCGCGTCGTTTTGAAATTCAGCAAACAGCTGGCTCCCATCAAGGCGGCGGTGCTGCCGCTTTTGAAGAAAAATAGCGGCATCGTGACTTTGGCTAAGGCGATTAAAAAAGATTTGCAGAAAGGAATGGTATGCGCTTACGATGATACGGCTGCTATCGGCAGGCTGTACCGGCGGCAGGATGAGGTCGGGACGTTTTTTTGTATTACGGTGGATGTCCAGTCTCTTGAGGACAAACAGGTGACGGTGAGGGAAAGGGATTCTATGCGTCAGGAGCGTATTCCCGCCGAGAATTTAAAGAAATATTTATTGGAGAAATTGTTGAACTAAACGAAAGGGCAGGAAGAAATGGCGAAGAAGTATGTTTATTCATTTGGGGGCGGCAAGGCCGAAGGAAAAGCGGAGATGAAAAATCTGTTGGGCGGCAAAGGGGCCAATTTGGCCGAGATGGCCGGACACAAGGACTTGCGCCTGCCGGTTCCGCCGGGATTTACCATCACAACAGAGGTATGCACCTATTTTTATCAAAACGGCAAGAAGTATCCGTCAGGACTCAAGGAAGAGGTTATGGCGGCCTTAAAACGCGTGGAGAAACTGCTCGGCAGAAAATTCGGCGACCCTGTCCATCCGCTGCTTGTGTCGGTGCGCTCCGGCGCCCGGCGCTCCATGCCGGGGATGATGGAGACGGTTCTCAATATCGGGTTAACGGAAAAGACCCTTCCCGGCCTTGCCAAGAAATTTGGCAGCGAGCGGTTTGCTTATGACGCCTACCGACGGTTAATCACTATGTATGCGGATGTGGTGATGGAAAAGGCCGCCGGCATCGAGCCGTCGGAAGGCAAAGGAATCCGCCAGCAGCTTGACCGTATTTTGCACGAGACAAAAAAGAGAAAAGGCATTCAGTCTGACTCCGAGCTGGAGGCTGAAGATTTAAAACAATTGTGCGCCCTTTATAAGGCAAAAATTAAAGAAGTTCTGGGAAAAGAATTCCCGGATGATCCCGTTCAGCAGCTTTGGGGCGGGATTGGAGCCGTCTTTCATTCGTGGAGCGGTAAAAGGGCCGTGGCCTACCGCCGTATTGAAGGTATCCCCCATGAGTGGGGGACCGCGGTCAACGTTCAGAGCATGGTCTTCGGCAATACCGGCAATAATTCATCGACCGGCGTTGCCTTTACGCGCAATCCCGGCAACGGCGAGAACAACTTCTACGGCGAATATCTTGTCAATGCCCAGGGTGAAGACGTGGTGGCCGGCATCCGCACGCCTGCGCCTATCAATGCCTATTCGCAGAGCGAATATAATCAGCATTTAGAAACCCTCGAAAAGATGTCTTCCAAAGTCTACAAGCAGATTGAGGATATCCGCCGGCGGCTGGAGAGACATTACCGCGATATGCAGGATATTGAGTTTACCGTCGAAGATGGAAACCTTTATATGCTGCAGTGCCGCGTGGGGAAAAGAAACGGCCCGGCGGCGGTGCGCATGGCTGTGGATATGGTTAAAGAAAGATTAATCACCAAGAAGGAGGCCGTGCAAAGGGTTAGCCCATCGCAGTTAGACGAATTGCTGCATCCGGTGATTGATCCCGAGGAAGAAAAGAAGGCGGCGTTGTTAGGCAAGGGATTGCCGGCCGGACCCGGCGGGGCCAGCGGACAGGTTGTCTTTACGGCGGATGATGCCGTTTTGTGGGCTAAAGACGGGAAGAAGGTCATTTTGGTCCGCGAGGAGACAAACCCCGAGGATGTGGAAGGGATGCGGGCGGCCCAGGCGATCTTGACGGCCAGAGGCGGGATGACCTCGCATGCCGCTCTTGTTGCCCGCGGGTGGGGCAAATGCTGTATCGTCGGCTGTTCGGATGTTGAGATTGACCTTGCCTCAAAGACGATGACCATCGGCGGCAAGACGCTGAAAGAAGGCGATTGGGTCACCTTAAACGGCACCCAAGGGGCCATTTATGAAAAACGCCTGGCCATGATTGATGCCGCGCAGGAAAATAAGTATATGAATGAATTTTTAAAAATCTGCGATACGGTTCGTATCTTAAAAGTTCGCACCAATGCCGATACTCCCGAAGATGCGGCCAAGGCCCGCGCCTTCGGCGCTGAGGGAATCGGGCTGTTTCGCACGGAGCATATGTTTTACGGCGAGAACTCCGAAGAGCCTTTGTTCAAATTGAGGAAAATGATTGTCTCCAAGGATGCCCAGGAAAGGCGCCGCGCCCTGGATGAATTGTTCCCGCATGTTAAAAAGGATATCAAGCAGACGCTGGAGGCCATGAGCGGGTATCCGGTCACCGTCCGTCTTCTGGATCCGCCTTTGCATGAATTTGTCCCGCACAACAGGGAGGCCCTGCAGAATCTGGCCAACAGCCTCGGGATTTCCATCGAGAATCTGGAAAAGCGGGCCGCGTCTCTGCACGAGACCAATCCCATGATGGGCCATCGCGGGGTGCGTCTGGGGGTCACTTACCCTGAGATCACCGAGATGCAGATTCGTGCGATCTTTGAGGCGGCCGTCGAGCTTATACAGGCCGGCAAGAAGGTGAGCCCTGAGATTATGGTTCCTGTCTTGGGAACGGTCAAAGAGCTCGAAGACCAGAAGAAAATCGTCCAGCGGGTCTATGGGGAGGTCTGCAAGAAATATAACGTCAAGAAGATTCCCTATCAGTACGGCACGATGATTGAGGTGCCGCGGGCGGCCTTGACGGCGGATCAGATCTCGGAGGTTGCCGAGTTCTTTTCCTTCGGCACCAACGATCTTACGCAGATGAGTTTCGGATTCTCCCGCGACGATATCGGCGGATTTCTCTCGGATTATCTCTCCAAGGGCATTCTGCCGGGGGATCCCTTTCAGAGCATTGACACCGACGGGGTTGGAAAGTTGATTGAGACGGGGGTGAGCTTGGGGCGAAGAAGCCGTCCTAACTTGAAGGTAGGTATCTGCGGGGAGCACGGCGGAGACCCTGCCTCAATCGAATTTTGTCAGCGGGTTGGGATGGATTATGTGAGCTGCTCGCCGTATCGTGTCCCCATTGCCCGTCTGGCCGCAGCGCAGGCCGCCCTGAAGCTTGAAAATGGCGGGAAAAAAGCCAAGGCGAAAAAATGAATAAGGACACATGACCGATTCCATTAGAGCCTATTTAAAAGACATTCGTCCGATTCCCCTTCTTACGCCGGAAGAAGAGGTTGGACTGGCCAGAAGGGTGCAGAAAGGGGATAAGGAGGCACGGGATCGCATGATTAGGGCCAATCTGCGTTTGGTTATCAGTATTGCCAAACGTTACATGAACTTAGGAGTACCGTTAGGCGATCTTATCGAGGAAGGCAATATCGGTCTCATGCGCGGGGTGGAGAAGTTCGATCCCAGAAGGGGGTATCGGTTCTCTACGTATGCGGCTTGGTGGATCAAGCAGGGGATTTCGCGGGCCATCATCGATCAGGGCAAGATGATCCGTGTGCCCGTCTATATGAACGAGGAAATCCTGAAGTATAAAAAGACCGTCGAGAAATTGACTCATAAATTAAACAGAAAACCCGGTTTTGCCGAGATTGCCAAGCGTATGCGGACAACGGCAGATCGGGTCAGGGAATTGGATAATTCTATCGCCCGCATGTTGAGCCTGGATGCCCCCATCGGGGATGAGGGCGACGGCTTGGTCATGGATATTATCGAGGACGAAAGCGCTGCCGGCCCCGATACTGATCTAGAAAAATTTTTTACCAAGGAGCGCGCCGTCAGCTTTCTGGATATGTTGGACGACCGCGAGCGGCGCATCATGGAGCTGCGTTACGGGTTGAGCGACGGCGAGAGCCACACGCTCGCTGAAATCGCCAAGGAGCTGGGGGTCTCGCGGGAGCGTATCCGCCAGATCGAGGTCGCCACCCTCCAGAAAATCAGAGACATTATGAGGCGGGAGAGGCCTCACGGAAAAGATGATCAGTAAAAAAAGAAAAGCCACGTTTGTCCTGGTTATCCCGCGGTTTGAGGATATCTTTCATTCCTTTTATGCCGGTGAGATCATCCGGGGGGTGAGTCTCTCCGCGAGCCGTCTGAATGCGGATTTCCTCATTCATATCACGGACCGCTCCAATCATGCGGGATGGCTGGATTCGACCCTCTTGGATACCAAGTATATCGACGGGATTATCTTTGCGGACATTGATAACGATGTGGACATCGTCAAAAAGGCGATCCGCTGGGGCATGCCGTGCGTGGTTCTCAACAATATTCTGGATGAACCGATTAATTATATCTCGGTGGACAACAAACAGGCCGCGATGGCGGTGGTGGAGTTTTTGATTGCCCTCGGGCATACGCATATCGCCACCATTGCCGGCGATGTCTCCACCCAGGCCGGTCTCAAGCGTCTGGAAGGGTATCGGGAGTCCCTCTTGAAACACAACATTCACACGCCGCGGCATTATATTACCTTCGGGGAATTCTTAAGGACGCCGGCGCATCTGGCGGCCCAGAAATTGCTTAAGTCCAAGAGCCGCCCCACCGCCGTCTTTGCCGCCTCGGATGTCATGGCCCTGGAGTTGATGGATGTGGCCAAATCCCTAAACATCCGCGTCCCCGAAGAGCTCTCGGTGGTGGGTTTTGACGACAACCCTTTCAATTGCACGAGCTCTGTGAAATTATCCACGGTCGCCCAGCCGTTGGTGGAGATGGGACGGCTGGGGGCGGAGCATTTAAGCCTGATCAGCCGGGGCAAGGCGCGGCTGCCTTTAAAGATTGTGCTGCCGACGCAGTTGATTAGACGCGATTCGGCGGTAAAGCTCAACTAACTTAAAGAAAAAGTTGATGAGGGAAAAGAGATGCCCAAGGTGAAGACGCTGACTAAAAACGATCTCAAAAATCGTATCCGCGATATCCCGGATTTTCCCAAAGAGGGGATTATCTTTAAAGACATCACAACCCTCTTGAAAGATAAAGAGGCTTTTAAGAAGTCCGTCAATCTTTTGGCCGCAAAATTCCGCACAGAGGGAATTGAGCTTGTTGTCGGCGTGGAGGCCAGAGGCTTTATCTTTGGCGCGGCCCTGGCGTATAAACTCGGCGCCGGTTTTGTCCCTGTGCGCAAAAAAGGGAAGCTTCCGGCGAAGACTAAGAGTGTCCAGTACCAACTGGAATACGGGACAGACGTCCTGGAGATTCATGAGGATGCGATTCGGCCCGGGGCGCGTGTTCTTATCGTCGATGACCTTTTGGCGACCGGCGGAACGGTGAAGGCGGTCTCTGAACTGGTCAAAAGTGAAGGGGCCGTCATCGCCGGGGTGGCGTTCTTAGTCGAATTAGGATTTCTTAAAGGGAAAGATAAATTAAAAGACCTGCCCGTTTATTCCGTCATTAAATATTGATGCTTTTTCTCCGAGTCCGCACCTTCATTATTCTCGCGGCTGTTCTTGCCGTTGTTTTCATTTCTTACCTGCCGGCCTTAAAAAGTGATTTTGTCCTCTGGGACGACGATGTCCATATTCTGGATAACATCACGATTCGCGGGCTTGACCGTGAGCATCTGCAGGAGATGTTCACATCGACGGTCAGCAAGATTTATATCCCCTTAACAAGCCTTTCCTTCGCCGTCGAACACCATTATTTTGGCTACAATCCCTTCATTTATCATCTGGACAATGTGCTGCTGCACTTATTTGTCACGGCCTTTGTTTTTGTCTTTGCCCGGCAGATGGGATTATCCCGCTTGGGAGCGGCTGCAGCAGCGCTTCTTTTCGGCATTCATCCGATGCACGTGGAGTCTGTGGCGTGGGCCACCGAGCGCAAAGACGTTCTCTATGCCTTTTTTTATATGGCGGCCGTTTTGAGCTATGGGCGCTATTTGAGCAAAGGAGGCTATTTTTTTCTGGCAGTGACGACGGTGCTGGGTGTTTTAAGCATGCTGGCCAAACCCATGGCCTTGAGTCTTCCCTTGATTCTCTTTCTTTTGGATTGGTTTCATGGAAGAACAATGAGCCGCCGTGCCGTCGTCGAAAAGATACCGCTCTTTATCCTTATCTGCGCCATCGCCTGGGTTACCTATTCTGCCAACGCGCGTATGCCGGTGGAAAGTGTCGTTAAGAGTATTTTAATCTGGCCGTGGACGTTTGTCTTTTACTTGAGGCAGTTTGTTTTTCCTTTCTTTTCGGTGCCGATTTACCGCCTGCCTAAGCCCATCGCGTTGTCCAATCTCGAGTATCTCCTGTCGGTCGCCGCGTTTGTCTTGATAGTTTATGCGGTTATCCGTTGGTCCCGCCATTGGCGGGACGGGCGCCGGAACCAATGGTTCCTTTTTGCCTTTTTGTTTTGGTTTCTCTCCATATTCTTTCTCCTGCGATTTGATGAAGTGAAGGACACGAATATCGTGGCGGACAGGTTCATGTATCTCCCCAGCCTGGGGTTTTGCCTCTTGATGGGACTTGGGCTGGAGAGGCTTTGGGGGCTCTCGCGTGACAGCAGAGTGGGGGTGTGGAAGGCGCTGGGCCTGACAGCCTGTCTTGCGCTCGTTCTTGTTTTTTCTTTCAGGACGTCCGCCCAATGCCGGGTTTGGAAAGACAGTGTTTCTTTATGGGAACATCAGTTGAAATTCTTCCCCCAAGAGTATCTGGCCTTGAATAACTTGGCAACGGCCTTGTATCGAGAAGAAGAGTACAAAAAAGCTCAAGAGGAATACCGTAAAATTAGGGAAATAAAGTCAGAAGGCCTTGACATCCGCTACTCGGTAGAAGCGGTGGCGGCCATAAGAAAGGTTAGCTATCTCATTGAGTTATATAAAAAAGTCATCGAGATTGCCCCTGAGTATGTGGATGCCCACTATAACCTTGCTAACCTTTATTCGAATATCGGCATGGTGACAGAGGCCGTTAAGGCTTATATCAAAACATTGAGCCTTGATCCAGGTTACAAGGATGCCCATTTCAACCTCGGGAGTTTGTATCAGGAAATCGGGGATTATAAGCAGGCCATTTACGCCTACGAGCAGACGATTGCCAGCCACCCTGATGAAGAGGATGTTTATATCAATGTCATTTTGGATTATAATAATGCCCTGAAAAATGAGCCGGGGAACGCGGCATATCAAGAGGCGCGGCAACAGACCCTTGACCGTCTCATCCGCCTGGTTTCAGCGAGACAGCCCCAACGGGCAACGTCTTTTTTCAATCTCGGATTTGTTTATGGAGAGATGGGCGATTTTTCTAATGCTATTTTGGCCTACCGGAGGGTGCTTGAGCTTAACCCACGGCATGCCCATGCGTTATATAATCTTGGCAACGCCTACAGGGAATTAAGGCGTTTTGACGAGGCGCTTATGATGTATGAGAGGGCGGTTCAGGCAGGAGGTCCAAGAAAGACGGATGCCCTTTTAAATATCGGGATTATTCAAGGCCAGAGAGGCGATTATTCCAAGGCAAAGGATTATTATCAAAAAGCCATCCAGGCGGATCCGGCTAATGCCAAGGCGTATTTTAACTTAGGTTATATCAGCGAAAAGACGGGGCATCTAAGAGAGGCTGTCGAGTTCTATCAGAAGGCGGTTCATCTGAACTCGAAGAACGCGCAGATTCATTATAATTTAGGGAATGCTTACACCAAGCTTAAGATGGAGGACAAGGCTATTTTTTCCTATCTCCAGGCGGTTCAAAAGGATCCGAAACATATGGACGCCTGGGTCAATCTGTCTATAATATCTTTTAAGAAGAAGGACTTCGTGAACGCGGTCAAGTACTGTGATGAGGCGGTTCTCTCAGGATATGAGGCCCCGGAAGGGTATCTGCGGGCCCTCGCGCCCTATCGGAAGTCTGGGAAGAGGTGAAGGGGATTGAAGGGATAAAGGATTAGAGGGGTAGAGGATTAAAGGATTGGATTGACATTTCGGGTGAATGATGGTTTAATCGCATCCATGCGCCCGTAGCTCACTTTGGTTCCGACGTTCCGCCTGTGGCGGAAGTCGGAATCCCGACCTCCGACGTTTTAGAATGAGACTGTTGCAGTCGGAGCGTCGGGAATAGAAAAGTATTATAGATTTGCGCCTGTAGCTCACTTGGATAGAGCGCGGCTCTCCTAAGGCCGGCGTAGGCCGTTCGAATCGGCCCAGGCGCACTTCTTCTTCGCGCCAATGTTCTCACGTTGGCGCTTTGAAGGAATAAAAAAATCTAAAAATTATTATTGACACCCCCATACCTGTGTGTGAGAATACACACCGTTCTATTCTTAACCCAGTGATGATTTTAATCTGACCGGGAAAGGAGGGATGATACCTAGTTGGTCTGGAGTCATCAAAACACTGGTCTATTGGGAGAAAATATCTAGGCCAAGATAAGACCTAGTTATATATGATAGAGAAACGGGTTGGAACCGCTGACTCGTTTATAAGTAATTATTTGAGGAGGAGAAAAATGAGAAAATTAATTGCTTTAGCAATGCTCGTTATGGCTTTTGCGGCCATGCCGGCATTGGCAAGCGTTCAGAATGTAAAGGTAGGGGGAAGCATTGATTCCACCTGGCTTTACAGGGAAAACTTCGATCTGGGCGCGAATATCATCGGTGATGAGACCCAGAATCTCTTCATCACCCAGACCATGCTTACGGTCGATGCCGACCTGACCGATAATGTGTCGACATCCGTGTGCTTGATCAACGAAAGGGCTTGGGATCAGAAGGATTCCGATGCCGCAAATGATAATGATGATTCAGACGTTGATATTCATCTGGCCTATGTGACGTTAAGGGAGATGCTTTATTCTCCGTTGACGGTCGTGGTCGGCCGCCAGGCGTTCCACTATGGCAACAGCTTTATTGTGGACTCCAGTGGAACCAACAACTCGGCACCAACGGATTCCGGTATCGATACGATCGCTGGTGATCTCACCAAGCAGACAGCCCAGGATGCCATCCGGCTCATCTTTGATTACGAGCCCTTGAGCCTGGAACTGCTGTTTTCCAAGATCGACTCAAACACCAACGCATTGGCAGCCGATGACAGCGATGACGTCGATCTCTACGGCATCAATGCCGGTTATGAGCTTGGCGACAGCTTCAACACCCAGGTCGAGGCTTACTTCTTTGCCAAGGTTGACAAGAGTCCCGATGGCAATCCTAACGATGGTGATAAATCAGACACGGTGTACGTGCCTGGTTTGAGAGCCAGCACCAAGCCCATCGAAGGCCTGAACGTGCAGGCTGAGATTGCCTGGCAGAGAGGCAACAGAGTTGCCACGACGGCTCAGACAAACGGAGCGGCCAATAATGAAAAACGTGAGGCCTTGGGCGCTCAGTTTATCGCCAATTACCAGGTTCCTGTCCTTGAAGAGTATAAACCGGTGGCGCAGTATGTGTACATTTATGTCTCCGGCGACAGCAATTCGGGTGACAGGGCGGCGTCAACTGAGGCCTCCCGGAATGTCTTTACCGGCTGGGATCCGATGTATGAGAACGTGAGCGGTGGGACTATCTACAACACGCTCTACAACTTGTCCGGCGTCCATGTCCATGTCATCAGTCTTCAGGGAAACCCCATCGAGGATGTCACGACAAAAGTTACCTGGACAGGCCTCTGGTTGGATAAGGAACTGCGCAACAGCACCCAGACACCGTTTGCCCTCCTTCAGCCGGATACTACCACGGCCAGCGTCGCGTTTAACGCCGGTGATGAAGACCTCGGTTATGAAATCGATTGGGATACTGTCTATGATTATACTGAGGACGTTCAACTCGGCGCCAGTTTTGGCTGGTATGTGCCCGGCGATGTTTTTACAACAGCCAACAACGACGTCGCCTCGCAGGCCATTGTGCATGGTAATGTAACCTTCTAACAAAGAGGTTTGGATTGCCTGTTTTTTAGAAACCCCCGCTGCTTCTTATGAGGCAGCGGGGGTTTCGTTTTTTATCCGACCCATCCCGACGTAACGTCGGGACTGGTGTCGGAGTAAAAATAATTTAAAATATATTTTTAATTTCCCCTATCTTTGTTATGATAATTTTAAATGGAGGCAAGTAATGACGCGTGATGAGATTTATGATCATTTAGCCCGTGTGTATCTGGGCAAACGCCAAGAAGCCGATCTGCAGGGAAAGCGCCGGTGGAACGCGTGGCTTTTAAATAATATATTGATTACGGTCATTATTTTTGCCGGCGCCTTTTACGGTCTGACGGCCTTTCTGACGAAGCAGAGTCCCTGGCAGAGCCGTATTATCTTTTCTCTGCATAACGAGCTTGTGCGCATGGATTATGATTTTAACCAGGATTTTTCGCCGGTCAAGAGCTTCGCCTTGTCCATCCCCCGGATGGATGCCTCGCGCTATAAGAATGTTCAGTTTGCCATCCGCGCCAAAGACGGCGGGACGCCGGGCATCATTAAAATTGTTTTAGTCAACCAGAAAGGGGAAACGGCGTCCTATTACATCCAGGGGATGGATGCGTCGTGGCAGGAATACAGCATCCCTTTGGAGGAATTCAGGCAGATTACGGATTGGACCCATTTAAGAGATATTTCATTTGTCCTGGAGTCATGGAACGTGGAACAGAAAAAAGGCGTTATCTTGATTGATAACATCTGTTTCTCTAGTTAGAGAGAAGGGAGCTTAAAGGAGATGAGAATAATTTCCATCGGCAATCAGAAGGGGGGCTGCGGCAAGACGACCACCGCTATCAACCTGGCCTCGGCCCTGGGCAAAGGCGGACGCAGGGTTCTTTTGATTGATCTGGATCCTCAGGCGCACGCCTCCTTAGGGTTGAATATCGAAGGTCAGGACAGCATCTACAATGTTATTTCCAAGCTGACCCCGCGCAAGTTAAGGATCGAGAATATCATCAAGCGCGTGGAGGGCAGCTTTGACATCGTGCCGTCCAATATCCTCGTCGGCACCCTGGAGCAGGAGCTGGCCGATGAAATAGGCCGCGAGCTCAAGCTCTTGGAGGTGATGGCATCGCTTAAGGACAGGTATGATTATGTCCTGATTGACTGCGCCCCGAGCCTAGGCATCTTGACGGTCAATGCCCTTCGGGCGAGCACGGAATTGATTATTCCCGTCGAGACAAGCCGCTTTTCCATCCAGGGGGTGGAACACCTTTTGGATATCGTCCATCTGGTCAAAGACCGCCTCGGCCATACAATCGCCTGCCGCGTGCTGATCACCATGTTCGATTCGCGCCTGCGGCATTCCTTTGCCATGCTGGAGACGTTTAGGGAGCGCTTCGGGGAACTGCTTTTTGATACGATCGTCCATGTCAATGTCAAATTGAAGGAGTCCGCCGTGATGGGGCAGACCGTGGCCCTTTACGATAAATACAGCCGGGGGGCCAAGGATTATTTTACGTTATCCAAGGAGATTATGTGGGCCGAGGGCCATCCCTCGCCGGATGCCATTGAGCCGCCGCAGGCAGCAACCCAAGAGGAAACAGCCCTCGAGGCCGCGGGGGAGGGGGGAGAAACAGCCGACGCACAAGCCCTCTCTCAAAAGGAGCAGGCGGCACAGGAGCAGACTGCCCGCCCCTTCTCGGACAAGATGCAGGAAATCATCCAGGAAGAGGCCAGGCAGGTCAAAGAGGTTTTCTTCACCCGCTTTACGTACGAGGCGCCGGATGCCAAATCCGTCTTTGTCACGGGCAGTTTCAACGATTGGTCTCTAGACGATAGCTGTCGTCTGAAGGCCGTTGACGGCAGATGGGAGACCGTTATTCCTCTAAAACCGGGGCTTTATAAATATCAGTTCATTGTCGACGGCGTCTGGAGAGAGGATCCGAAGAACAAAAGAAGAGAGCGCAATTCCTTCGGCGATATCAATTCGCTCCTTGAGGTAAAATCCGATGACCAGCCCGCGGCGCAGTGAAGAAATCCTGGAAGGCAAAATATTCGCCCTCTTGTCTTACCTTTCTATTCTGTGCATCCTTCCGTTGCTTTTTAAGAAGGAAAATGCCTTTGTCCTCCAGCACGGCAAGCAGGGGCTTGTGATCTTTTTAGGCGAGGTGGCCGTCTTTATCGTCCACATTATCCTGGGCCCGTGGATATTCCGGCTGGGGATATTCGTCTTCGGCATCTTTTCTTTCCTGGGGATTATCGCTGTCTTAAGGGGGCGTTACGTGAAGCTGCCTGGGATTGCCGATATCGCCGACAAGATAACCCTGTAATCACTCGTGAGACGACCCTCACCAGACAAGATTTATGGCCGCATTGAAGAAGATTTTAACCTCCCTTAAGAGATTGTTTAAGTTTAAGAAGAAGGCGTCAGGACGAAAAGGCCGGAAGAAAGTCACAGGGGCGGTTTCCCGCCGCAGAACAGTTCAAAGACGGAAAAAAACCGCGGCCGTTGCCGGGAAGAAGAAAATCTCCAGACGTGCAGGCAAGAAGCCTTCTTTGAAGCGGAAACCCTCCCTTCCCAAATCAAGGAAACAGGCCGTTCCATCGAAAGAAATTTTTTCGGAAGGTGTCCGTTCGGATCAGGTCGTCGGGGAGATCACTCATTTTTTTCCGAGGATTCAGGTGGTGGTGGTGAAGATGCTTAAAGGGTCTATGCGGATGGGGGACCGCGTCCGGATCAAGGGCAAGACAACCGATTTCACGCAGCCTGTCCGTTCGATGCAGATTGAGAGCGTGGATGTCAAGGTGGTCCGTAAGGGTCAGATCATAGGATTGAAGGTGGAACAAGAGGCCAGGGTGGGGGATAAAGTTTACAAATTACCCTAAACATGCCCCGAGGTCTTTTCATTGACTCTCCGCACCTATCGGCTAAAATAAAAATGGTTTGCAATAGAATGTTGGCCTACGGAGCGTAGGCAGAAGGGGGTACGAGGTTGCCCGATAAGAGTCCCAAGACAATTGCGACGATTAACTTCAAGGGGGGTGTCGGCAAAACGACTGTCACCTGGTGCTTAGGGGATGTTTTGTCCTCGACATCAAATATGCGTGGATTAATGTTTGATCTGGATGCTCAGATGTCCCTAACGCAAGCTATTGCGTTAAATGAAGCTACGGGATTCTTACAAGAACGCTTCGGCAAGTGGTACGAGACAGCACGTCAACGAAAGAAGACAATTTTTGATGCATTAGATGCCTTCACGAAACCTATGCCACATTTCGATTTCCCAGTAGGATTTGATTTCATTTATCAGATAACCAAAAATTTTCATTTTATTCCGTCCGTCGAAGACTTGTATTGGCAGGAACTTGAGGTGTTTGACCGTGATGGCGTGAGGGGTTTCATCGGGCGACTGCTTGGAAAAATTTCCAACAACAGGCAAATACCGCCTTACGATTTTGTGCTTTTCGATTGCCCCCCATCTTTTACATTGCTTTCATACAGCGTGCTCAGTTGTTGCGATTTGGTGCTCATTCCTGTTAACCCAGATTTCTTTGCATCTAGAGGTGTGGCGCTTATCCTTAATTCCTTACGATTGCGGATTGAACCACATCCGTTACCTAAAATCGGTATTTTTATGAATAAAGCCAAGACCTGGGGGAATTCACCCACGAAAGAGGTTCAGTTTTATATGCGTGAAGTTCAGAAGGTATGTGACGAGGCTGCCAAAAGTCAGGCTATTGATGCTAGATTTTTCAAATCGTATATACGGGAACGTGTAGGAATCAAACGAGCCATCACGGGTGGTGGAGTGCCCCCAGAGATGATTTCAGATTTTCAGGACCTCTGGCGTGAATGTGTGGAATTTCTTGGATGAGGAGAATTTAGATGTTTCGTACGCCTGAAGAAGAGACACGAGAACTTGCGAAAGAGATTCGCGAATTGAAGGATATCCTTCGCGAAATTTCTAGAAAATTGGGACAGATTGAAGGCCGCGTCAAACGAGTTTTTCCTACTGCTTTTCCAAGCTTGCCATCTCAAGGTGTCCGGACTTCGGTACCTAAAATAAATAATCCCCCAACGATTTCATCGCAAGAGGCTCTGAATATATATGATGAACTTGTCAAAATGGCCAAGGAAGGCAGGAAAGATGAAGTGCAGCGTCGATTAGAAACTATGGGCTTGCCTGATCTGGCTTTTCTTTCTCGAGAGTTGGGGGTGCCTGTGGGGAAGAATAAACCATCTAGAAAGGTGCTCCTTAACGGTGTGTTAGGACGGATCAGTGAAAGTATGATGCTTTCGACTTCAAACCTTCGCGAAAGAATAAACAACCAACAAGACATCGAAAAAACTAATCCTGACATATCTCCTGAGAAACCGTAGCACCCGTAGCACCCGTAGCACCCGTAGCCCCATGCCCCGTGGTCTTGTTTGACAATCGTCGGGATTTATAGTATCATTTTCTTCAATATATGGCCGAAAAGACATCAGCAGCATTTACCCAACCCTTAAGGGTCTTGATTGTCGAGGATAATCAGATTGACCGCAGGATGCTGGAATCCATGCTCTCGGAGTCCTCCAGCGCCGTTTCCTTACGCAAAAGCACGGATACGCTTCAAGGCGCCATAAAACTTCTCGATGAATATGAGTTTGATATCGTTGTCCTGGACATGAATCTTCCCGACAGTGAAGGCGAGGATACACTGGTGCGTTTAAGCAGCAAATACCCTGAGGTCGCCATCGTCATCAATACAGGCGCCTATGAAGACGAGATGGGTCTGCATACCTTAAGTTACGGCGCCCAGGACTTCCTTGTCAAAGGTAAATACACCGCTTACGTTCTCAACAAGGCGCTTCATTATGCCTTGGAGCGCAAACGCCTTGAGAGGGAGCTGACGAAGGCTTATGAAAGGATCAAGGAGACCCAGGCACAGCTTTTGCAGATGGAAAAGATGAAGGTCGTTGGCGCCTTGGCGAGCGGGATTGCTCATGAGGTCAAAAATCCCCTGGCTACGATTCTTTACGGCGTGACTTACCTTCGCCAACAGCTTAATCCGGCCGACGATAAAGTGCTGGCTGCGTTGGCCAATATGAAAGAGGCTATCGACAGGGCCAACGGCACGGTCAATGACCTCTTGAATTTCGCCAGCACGCCTCAGTTGGACAGGAAATTGGAAGACCTCAACGCCCTTATCGAGAAAAGCCTGTCTTTGATTCACCATGAGATTGAGAAAAAGCATATTGAGGTCTTCAAAAAACTGGATCAGGCCATCCCCATGATAACAATCGATAGAAACAGGATTGAACAGGTTTTGATCAATTTGATGTTGAATGCCGTTCAGGCCGCTGGGGAAGGCGGGAAGCTGGAGTTTAAGACCTATAGTCATGCGCTTTCCGGCGCGCCGGGGGATTTTTCCTTTTTGGATAAAAGAAAATTTAAGGCCGGTCAGACTGTGGTTGTCTGTGATATCGAAGACAATGGTACGGGAATCCCCGCGGACTCTTTAAGCAAGGTATTCGATCCGTTTTTTACGACCAAGCATGATATGGGCGGCGTCGGGTTGGGGTTATCCGTGTCCAAAAGCATCATGGAAAGCCACGATGGGACTATTTTCATTGAAAATAGATCGTCCGGCGGTGCGCGTGCCCGTATTATTTTTCCTTCGGATGCTGCCAGCCTTTAATCAGATCTCACCTGTTGTGTCGCTTTGCTATTATTGAGGGAAGGAATTCGTATGCCGGATAAACTGCAATTAAAGAGAATCAAAGGATTTCAGGGGCGGCCCGGGCCGCTTTTGCTTGTTATCCTGGATGGGATCGGTATCGGCAGGCGCGATGAAAGCGACGGCGTATTTGTGGCGAGGACCCCTGGCCTGGATACTCTCATGAAAAGCACGCTCTATACAACGCTCCACGCCCATGGGACAGCGGTAGGGATGCCCTCCGACGCTGATATGGGCAATAGCGAGGTCGGGCACAACGCCCTCGGGGCTGGCCGCGTCTTTGATCAGGGCGCCAAATTGGTGTTCCAATCCATCCAGGAGGGACGAATTTTTCGGACGCCTTTATGGAAAAAATTGGTGGCGGCGGCCCAAGGGAAGGGGCGGACATTTCATTTTATCGGATTGCTGTCCGACGGGAATGTCCATGCGCATACGGATCATCTCTATGCCATGCTGCGGCAATGTGCGCTTGAAGGAGTCAAAGGCGTGCGGATTCACGCCTTAATGGACGGCCGCGACGTTCATGAGAAATCCGCCCTGGAGTATATCCGACGGACCGAAAAAGTCCTTGTTGAGTTGAAAGGACAATACGGCGTGGACTATCGCATCGCCTCAGGCGGCGGGCGGATGGTCACCACGATGGATCGCTACAATGCGGACTGGGATATCGTCAAGCGCGGCTGGGAGGCCCATGTCCTGGGAAAGGGGCGTATGTTTGGCTCGGCCTCAGAGGCCGTAGAGACCTATTATCGGGAAGACCCCCGAATCACGGATCAGTATCTGAACTCCTTCGTTGTCGCCGAGTCCGGACGGCCCATCGGAACCATAGAAGACGGCGATTCGGTTGTGTTTTTTAATTTTCGCGGGGATCGGGCTATTGAACTTGCCACGGCTTTTGATCAAAAAGAAGGGTTTGACCGCTTTGACCGGCGGCGTGTGCCGGATGTCCTGTTTGCCGGCATGATGGAATATGACGGCGATTTGCATATCCCTAAGAATTACCTCGTTGAACCGCCCAAGATAGAAAGGACATTGAGCCATTATCTGTGCGCCGAGGGAATCAGGATGTTTGCCGTCTCCGAGACGCAGAAATACGGCCATGTCACGTATTTCTGGAACGGCAACAACTCCGGCTATGTGGATAAAAAATTGGAGACATACGTCGAGATTCCTTCCGATCGCATCCAGTTTGACAAAGCTCCTAGGATGAAGGCCTTCGAGATTACGCAGAGATCGATCGAGTTGCTGCACAGCGGTTCCTACAAGTTCGGACGGCTTAATTTCGCCAACGGCGACATGGTCGGTCATACAGGGGTGCCGCAGGCGATTATTACGGCGGTCGAGACCGTAGATGAATGTATGGCCAAGCTGATAGGGGTCGTTCAAGAACTTAAAGGCATTGCAGTTGTGCTGGCGGATCACGGCAACGCCGACGAGATGTTTACCGTCAAGAACGGCCAGAGACTCGTGAGCACTGCCCATTCGCTGAATCCTGTTCCCTTCGCTATTGTCGACAGCGGCTACCGCGGGGAATATAAAATGGCGGATCTTCCCCAAAAGGGTTTGTCCAATGTTGCCGCAACCCTTTTAAACCTGCTGGGGTTTGAGAAACCTGAAGATTATGACCCCTCACTGATTCAGTTTGCCTAAGACATCATAATGCTTATCAATCTCGTATTTATCCTGGGAGGTTTTATTGTCATCGCCGGGGGGTTTTGTGTCTTTTTCGATCAGGCCGTTTTAACCAGGCGGGGGACGATTTACAGGGTGAAGACGGACAGAAAGAGGGTGGCCCTGACCTTTGATGACGGGCCCTCACCTGTGTGGACGCCGAAGATTTTGGACGAGCTGAAGAAGGCCGATATCAAGGCGACGTTTTTTATGATCGGCCATCACGTGCAGAAATACCCTGAGGTGGCAAGACGCGTGGCTCAGGAAGGGCACACCCTAGGCAATCACGGCTATGCGCACAGCGTCCTTCTTTACTATACCCTTCCCGAGATCGAAGAGGAAATCAAATATACCGAATACGTGATTCGGGAGACTACGGGGTGCACAACCAGGATCTTCCGCCCGCCCAAGGCGTGGCTTTCCAGATCCATCAAAAAAAAGATTAAAGCGATGGGATACGACATTATCTTGTGGTCGTTAAATTCCAAAGACTGGGTGTCGTTTAATCATAAACATATCGTCCGTTACCTGGTCCGAAGGGTCAGAAACGGAGACATCCTGCTTTTTCATGACAGCGGCGATGTCCTCACGACCGAAGGGGGCAGCCGCAACCAGACCGTCAAGGCCATATCGCTTTTGGCGCGGACTCTCAGAGAAAAGGGTTTCGAATTTGTTTCTGTCGAGGAATTGATGTATGGATAGGGATTTTTTTCAAGAGATGAGTCATGGGAGACTTGTGCTTCTTTTGGGCGTGCTGGCGTATTTCTTTTTGATGTTCGGCAACGGCATCGTCAGCCTAACTCACCCGGATGAGGTCTTTTATGTGCAAAGCGCCAAAGAGATGCTCGCCCGCCGCAGTTGGTGGACGCCGGTGATTTTTGATGAGCCGCATTTTGAAAAGCCGATATTCTTTTTCTGGCTGCTTACCCTGGGGATAAAAGTCTTCGGCCTCTCACCTTTCGTTGCCCGCTTCTGGCCGGCCTTTTTCGGGATACTGGGGGTTGGTGCGACGTATGCCATGGCATGGATGCTCTTTGAGCGCAAGAGGACGGCCTTCTTATCCGGGTTTATCCTTATGAGCAGCTTTATTTATCTCGCCTTGTCCAGGGCCGTATTAACCGATATGGTCTTCAGCATCTGGGTAACGGCCTCGATTGCCTTTTTTTATTGGGGATACAAATTCCCTCGACGTAAGACCAGAGGCGTGATCCTTAGCTTTGCCGCATCGGCGATAGCTGTCTTGACGAAGGGAATTTTAGGCTTTGTCTTTCCGGCAGCGGTGGTCTTGGTTTTCCTTGTTTACAAGAAAGATTTGGCCTTTTTGAAGAACAAAGGGACGGCGGCGGGGGTTTTTCTTTTTCTGGTGATTGCCCTGCCGTGGCATATTTCCATGTATCAACAATACGGTGATACTTTTATCCGCGAGTATTTTTACAATGTCCATATCCGCAGGCTTCTTGTCGCCGAGCATCTTAAACTGGACAACTGGTATTTTTATCCGGGGCTGATATTCTTCGGTATCCTGCCCTGGAGTTTTTTCTGGATTCCGGCGGCTGTCTCGGCGTATAAGAAGCTGATGCAGAAGCCTGAGGCTGACCCGCCTGTGGCCCCGCCTTGGGCTAAGAAGAGGGACCGGCGGGATCAAATCTTTTTCCTGTTGGCATGGATAGTCGGTATCTTTGCCTTTGTCCAGCCGGCCCACTCCAAATTGGCTAGTTATGTGTTCCCCGTTTTCCCGGCTGTTGCCATCCTTATCGCATCGTATCTAGATGAGGACATGGAAGATCTGCAGGCAAAGAAGGCGTCGAAGGTCTTGGCGGTGTGCGGCTATATTTTTTGCGTATTTCTCGCAGGCGTTTCTGCCGCCGCCCTTGTCGCCGGGAAGATATACATGGACATCCTCATTAATTTAAGGCCTGTCTTTATTTTTTCCGCTCTCTCGCTTTTATTGGCCGTTCTTGTTTTTGTCTTTAACCTTAAGAGACACTACATTCAGATGCTTTTTTCGTGCGCGGGCATCACCGTCCTGCTTCTTGTCACAGCGTTTTTGGCCAAACCTTATATCGAGCCGTGGGTCTCCTGCAAGGATGTGAGCGATCTTTTCAAGACGATGGATCACTCCGATTCGGTTGTCATGACCAGCAAATTTTATGTCCGCGGGATCCGTTTTTATACGGACCGCAAGACGGCCGTGATTGATATTAACGGCAAAGGTTTTTTCAGCCCTCATCCCGTAGCGTTTTTGAATACGGATGAAAAAGTCCTGGCCATGTTGGCCTCCCAGCCCGTGACGTATGCTATTGTCAAAAAGGGCAACGTTCATGACCTCAAGCGTATTACGCGAGGGCATCCCTACCGGCTGGAGGAGTTGGGGGGCAGCGCAGGGAAGTATATCATCAGGATAGAAAAAATTTAATTCCCCCTATGGGCAAAGGAAGAGACAATGTCCTTTATGAGGTCCGTCTGAATATAGGTTCTCGCGGAATTGGCGTTGGCGAGATATTAGAAGGGTTTCTCATTTCTCTGGGGGTCCGGCCGGAAGATATCGTGGAGTCCACACAAAAGACAAAGCCCTGCCTGGCGGTTTATTTCAAGTCTTACCGCGCCTCTAAAAGCCTTGCCCGCCGGTTGATGAGGCTCAAGTTAAAATATGTCGCTGTCAAAATACGGCGGCTTCTAAAAAAAGACTGGCTGAACGCCTCTGAAATCCGTTTCAAACCGTTTTCTCTCACAAGGTCATTGCGGGTTGTCCCGTCGTGGCTTAAGGGGCGATACAGGCCTCCCCAGCGCCAGCATCCGCTTTATATCAATACGAGTATGGCCTTCGGCAGCGGCCTGCATGAAACCACGCGTTTTATGGCCGCATTGATTGAACGCTGCCGCGGGCGTTTCGAGAGTTTTTTCGATATTGGGACAGGGACGGGAATTTTGTCGCTGGTGGCCCTCTGCTGCGGTGCTCGTAAAGTGCGGGCGATTGATTTTAATCCGGATTGCATTAAAGTGGCAAGAGACAATTTCAGGATAAACAGCTATAAGGCCAGAGGATTGGCCGCGGGAGACATCCACCATTATCCAGAGAAAAGGCAATATGATTTCGTTGCGGCCAATCTGGTCACGCATAATCTTGTCAAGGCGGGGAGGACTCTTGTCTGTCGTGTAAAGCCCGGGCAATATCTCGCCGTCTCCGGGGTTTCGCTGGAAAATTTTCGTCATTTTCGCGAGTCATTTAGAAAATATCCGCTGCGGTGCCTTAAGGTTATCAAGGGGAAAGAGTGGGCGGCATTTTTATTCAAGAAAAATGATTCTGCTCGCATTCGAGGGCGGTGAGAGATGTTCAACGAAAGACAGTTGAAGGAACGGATGCGGCGCTTAAAGGTCTTGGAAGAAGACCTCTGTGAGACATTCGTGCGCTCATCCGGTCCCGGTGGACAGAATGTGAATAAGACATCGACATGTGTTGTTTTGCGCCATGTCCCTACGGGCACTCAAGTCAAATGTCAAACGGAGCGTTCACAACGGTTGAACCGTCTGCAGGCGCGGTGGCTGCTTGTGGAAAGGATTGAGAAAATCCGCGAGGCAAGCGAATTGAGGATCCTCCGGGAAAAAGAGCGGGAGAGAAGGCGCAGACGGCGGCGTCCTCAGGCCTTAAAAGAAGAAATTTTAGAAGAGAAACGTTATCATTCCGCGAAGAAGAGTCTGCGGCGGAAGGTGCGCGGCCGGGATTTAGAGTAAGGAAAGAAGGATAAGCCGATGCGTCAGATTATGACCGACAGATTTCGTTTCACGTGGATGGAATTCTCCGGTTCACTGGGGGATTTGGGGCTTTTTATTCCCTTGGTCGTCGGCATGACGGTTGCGTGCGGCCTGAACTTGGGCGCGGTCCTTGTTTGGGCAGGTCTTATGAATGTTGCGACGGGGTATATTTTCCGGCAGCCGATTCCTGTCCAGCCTATGAAGGCCATGGCCGCGGTCGTCATCGCCGAGGGCATGACCCAAGACGAGTTGTTTGCGGCCGGCATGGGAATGGGCATCCTCCTCATTGTCTTGTCTTTTTTTATAGACAAGATTACCCGTCTTGTCCCTAAGGCAGTTGTCCGCGGCATTCAGCTAGGGATAGGATTAAAATTGGCCCTGACGGCGTTTCAGGGTCTGGGCAAGTTACCCATCGGGGGCTGGGACAGCCTTGGGACGGCCGTCGGGGTTATCTGTTTTTTGTTCATTTTTTTGGGCCGACGGCAGCCGGTGTTGCTGTACGTCTTTCTCTTCGGATTTTTCGTTCAATACAGGCAGTCGCCCGAGGTCTTTTCATCCGTCACCGTGATGCTTCCTCAGTTTGATTTTCATTGGCCTTCCGGTCCGGCGTGGATAACAGGATTCTTTAGAGGCGCTTTGCCGCAGTTGCCGTTGACGTTACTGAATTCTGTCGTTGCTGTGTGCGCTTTAAGCGCGGATTATTTTCCGGGAAGAGGAATCCCGCCGAAGAAAATGGCCATGAGTGTCGGATGGATGAACCTTTTGTGTATTCCTTTCGGAGGGATCCCGATGTGCCATGGTTCGGGAGGCTTAGCGGCGCAGTACCGCTTCGGCGCCCGGACAGGGGCGAGCGTCATCATGCTGGGATTGATGAAAATTCTGGTAGGACTTCTGTTAGGACACACTTTGCTCGAGTTATTGGAGACTTATCCGTCGGCTATCTTGGGGCCTATGTTGATTTTTGCCGGCATCGAATTGGCCAAGGCCTGCGGGGATGTCTGCCAGCGCAGGGATAGAGGGGGGGCCGCGATTTGCCTGGTCACGGCTTTTTCTATTGTGGCGGTCAATGCGTTGACAGGATTTATGGCCGGTAGTCTTTTTTCCTCCCTGGTCAGGATGCGGGAAAAGGGGAAATGCCGTGACGTTCATGCAAAGGAATCGTAAAAGATATACGTGGGGGGCACTCGTTGGAATCCTTTTGATCGTTTTCCTTGTTTACAGCCCCTCTTTAAAGAATCAGTTCGTCAACTGGGACGATGATGTGCATCTCCTCAGCAATCCTTTTATCCGATCTTTGGATGCGAGAGGCCTGCGCGATATTTTCTCGGCGACAGTCAACAAAGTCTACATTCCCCTGACCTCTCTTTCCTTTGCGCTCGAATACCACTTTTTTAAAACAAGCGCCTTCATTTATCATTTCGATAATGTCATGCTGCATCTTGCGGCGACGGTTATGGTCCTTGTGTTTGCCTTGCAGATGGGGTGTTCCAGTCTTGCCGCCGGTATCGCAGCGCTCATTTTTGGACTTCACCCTTTGCATGTCGAATCCGTGGCGTGGGTGACGGAGCGCAAGGATGTCCTTTATGCCTTTTTTTATATGGCAGCGTTACTCTGTTACGGCAAATACCTTAAGACCGTTATTTCCCCGTCGGTATCCAAGGCGCATTGTTTCTTTATCTTTGTCGTTGTCCTGGGGACGCTCAGCGTCCTTGCGAAACCCATGGCCTTAAGCCTTCCTTTAATTTTATTCCTGTGTGACTGGTATGTCCGGCGGAAATTTTCCCCGCGTCTTGTCCTTGAGAAAATTTATTGTTTTTTGTGTATTTTGCCGATTATCTGGGCAACGTATTTTTTGCAGATGCGCATCCAGGACAATCATCTTCCTCAATCCCTTTTAATATGGGCATGGTCTTTTGTGTTTCATCTAAGGAAATTTTTCTATCCGGACTATCTCACGCTCATTTATAAACTCCCTCAGCCTGTCTCGATGGCCAATCCTGAATATTTTTTATCCGTCTTTGGGGTTTGTATCCTTCTTGTCGGTTGGCTCATTTGGAGAAAGAACCGCATGTTTCTTTTCGCCTTTTTTTATTATCTGTTGTCCATATTTTTTTTGTTGAGATTCGACGCGAAGGCGGATCTCAATGTCGTCGCTGATCGCTTTATGTATCTTCCCATGGTCGGGCTGTGTATTGGGCTGGGGGCTGGTTATGACAGAATCCTCATTTCCCTTCGAGGGAAGAAGTATCTTCAGTATTGTCTAATCTTTTTGGGGCTGGCGCTTTTAGGGGTCTTATCGTATAAGACTTCTCAGCAATGTCAGGTCTGGTATAATGGGGTTACTCTGTGGGAACATCAGCTTAAGACACAGGAGAAAGCGGCCACGGCGTTAACATACAATAAACTTGCCCAGGCCTATGCCCAGCAGGCGAATCTGCGTGATGACCAGCCGGCGGTTGCAAAGGCCATCCGATATTTTGATATCGCCCTTCAAATAAAACCGGATTACGCCAACGTTTATTTCAACCGGGGGAATTTGCACAAACGGCTGGGAAGGCCTTCTTTTGCCGAGGCTGACCTTAAAAGGGCGGTAGAGTTTGACCCTGAACACTTCGAGGCTTACCATCAGTTAGGCGAGATATACAGCGAAGAAGGCCGGTGCGGAGAGGGTCTTTGGTATTTGGATAAGGCCATGGCGGTCAGTCGTGACAATGAGAGGATGTATGTCCAGGTTATGAGAACCCTTGAAGATAATATCCGACAGGGGAGATGCCTCGAATCCAGCCGCGCGCAGATCAATAGGGTTAAGGCGGAATATTCGATTCGTTTCAAAGACAGGGATTTTTAGAGAAAGGGGAATTTAAATGAGTCTAACGAAAAAAAAGATTAACCCGGTGGTTACGAGGGGTAACGGCATGATTGATGTGAGTGGAAAGGATGTGACGCGCCGCGTAGCCAGGGCGTCGGCACGGCTTTCCATGAATCCTAAAACCTTTCAGATTCTTGTCGAGAGAGGCTCTCCCAAGGGCGATGTCTGGGAGACGGCGAAGGTTGCCGGCATCTTGGCGGCTAAATCTACTCCGTTTCTTATCCCGATGTGTCATCCCTTAGGTATTAGCAAAGTGGGCATCCGTTTTGATGTAGACAAAAAACGTCATGCCGTTGGTGTGACCTCGGAGGTGGTCTGCCTGGGGCGGACAGGCGTTGAGATGGAGGCCTTGACGGCCTGCGCTATGGCGGCCCTGACGGTATACGATATGATGAAATGGGCTGACCGGGAAATGGTTGTCTCTGAGGTGAAGCTCCTCTATAAAAGCGGGGGCAAGAGCGGGACATTCATTCGGAAGAATCGTGCCTGAAGATTAACACGTATGCGGATATCAGCGTTTATATCAGTCGTTTTTTTTGTGTCGGGATGTGCCGGGGGATCCCCAGAAGAGTTAGAGAGGTATCGGGAGAGCCGCTTCTTGATGGGGACAACCGTTCACGTGGATGTCTGTGTTGAGGCATCGAACGCAGGGGAAATTAAGCTGGCCTATCAGCAGGTCTGGGAGCGGTTGGAGGACATTTCCTGGCGGATGAACGTCTTTGACGAGCGAAGCGATGCGGCCCGTATCAATAAGGCCGGTCTGAATGCTGTTGCGGTGGGTGCAGATACTTATGAGGTATTGCGAAAGGCTGTGGATTATACCCATTGGACCCAAGGCGCCTTTGATATCACGGTCCGGCCTCTGATTCAATTGTGGAAGCACAGCGAAGAGAGCAATGCCTTCCCGACGCCGGCTCAGGTTATTGAAGCGAAGAAAAACGTCGGATCCGACAAAATTCGTCTGCTGGGGGACAACCGGGTGCAGATGCTGCAGGAGGCTGTCCAAATTGACCTGGGCGGTATTGCCGGAGGGTATGCCGTTGATGAGGCGGCGAGAATCCTGCGCGAAAACGGGATAACCAATTTTTTTATTGATGACGGGGGGGATATTTACGCCGGCGGCTATAACTGTGAGCGGCGGCCCTGGCGCGTTGGTATCGGCGATCCCCGGGACAGGGAAAAGATGTTCGACGTTATCGTGCTCAGTAATGCCTCTGTCACGACCTCCGGCAATTATGAGCACTATTATAAGATTCAAGGGAAGCGCCTCTCGCATATCCTGAATCCCCTCACGGGATATCCGCAGCAAGAGGTGGTCAGCGCCACGATGATTGCCCCGACGGCCATTGAGGCGGATGCCCTGGCAACGGCGTTATGCGTTTTGGGGACACGCCTAGGGACGGATTTTGTCAATGCCCTGCCTCAGGGTTATGCCAGTGTCATGATTGTCCGAGAAGAGACGGGAGAGATTCGTCCCGTTATGAGCCGGGGATATCCGGAATTTCGCGCTCAAGTGAAATGAAACCCTCTACTCTCCGTCCGCCCAAAGCGGGGTGGTTATAACTTTGAATTTTAGCGGAAAATAGAGGAATTTTGATATAATAATCTCCCCTTATAAGAATATTTCTTGTGCCATAAGAATAAACAAAGGAGTCGGCTGTGCAGAGGTTTAAAGATTTTCTCTCCTCTATTGACCGTTTTGAGGAGGATTACGCAACGGAGATTACGCCTCAGCATTACTTTGGGTTTCCCCTCGAGGCTGTCCTGGAGGTAGAGGGCTCCTTGCTTTCCGCAAACCCAGAGAACATTGCCTATTTTTCCATGGAGTTCGGCATTGCGCCCAGCATCTATAATTCCTTCCGGCAGAAGAAGCCGATGTCCGTGAAAAATCAATTTTTTACCCATGAGGTCTTCTCGAATTACTGGTTGTGCGATTATTTGTTTAAGGTTCACACCGACAAGATGCTGGATATCCCGATTTACGGGGGCGGTCTGGGGGTTCTCGCCGGCGATACGATGAAAAGCGTTGCCGATCAAGGCCTGCCCATCGTGGGGGTAGGCATCCTCTGGAATAAAGGGTATTTCAAACAGAAGTTTTGGTATAAACACGGCCAAATTCCGGAGGAATTGACATGGGACCCGCACAGTTATCCCGGCCTTATTCTGCTTAATAAAGTCGTGACTATTCATACCCAACAAGGAGATTTGCATCTCCGCCTCTGGAAGTATTATGTGTACAGTTACGATAAGAAACGGGCCTGTCCGATCATTCTCTTGGATTCGAATTTCAAGAAAAATGACCCGAAGTTCCGTAAATTGACCGATCAGCTTTACCGCAGCGACGAGGTCTGGTGGAAGATATTCCAAAGGGTCATCTTAGGGATAGGGGGCATGAAGGCCCTGGAGGCGCTGGGATACACCATCGCACAGTATCATCTCAACGAAGGGCATGCGGCATTTGCCCTGGCGGAGAGATCCATTGCCCTCGGCGATAAAAGCAAAATGCCGGAGCTTCAGCAGAGTTTTATTTACACCTGTCATACGCCGGTTGCCGCGGGCCATGACCGGTTTCGTATCGAGGATGTGGCGAAGATACTCCCCGAGCATTACATAGAGGCCTGCCAGTTGTTCGGGAAAGAGGCGCCGGAGGCTCATCAAATCAATCTGACGCTTATGTGTCTCAATACCTGCCAGCGGGTCAATGCGGTTTCCAAGAAGCACGGGGAGATTACGCGTCTGCAGTTTCCTCACTTTGCCTCCAAGGTGCGGGCCATTACGAACGGCATTCATATCCCGACGTGGATTTCGGAAAGTTTTGAGCAGCTTTTTGACCGGCATCAAAAGACATTGGGCGATTGGCGAAGGACCCCTGAAAATCTCTCCAGGGTGTCTGATCTGCGGGGGGATGTCCTGTTTCGCAGGGAGGTCTTCGATGCCCATCAGGCGAACAAGAGGCATTTGATTGAGACCTTAAGGCGATGGAAACTGAAGGAGAATATCCTGACCATCGGCTGGGCGAGACGCATTGCCGGCTACAAGCGCCCGGCCCTGATTTTCCATGATACGAAGCGCATTCTTAAATTAGCTTATGAAGCGGGCCCTTTGCAGATTATCCTGGCCGGCAAGGCCCATCCCAACGATGATATCGGTTCCGCCCATATCGATGAAATCCTGGATCATATCGATCAGTTGAATGAGCACAAGCGCGTTGTGCGGGTCATGATTCTGGAGAATTACGATACGTATTTCGGCAAGCTTTTGACGAATTCCGTCGATGTCTGGCTGAATAATCCCCTGCCGCCCTTTGAGGCCTCGGGGACAAGCGGGATGAAGGCCATCCTCAACGGTGTTGTTCAGGTGAGCACCCTGGACGGCTGGATTGGGGAGGCCGCCCAGAGGGACATCGGCTGGATATTCGGTTATCGGCATACGGGCATGGATATCGGCGATGAAAAACAATTGAGGCTGGATGAGGATTCACGCGCCCTTTACGATACGCTGAGGGATGTTGTCGAATTGTATTATCGGACGTATAAGAAAGACGGCGTCGATGTCGAGAGTCCGTGGATTGACAAGATGATTACCTGTATCAGTCAAAGCGCCTTCTTCAATACGCATCGCATGGTTCAGGAGTATCGTGCCCAAATGTGGGATCAAGGGCGGACGCCTTGAGAAGACGAAGGATCTTAAAGAGATGAAGCAGTATTTGGAGCTTGTAAAGTATATTTTAGATCACGGTGAGATGAAGAAAGACCGCACCGGGACAGGGACTATTTCTGTTTTCGGTTATCAGACAAAGTATGACTTGCGCGAGGGTTTTCCGATTTTAACGACGAAAAAAATTTTGTTTGATGCGGTGGTGAGGGAACTGCTATGGTTCCTGAGAGGCTCGACCAATATCAATGACGGGTTGAAGCAATACACGCCGATTTGGAATGCCTGGGCCGATGAGAAAGGGGATCTGGGGCCCGTTTATGGTTATCAATGGAGGCGCTGGGAGCGGTTTGTCCGGGATGAGGAGACGGGCGGTTACCGTAAAGAGCCTATCGATCAGATTCAGAAGGCGGTGGATATGATCAAGCATGAACCTGATTCCAGACGCATCATTGTCAGCGCCTGGAATGTGGCGGATCTGGACAGGATGGCGCTCCCGCCGTGCCATGCCTTTTTTCAGTTTTATGTTGTCCATGGGAGGCTCGATTGCCAGCTTTATCAAAGATCCGCGGATGTGGCGCTGGGGGTGCCTTTTAATATCGTCAGTTACGCCCTTCTTCTGTCCATGATCGCCCAGGAATGCGGCCTTACCCCGGGGATTTTTGTTCATACGCTCGGCGATGCCCATATTTATGCTAATCATGTCGACGGGCTAAAAGAGCAGATCCAAAGGACGCCGAAGCCGCTGCCTCAACTAAAAATCGCTCCCAGGCCCGTTTTAGAAGTCGCCTTTGAGGACATTGAGCTCATTAACTATCAGCACGATGCGTTTATTAAATTTCCCATAGCGGTATGACTCCATTTAATATTATTGTGGCGATGGATGAAGAGAGGGGAATCGGCAGAAAGGGGAGGATCCCCTGGCATTTAAAAGGGGATTTGCGGCACTTTAAGGAGGTCACAACCGCAACGCAGGAACCCGGCACAAGAAATATCGTGATCATGGGAAGAAAGACGTGGGATTCTCTGCCGGAGAAATTCCGGCCTCTGCCGGGCCGTGTGAATGTCGTTATAACGCGGGATAAGAATTTGCAGTTGCCCGAGGGTGTTTTTCCAGCGGATGGTTTGGAACACGCCCTTGCCTTGTGCGGGCATGAGGAAGTTAAGGATGTCTTAGGCGCTGTTTATGTGATTGGCGGAGGGGAAATCTATCAACAGGCCCTGCGTCATCCTCAATGCCAGAGGATTTATGTGACCCGAATCCGCGGGTCTTTCCAGTGCGATACCTTTTTCCCAGACTTTGAGCGCAACTTTAGAGAAAGGAGTGTTTCCCCATTTCTTTCGGAAGGGGCGGTTTCCTACCATTTTGCAGAGTATGTGCGCAGCGACATGTGTTAAGTGCTTATGAGTTCAAGAAAATACGTTATGGCCTAAGGAAGGCAACGGATGAATTTCCTAGAACAATTTGGACATGTCTTTATCCATTACTGCCAGGAGCTGTGGCTTATCCTGGCCGCGGGGTTTTTGATAAGCGGCATTATCCACCAGTTTGTCCCCAGCCGTATTGTTGAAGAGCATTTAGGCGGAAAGGGCTTAAGGCCCATTCTGATTTCTTCCGTTGTCGGCGCAATCCTTCCTGTCTGTTGTTTCGGGTCTCTTCCCATAGCGATTACTTTCAGGAAAAAAGGTGCCAGCCTCGGCGCGGTCATGGCTTTTCTGGTGGCCACCCCCGCGACGTCTGTTCCCGCCCTTATCGTGTGCTGGAAGCTGCTGGGTTTTGTCTTTACGGTCTATATATTTTTCGTAGTCATTGTGATGGCTCTGGTGATGGGAGTTGTCTGCAACGGCGTCGAGATTCAGACACAGAAGATATCTTCGTCTGATACAAAGGACTGCTGCGGGAATGGCTGCTCCCATCCCGAACACCGCACCTTCACGGCAAAAATGAAAGATGCGCTGAGGTATGCCTACATCACCTTGCCTCAGGAGATCGGAAAGGAAATATTATTAGGTATCGCCCTGGCCAGTCTTATTGTCACCTTTGAGCCGATTCAAAAATTTATACAAGGGTATCTGACCGGCCCTCTCGGTTATATCTTCATTTTAATCGTCGGTCTGTTGACGTATGTGTGCTCCACCGCCAGTGTCCCCATGGCGGACGCCCTTATCAAAAGCGGGATGAGTCCCGGCCAGGCGCTGTGTTATCTGTTGGTGGGGCCTATCACCAGTTACGGCGCGCTTCTTGTTATTAAAAAAGATTTCGGCAGACGCATCCTTTGGATTTATCTGGGTGTTATCAGTATCTTGTCTCTCTTGTTCGGGATTATTTACGATATCTTTATCTGAGGGATGGACTTGAGAAAAAGCGGTATACTCCTCCATATCAGTTCGTTGCCGTCGCAATTCGGGATAGGCGATTTAGGGCCGGAGGCTTGCCGGTTCGTTGATTTCCTGAAAGAGACCCAGCAGAGCCTCTGGCAGGTCTTGCCGTTAAATCCGACGGATCCTATTTGCGGTAATTCTCCCTACAGCAGTCCGTCGGCCTTTGCGGCCAATACGCTTCTGATCAGCCCTGCCCTCTTGGTTGAAGACGGCCTTTTGACTCAAAAAGATTTGGAAGACAAGCCGCTCTTCCCCGAGGGGAAAGTGCACTACGAGGCGGTTAGCGTCTATAAAGAAAGGCTTTTTCAGAAAGCTCATAGCCGCCTTAAAGATCACAAGGCGCTTTTGAAAGAGTTCGCCGCTTTCCGGGAAAAGAACGCTTTTTGGCTGAAGGATTACGCCCTGTTTACGGTCATAAAAGATTCCCTGAATAGGGTTATCTGGACAACCTGGCCCGACGGACTTAAAAAGGGCGATCAGAAGGCGTTAGAGGATATTGAAAAGCGTTTTGGGAATCAGATAGGGGGGGTTGAATTCCTGCAGTACATTTTTTTCCGGCAGTGGGACAAATTCAAATCTTATTGTCACCAAAACGGCGTCCAGCTTATAGGGGATATCCCCATCTACGTCAACGAAGACAGCGCGGATGTCTGGAGGCATCCCGGCATTTTCCGTCTGGATAAAGACGGCCGGCCGCTTGCGGTCGCCGGGGTTCCCCCGGATTATTTCAGTAAAACGGGGCAGAGATGGGGGAATCCCGTCTACGATTGGAAACGGCTGAAAGAAACGGGATATGCCTGGTGGATTGATCGGCTCAAGAATAACCTGCGGCTTTTCGATATCGTGCGGATCGACCACTTCCGGGGATTTGTTCAATACTGGGAGATCCCTTATGACAAGCCGCTGGCAACGCACGGCCGGTGGGCGGATGTCTCCACCCAGGATTTCTTCGATGCGCTGAAAAGACGCTTTGGGCCGATTCCCCTTATCGCCGAGGATCTAGGGATTATCACGGACGATGTCCGCGAGGTCATGCGCCGGCAGGGTTTCCCAGGGATGAAGATCCTGCTTTTTGCCTTCGGCGGCGATTTGGAAAAGCATCCTTACTTGCCGCATAATTACGAGCCGAACTGTGTTACCTACACGGGGACGCATGACAATAATACGGTTCAGGGATGGTTCCAAAGTGAGGCAACGGCCACGGAGAAGAAGAATTTTTTCGATTACGTCGGCAAGAACGTCGCGGTTCAAGACGTCCATTGGAAATTTATTGAGATGGCGATGACCTCGAAGGCAGATACTGTTATATTTCCGATGCAGGATGTGCTCGGGTTAGGAGAAGAAGCCCGCATGAACACTCCGGCCACTTTAAGCGGCAACTGGCAGTGGCGGCTTTCCTCAGATTCGGTTGATCAGACGATCATTCAGAGGCTTTCCCGTCTTACCAAAGGGTCCCGCCGCATCTAAAATACGCCTTTTACACGGCAAATTTTCATAAAATTTTAGTAATTACTCAGTTCCCCTCCCTCGGATGGGAGGGGTTAGGCCTCACCTCCATTGAGGGGGAGGAAGAGCTGAGTAGTTACAAATTTTAGGTAATTCCCTTGAGGCGATCTTAAGGCTGTGTTAAAATTTATTCAGTTATGCGCAGGATACTACAATTTAT
>MHGQ01000021.1 GCA_001805645.1 Omnitrophica WOR_2 bacterium RIFCSPHIGHO2_02_FULL_50_17 | reverse complement strand
TATTTTTTGTCATAACACTTTTAACTCGATAAACTTATAGAAACTTAACCATTCAATGGCCGGACAGTAGTGTATTACCCTATAAAGTAGGTGGAAGCAAAATAACGAATTTGCAGGAAATGAAAGTTATTGAATCAAAGGATGGCGTCATTCAGATTAATGGATTATTAATATCTGATAATAGTGTAAATCTATGGATTGACTCAGAAAGCTATCTAATAAAAAAAATTGCTATACATACTATGTCTGATAATCTTGAATCTGCAACTTCAATAACCTATAACCCTGACATTAACGTCGATATTGATGATAAAAAATTGGAGTTTGATCGCTGAATGGAAACTATGGAATTAGAGGGACATAATACTTAATTCGGGGAATTAGAGGGACATAATACTTAATTCGCGAAATAAGTATTATGTCCCCCTGACTCGTCGTAAGTTCTTTGGGGGGAGAGTCTTGCTTGAAGAATTTCGGGAAATTGACCGTTAAGATTTGCAGTCCTTCAGGGGTAGAATAAACATCAGTTGAATTCTCTGGGAAAATCGGTACAATAAAACACTGGATGGAAAACAAGTGGTGGGTTTTGAGTCGAGGTTGGGTATGAGGTTGAGGCAAGGATTATACGACCCGTGGTTTGAGCACGACAGCTGGGGGCCGGGGCTACTTAAACCATTTCTTTAAAAACAGGAGGACTTATGACAACTTTTTTTATGTTCGGGAAATATTCGCAAGAGGCGTTGAAAAAAATCAGCGCTGACAGAACGCGTAAGGCCGTTCATCAGATTCAGAAATTGGGAGGGACGGTGAAATCTGTTTATGCCCTTCTGGGTGAGAATGATTTGGTTTTTATTGTCAATTTACCGAGCGCGGCTCAAGCGACTATCGCTTCTATTGCCTTGGCCAGATTGACGGGGATTTCATTCAAGACTTCAACGGCCATCCCGGTGAATGAATTTGATACGTTAATGAAGAAATACGCATAACCTAAATCTCTGCCGGATTTCCTTGGGGATCATTTTATGGATAGAAAGGAGAGAACATGAAGGTTTTTTTATTTAAAGTGCTTTATGTGTTTTGTATCTTTCTTTGTAGTCATGCATGTTTGCCGCCAGTTTCTATGGCCACAGGCCCCTTAAAAGATAAACTGCAGCAAAAGATAAAAGCAGAGAGTAATATCCAATATCAACAGTTTGGACAGGAGGGCCAGTCCTTCAGCGGCCCAGCCCCCCAAGAGGACCTGCGTCAGGGGATGAAGTCTTTAGCCTCTCCTTCCTCATCTACAGTTCTCCCAGCCGCCGAGCCGGTTAATCCTTCTGCGATTGCCTCCTATGCCATTTATCAGGCCAATTATACGGCTGCATTGGAAGAGAATGTCGTTACAGTTAAAGGTAAAGTTATCTTTGAGGTCTTTAAAAAGGGCTGGAATCAGATCCCGATTGTGAAGAGCGATGTGGGCTTGATTGATGTGACTGTGAATAAGGGGGCTTCCTTTGTGACCATGCAGGGAGGAAGATATTATGTGATGGTGGATAAACCGGGCCGGTATCAGATTACTATGGAATTTTTAATCAAGGCCTCCCGGGAGAGGGAGAACGGGCCTGGGAGCTTTTCTTTGGACGTCGTGCCGGCGCCGATCTCCCAATTTGAATTTACGATGCCAGAGACCGAAGTTGAGATATTCGTGGAGCCTGCCATTCGCGTGGAATTGGAGAAATTCCAGGATAAAACGGTTGCCTGGGCGATCATGCCCAATACGAATCTCATTACGACGCGTTGGACCAAGGCCATTCCTAAAGAGGAAATCGCCCCTGTCGCGCTGGAGCCCAAGGTATATGCCGATACCTCGACCTATGCCTCCATCGGCGAGGGGATCTTGCGGTGCCAGACACGGTTAAATTTTTCCATCCTGCAATCGGAAGTCTCTAATTTTCGCATAGCGCTGCCGGAGGATATCAGCTTGCTTGATGTCCAGGGGAGGGACCTGCGCGATTGGAAAATAACCAAGAGCGACGGCCAGCAGGATCTGGATGTTTATCTGAATTTTGGGCTTAAAGGGAATTACGTCTTAGAATTAACCTACGAAAGAAATATCGGAGAAGGATCTGTTGTGGCCGAGATTCCCTGGATAAAAGTCAGGGGGGCGGAAAGAGAAAATGGACACATCGGCGTGTCGGCCATGACGAATGTTGAATTGGCGGCCCATAAGCTGGAACGGGTCACATCCATTGATGTCAAAGAACTGCCTTCTTCGATTTCTGAGAATTCTCGGAGTCCGATCTTATTGGCCTTTAAATATTTTAATCATCCTTACCGGATCCATATCGATGTGACAAGGCATGAGGAATTGCCGGTTCTGGTCGCCGCCATTGATTCCGTAAACTATTTGACCCTTCATACGGTAGAAGGGAAGATCTTAACCCAGGCGATTTATCAGGTAAGAAACAATGTAAAACAGTTTTTAAGGATAAATCTCCCCGTTGATGCGATGCTTTGGAGCACCTTTGTCGCCGGGAAACCCGTTAAGCCAGCCAAAGACAAGAACGGTCATGTCTTGATTCCATTGGAAAAATCTCAACTCCAGGGGCAGAATCTGACAGGATTCCCCGTTGAGGTTGTTTATCTTGACAAGGGGTCTCAGCTGAATTTTATAGGCGAATTAAAACTTCGCTTACCTAAAACAGATATTCCTATCAGCTCTTTTTTTTGGTCCCTCTATGTCCCTGAGGATTATTATTATTTTAAGTTTGACGGAGACGTTAAGAAGGAAGCTGGAATAAGACCATCTGGGGGGATCTTGGGGGTTGGAGGATCTGCTCAAAGAGCAGTGAGGGGCCGGCTTAAGGGGGCGGCGGATGACATAGGACAGCAAATGGCAGTTGAAACACAGTATGAGCCTTATTATTTAAAAACCGATGTCGAGCCGAAGCGAAAGGTCGAGGAGGTCAGCCAAAAGGGGATTTTGCCTCTTCGGATTTCCGTCCCTCAGCAAGGGTATCGTTTAAGTTTTTCAAAATTAATCGTAACAGAAAATGAAGGTCCATGGGTGAGCTTCCGTTATGTAAAAATTTTAAAACACTTCGGTTCCCTCATCCGAATCGCTGTATTTGTTATCATCTTTTTTGTGTTAGTGGGCTTGATAAAGAAAGTAACGGTTAGAAAGAATCGGTGATGATAAATTCAAGAGAAAAGGGTCTCTACGACCCGTGGTTCGAGCATGACAGCTGCGGGGTCGGGTTTATCGCCCATTTGAAGGGGAGAAAATCCCACGATATCGTACGTAACGGCATCCGGATTCTGGAGAATCTGACGCACCGCGGGGCCTGCGGCTGTGACCCGGAGACAGGCGACGGGGCCGGGATTGTCATTCAGATACCGGATGCCTTCTTCAGGAAAAAATGCGCTGACGGCAGGATGGATTTACCGCCCTGCGGGGATTACGGCGCCGGCATTGTCTTTATGCCGCCTAACGCGGCCGAATGTAATCAAATCGAGGAATGGTTTGAACATGTCGCGCGGGAGGAAGGGCAGGTCTTCTTAGGCTGGCGGGACGTCCCCCACAACCCTTCCAAGATTGGAAGGGTAGCCCGTTCGGTGATGCCGGCCTTTAAGCAGATCTTCATCGGCAGGGGCAAGGAGACATCGCGAGAGGCCTTTGACCGCAAGCTGTACGTGATCCGCAAGAGGCTATACAATGTCGTCCAGGAATCCACCATGCCTCAGAAGAATTATTATTATCTGTGCAGTCTCTCAAGCAAGACGATCGTTTATAAGGGACAGCTGATGTCCGAACAACTGGACCGCTTTTATGAAGACTTAAGCGATCCCGATATGATCTCAGCCATTGCCCTGGTGCATTCGCGTTACAGCACCAACACGTTTCCGACGTGGGCTTTGGCGCATCCGTACCGTATCCTCGCCCATAACGGGGAAATCAACACCCTGCGCGGCAATATCAATTGGATGCACGCCCGTGAGATGCAGTTCGTGAGCGATGCCTTTGGGAAAGACACCCCCCAAATCCTGCCTATCATCGAGCCCAACGGGAGCGACTCCGCCACCTTTGACAATGTTCTGGAGCTGCTTGTCTTAGGCGGGCGGTCCCTGCCGCACGCGATTCTCATGATGATCCCCGAGGCCTGGAACGGCCATGAGAGCATGAGTCAGGAAAAGAAGGATTTTTACGAGTATCATTCGTGTCTCATGGAGCCGTGGGACGGGCCGGCCTCGATTGCCTTTACCGACGGGCGCTGTGTCGGCGCGGTCTTGGACAGAAACGGCCTGCGGCCTTCGCGCTACTGGGTGACCAAAGACGATTTGGTCATTATGGCCTCCGAGACGGGGGTGCTTCCCGTTGAAGAAGAGCGGATCCTTGCCAAGTGGCGCTTGCAGCCGGGCAAAATTTTTCTCATTGACACGGAACAGGGGCGCATTATTGACGACGCCGAATTAAAGCATATGTATGCCGCGCGAAAACCCTACGGCAAATGGCTTAAGGAGAATCTTGTCCTTCTTGAGGATCTGCCGAAACCTAAGAATGTCCACGGATTTGACGAAAAGACGCTTTTGGAGCGGCAGAGGGCCTTCGGCTACAGCTTAGAAGATTTAAAGTTTATCCTGCAGTCCATGGCCCTGACCGGTCTTGAGGCGACGGGTTCGATGGGGACGGATACGCCTCTGGCTGTTCTCTCCCGGCGGCCTCAGCCGTTGTTTAATTATTTTAAACAGCTTTTTGCCCAGGTGACTAATCCTCCCATTGATTCGATTCGCGAAGAGGTGGTCATGGATGAGGCCGTGATGCTGGGAAGCGAAAGCAATATCCTGGATGAGACGCCGCAGCATTGCCGGCGTCTGCGGATTCTGAGGCCCGTCCTTACGAACGAAGAGCTGGAGAAAATCCGCCATGTTCATGCCGGCAGTCTGAAGGCCGTTACTTTAGCAACAGTTTTTCAAAAGAAAGACGGTCCTGCAGGGCTGGAACCTGCTCTAGAAAAATTTTTTCAGCAGGCGGATAAGACCATTGAGGAGGGCTACACGATTCTTGTTTTATCTGACCGCGGGGTGAGTCGTGATAACGTGCCGATGCCTTCTCTTCTGGCCTGCTCCGGGCTCCATCATCATTTGATTCGCCGGGGGACGCGCACCAAGGTCAGCCTTATTGTGGAAACAGGCGAGGCCCGCGAGATGCACCATTTTGCGGTCTTGATCGGTTATGGGGCGAATGCCATCAATCCGTATCTGGCCTTTGAGACGCTGGAAAATGAAATCAATCATGGAAGATATCCCGAGGGACTGACCTATCAAGAGGCGCATAAAAATTTTTTTAAGGCTACCCGCAAAGGGCTTTTTAAAATTATTTCCAAGATGGGGATCTCGACTATCCAGTCCTACTGCGGGGCGCAGATTTTTGAGGCGGTGGGCCTTAATGAGGTCTTTATTCAGAAATATTTTACCGCGACACCATCGCGCATCGGCGGCATCGGTATTGAGACGGTGGCCGAGGAGGCCATCCGCCGGCATGAGAGGGCATATCCTAAGGAAAATACTTACGATGCCATGCTGGATGAGGGCGGGGAGTATCATTGGCGCAAAGACGGCGAACATCACCAGTTGAATCCGCAGACCGTGGCGCTTCTTCAGCATGCGGTGCGCACCGGCAGTTACGAGGTGTATAAACAATATGCCGCATGTGTCAATAGTCAGGAAACGAATTTGGCGAGTATCCGCGGCCTTTTGAGATTTAAGGAAGGCGATCCCATTTCTCTGGATGAGGTGGAGCTGGCCTCTGAGATCGTCAAGCGTTTCGCCACAGGTGCCATGAGCTATGGCTCAATCTCCAAAGAGGCGCATGAAACCCTCGCCATTGCCATGAACCGGCTGGGCGGATTTTCCAATACAGGAGAAGGCGGCGAGGACCCTGAGCGGTTTAAGAAAGACCCCAACGGGGATTGGCGCCGCAGCCGCATCAAACAGGTGGCGCAGGGGCGTTTCGGCGTCACTATTGAATATTTGGTTAATGCCGATCAGCTCCAGATTAAGATGGCCCAGGGCGCGAAGCCCGGCGAGGGTGGACAGCTTCCGGGGCATAAGGTCAGCAAAGAAATCGCCGCGACCCGCCATACCACTCCGGGCGTGGGGCTCATTTCCCCGCCGCCGCATCATGACATTTATTCCATTGAAGATTTGGCGCAGTTGATTCATGACTTGAAAAATGCCAATCCTAAGGCGGATATCAGCGTCAAGCTCGTCTCCGAGATTGGCGTGGGGACTATTGCCGCCGGCGTCTCCAAGGGCAAGGCGGATCATGTTTTGATTAGCGGGTTTGAGGGAGGCACCGGCGCCTCGCCGCAGACCTCCATTAAGCACGCCGGTCTCCCCATGGAATTGGGGGTTGCCGAGACCCAGCAGGTTCTGGTTATGAACGATTTGCGCGGACGCATCCGTGTGCAGACCGACGGCCAGCTCAAGACGGGCCGTGACGTGGTGATTGCCGCGATGCTGGGGGCCGATGAGTTTGGATTCGCCACGACCGCCCTGGTTTCGCTGGGTTGTATTCTTTTACGCAAATGTCATTTGAATACCTGCTCGGTGGGTGTGGCGACTCAGGATAAAGAGCTGCGCAAGAATTTTGCCGGCAAGCCGGAGCATGTGGTGAATTTTTTGACGTTTATGGCGCAGGAGGTTCGGGAGATTATGGCGCAGCTGGGCTTTCGCAAATTTGAGGAGATGGTCGGCCGCGTGGACAGGCTTGAGACGAGCGAGGCCATTGATCATTGGAAGGCCCAAGGGATTGACTTGACCAAAATTCTTCATAAACCCGATGTGCCGGATAATATCGCCATCCGTCACATCCAGAGGCAGGAGCACGGGCTGGAGAAGGCGCTGGATAATCAGTTGATTGAAAAATGCCGCGGGGCGATTGAAAAAAAGACGCCGGTGAAACTGGACTATGAAATCCACAACACCAACCGTACCGTCGGGACGATGCTCAGCAGCGAGATTGCCAGACGCTGGGGCCTGGCCGGATTGCCCGCGGACACTATCCAGATTCAGTTTAAGGGCTCCGCTGGGCAGAGCTTCGGCGCCTTCTTAGCGCACGGGGTGACGTTGACCTTGGGGGGAGACACCAATGATTATGCCGGCAAAGGTCTCTCCGGCGGCAAGCTGATAGTGTATCCTCCTCAAGAATCGGTGTTTGTCCCTGAAGAGAATATCATTGTCGGCAATGTCGTTTTGTACGGCGCGATTCGCGGGGAGGCGTATTTCCGCGGCATTGCCGGAGAGCGTTTTTGTGTGCGCAACAGCGGTGCCTCGGCGGTTGTGGAAGGAGTGGGCGATCACGGCTGTGAATATATGACCGGCGGCCGCGCCGTTATCTTAGGCCGCACGGGGCGTAATTTTGCCGCCGGGATGAGCGGCGGCATCGCCTATGTCTGGGATAAGGGCGGAGATTTTAAAACTCGGTGCAATATGGGCATGGTAGAGCTTTTCCCTGTGGAGCGGCAGGAAGATATCGGTGAATTAAAGCGGCTGATTGAAAATCATCAGCGCTGCACGGGCAGCACGGTCGCGAAGGGGATTCTGGACAGTTGGGACGCCGTTTTGCCGCAGTTTGTGAAGGTGTATCCGGAGGATTACCGCCGGGTCTTAGAGGAGGCCGCAAAGGTCGAGGCCCTGCCGGATGAAAAGGAGATGGTCTCGGGCGCCGGCGCGAGAGACGGGAATTAGAAAATAAATTCGAATTTTGAATTTTATAAAAATGAGGCAATAGAATGGGTGACGTAACGGGTTTCATGAAATATTCGAGGGAGGACTTTCCCAAGGAGCCTGCGGCCCAGCGGCTCAAGCATTGGAAGGAGTTTACCAATTCCATGACGGAAGAAGAGCTCCGGCGGCAGGGAGCCCGGTGCATGGACTGCGGCATTCCGTTTTGCCAGGGGGGGTGTCCTATCGGCAACATCATCCCCGACTGGAACGACCTTGTCTTTCGCGGCCGCTTTCCGGAGGCTGTGGAGCGTCTGCACAAAACAAATAATTTTCCGGAGTTCACCGGACGTGTTTGTCCCGCGCCGTGTGAAAACGCCTGCGTGCTGGGCATCAACAAACCCGCCGTGACGATCAAAAATATCGAGCTTTCGATCATCGAGAGGGCTTATGAGGAAGGATGGGTCAAGCCCGCGTTCATTAAAATTCGTACAGGCCGAAGGATTGCGGTTGTCGGTTCCGGTCCGGCCGGGCTCGCCTGCGCCGATCAGCTCAATAAGGCGGGCCATACCGTCACGGTTTACGAGAAAAATGAGTCTTTGGGAGGGCTCCTGCGCCTGGGGATCCCGGACTTTAAGCTGGAGAAATGGGTTATTGACCGCCGGCTGAAGCGCATGGAAGAAGAGGGCGTTAAATTTAGGACGAGGGTTAATGTCGGCGCGGATATCGGCGCCAAGGAATTGACAGATAAATATGACGCGGTTGTGCTTTGCGGCGGGGCCGAAAGTCCGAGGGATTTGTCCGTCGAGGGAAGAAATTTAAAGGGCGTTTATTTTGCCATGGAGTATCTCGTTCAGCAGAACCGCGTGAATGCCGGCCGGATGGTTGACTCCAAATCCAGGATTACGGCCGAAGGAAAAAATGTCATTGTCTTGGGCGGAGGAGACACGGGGTCGGACTGTGTGGGGACCGCCAACCGTCAGGGGGCCAAATCCGTCAAGCAGTTTGAGCTTCTGGCGCGTCCGCCGAAGGAGCGCGCGGTCCATAACCCCTGGCCGCAATGGGCATTGATTGAACGCACCTCCAGCTCGCATGAGGAAGGTGTTGCCCGCGATTATGGCATTATGACCAAGCGCTTGAGCGGTGAAGGCGGCATCTTAAAAAAGCTCCATGCCGCGCGCCTGGAATTTGGGGCCCAAGATTCTAAGACGGGCCAGTCGCCGATGAAAGAAGTTCCGGGGTCTGAATTTACAGTGGACGCCGATTTGGTCTTTCTGGCGCTTGGATTCCTGGGGTCTGTCAGGGGGGGTCTTTTGGCGGACTTTGGCGTGGAGCTGGATACCCGCGGCAACGTCAAGACCGGCAAAAATAAAATGACAAGCGTTGAAGGTGTCTTTACCGCCGGAGACATGACGCGCGGGCAGTCTCTGGTCGTCTGGGCCATCCACGAAGGCCGCGCCGCGGCCCGCGGAGTGCATGACTACTTGATGGCAACTACTTCAAGTCTACGCTAGAAAAAGCGATGGAGCATAAAATTATGTCCGTAGCTTTCATGGCGGCTGGAGCAGCAATATTAGCTTTTGCAGCTTTTTGTGTGTGGGGTGCCAAGCAAGTTCCTCTTAATCCTCCATTTTGGCCATTGTGGGCACGTCGTGAGAAGAATCCAATATATTTTTGGACCGCAATTGGCTGGCATGTCGCGATGGGATTGGTCTGTATATTTAGCGCTATTGCCCTTATTTAATTAGAGAGAAAGTAGTGTGGGGTATTCTGGGGACACCTATTTTGGGGACATATGCCGTCTTCGGAAGTTAGGTGCGTGTCACCGGAAGTTTAAAAAGGAACAATGAAAAAACTAGTTAACCTGTTCTTCACAGCATTCTTTTTGAGTTCGCCCGTATTCGCAGATATGGAATGTGAGATTCTGGTAGATCAAGTCAGTGAATATTATGAGCCTTATAAGATTGAACATCAAAGAAAGTATATGCTGAATCAATGTCAAAAGTATTTGAATAAATCTTGCAAAAATGCTGAGGACTGTTGGGCATTCCCTTGTGTTCAGGGCAGTTGTCTTGTCAAACCCTGCCGCCATGACAGCGATTGTTTGGGCGCTTTATGTGCCTCTGCGCCTAATCCTGCGCCTGTTACCGGTTTTTGTACGAGGGGAAATCATAAAGAAGAATTAGATGGTACAATTAATTTATATTATAGCAATGGTAGTCTTAGGCAGGCGATTAACTATAAGAACGGGATTCTCGATGGGTTAAATGAACAATACTACGCCAATGGAAAAGTTCAATTGAGAGAGAATTATGTGAATGATAAGAAAAATGGCCTTATGCAAGCTTACTATGAGAATGGTAATTTGAAGTATGAACAAGAGTTCCAAAATGGAGAACGACAAGGAGTCGGTAGGCATTATTACGAAAATGGCAATTTAGAAAGGGAAATGTATTTCCAAAATGGAAAATATTTGAAAAAATTTTCAAACTTCGCCCCCAATGGGCATGTAATATCAGAAACAGATATAGACAAAAATGGGAGTGGGTTTCACAGGGAGTATCAAGAAGATGGTAAAATTAAAATGGAAATAAATTATCAAAACGGAAAGGCAATTTTAACAGGAATGAAGGAAAACCAGGAATAAATGAACTCTCTTATCCATGAAATCCTGCCTAAACGTTTACACGGCGGTGTAAGTGGATCATATCTTAGTGTTTTTTTTGGGGGGCATGTACCGATCTCCGGAATTTACCGTCGATGCCGACCTTGTTTTATTGGCCTTGGGATTTTTAGGGCCGGTCCAAAGCGGCTTGCTGGAGGATTTCGGCGTGGAATTGAACGAACGCGGCAACGTCAAGGCGGACAAAAACAAGATGACCAGCGTCACCGGGGTCTTTACCGCCGGAGACATGACGCGCGGGCAGTCTCTGGTCGTCTGGGCCATCCACGAAGGCCGCGCCGCGGCGCGCGGAGTGCACAACTATTTAAGGCAGTCGGCCGTAAATTTACTAGGGAAGAAATGAATGCCAGGTAATAAATCGGTTCGGTGTCTGTGATCTT
>MHGQ01000020.1 GCA_001805645.1 Omnitrophica WOR_2 bacterium RIFCSPHIGHO2_02_FULL_50_17 | reverse complement strand
CTATCCCCATAGAAAGCTGGGATGCCCTGGCGACCTATGCCTTTAAGGCCAAGGTCTTTTTCTTCGACCGGACAATCCATCGGCTCAACGTGCCGCATCCCTCGTTTCCGCCTCACCTTTCCTTCCTCCACACATGGATAAATCTTAACTTAGGCGCATGGGATGACGTGATGGTGAAAATCATCCTCCCCTTGACCCTCGCCGCCTATGCCATTGTCCACTATTCTTATCTGAAAGCATTAACCGATTCTCCATGGGCACTCGGAGGCCTTTGTTTACTGCTTTCCTCCAATTTCTTGGTCTACCATGCCACGATCGCTTATAACGATTTATCTATGATGTATTATAACTGCACCTCAATCATTCTGCTTCTGTGGTGGGGCCGCCAAGGCAATGACTCCTGGCTTATCCTGGCCTCCCTCTTTTCAGGACTAACAACTTTTATCAAACTGGAGGGCACCGAATATCTTCTTATTCATACGATATTATGCCTCATCATTCTCAGCAGGAACACAACATACAATTTCCAAGAAAAATTTTTCAAATTTCTCAAGTTTGTTGTGCCCAGCTATAGCATCTGCCTTCTTTATAACTTATACAAACTTTCCGTAGGAGTTTGGGAAACAGAGGGACGCATCCGCTTTATCCTTTCCCTCCAGTCCTTAAACCGTCTACCCAGTATCTTAAAGGCCTTCGGCCATAGTCTGTTTATGGGGGGAAACTGGAATTTGTTGTGGGCTATCCTGATAATAAGCCTGGCTTCTTACATCAAAAGGGCGAGAAGAGAGAGGGATGTAAATCTGCTTTGGACTGCTTTGGTTTTATTTATAGGTCTATACATAGTCTTTTTTACCTTTACCTCTGCTTCTGTTAGTTATCCCAACACCCTCCCGAGGGTCGTCCTGCATTTTTTTCCCCTGTGTCCCCTGCTTATTATTCTATTAAATCACCCGGCACAGAAGACTTCATAATAGTCCCGCCCATCTTATAGCGATCTGCATGACCATATTCGTATAAATCCCCGCGCAGAGATCGTCCATCATAATCCCAACGCCCCCCGGAAGTTTTTCCATCCTATCGGCCGGGTAAATTTTGAACATATCAAAGGCGCGGAAAAGAAAAAAAGCGGTCAAGAAAACAGGGAAGCTGAGAGGCAGCAGATAAAAGGCGAGGAGGCTTCCGGCCACCTCGTCAATCACAACACAGGAGGGGTCTTTCTCTTTAAGCATTTTCTCAACACGCCCGCTTACCCCAAAACCGACGGCCGTAATGACCAAAAAGACCGCCGCATACATCAACGGCCGGTCATGAAGAATAACAGCCATCAAGGCTCCCGCGATAGTGGCAACACTCCCTGGGGCCGGCGGGATATCGCCGATGTAAAAAAATGTGGCGAGCAGCCTTCTCAGTCTATCCCCCATGGGTAAAGCGCCTATTGTTCCAAAGGAAGGAAATCCCCGAAAGGAGGGTCACCATAACGACCGCAAACATAAACAGATAAATCCCCGTATAGAGCTGCGCCATAAAAGCCTTGGGCCAATGAAACTGCGCCATCGATTCCAATAAGAACATAAAAAATAAAATTAAAAGAACGGCGGTGATCTGCATAACCGTTTTGATTTTCCCCGCCTTTTCCGCGGGCAGGATAGACCCGTGGCGCATCGCATACAGCCGGATAAACGTGATGACAACCTCCCGGCCGCATATAACGGCAAACATCCACCCGCCAATCAGATGCCGGGACATAAAGATAAAGAAAGCGGATAAAATCAAGAATTTATCCGCGATGGGGTCCATCAGCTTGCCGAAGTCAGTGACGAGATTGTGCCTCTTGGCATAATAGCCGTCGTAAAAATCCGTCAATGAGGCTATGAAAAAGATAAGGACGGCGGCTATCTTGGAAAGGGCGCCGGTTTGAAAAACGCAGAATACAAAGACAAAGGTCAAAAGAATCCTGGAGATTGTCAACCGGTTGGGTAAGTTCATAAGGCCTTCCCGACAAGGTCGTATTCATAAGCATCCTGAATAGTTGCGGGCACCATCTCCCCCGGCTTTAACGGCCGCTGGGAATGCACATAAACGCCCCCGTCCACCTCGGGCGCATCAAACGGCGTCCGTCCCCCATAAACATCGGCTGTGCCGGATTCTTTCTCTTCAATCAAGACGGGGAGGGTCCGCCCGATAAACCTTTTCTGCAGGGACTTCGATATCTCCCGCTGGAGGGCCATCAAGGCATCCAGGCGCCTTTTTTTAATCTCCTCGGGGACCTGGCCGGGCATATCGTAAGCGGGGGTGCCTTCTTCCCTGGAATAAACAAACGCCCCCACCCGCTCAAATCGCGCCTCCCGGATAAATTGCATAAGCTCTTCAAAATCATCCTGCGTCTCCCCCGGTAGGCCGACGATAAATGTCGTTCGCACATAGACCCCGGGAATCCGGACACGAATTTTTCGAATTAAATCCCTCGTCTCTTGGGCCGTGATACTTCTGTTCATGCTCAAAAGGAGTTTGTCGCTGATATGCTGTAAGGGGATGTCGATATACTTGCAAATTTTATCCTCACCGGCGATTGTCTCAATCAGATCATCCGTCACATGGGCCGGAAAGGTATATAAAAGACGAATCCACTGGATGTTTTTGGCCGCAGCCGCCACTTTTCTTAAGAGTCCGGCCAGGGCCTTTCCCCTGTAGATATCCATCCCATAGGCCGTGATGTCCTGGCCGATGATGTTGATTTCCTTGACCCCTTGAGAATCGATCTGCTCTACCTCCCGGACAATCGATTCCATGGTTCTCGAGACGAATTTCCCTTTGATCGCCGGAATAATACAAAAACTGCACCTGTTATAACAGCTTTCGCAAATTTTCACATAAGCCAAATGCCGCGGCGTCAAAGAAACGCTTTCAGGAATCCATTCCCTGTCTAATTTCTGCACCCCCATAAAGGCATCGACTTCCTCAAACTCACGGGCCAGTTCTTTGCCGTAGCGCTGAGCCAGACACCCCGCCACAATAATCTTCTTCAATTTGCCCTTCTTTTTTAATTCAATCAAATCCAGAATAGTGTCAATCGATTCCTTCTTTGCCTCGTCGATAAAGGCGCAGGTGTTGACGATAGCCACATCGGAGGTATCCAGGCCTGCGATGCGATGACCGTGCCTCTGGAGTCGGCCTAAAATCGTCTGGGCGTCCACTAAATTGCGGGCGCACCCTAAATTGATGATGCTCACCTTAGAGCCCTGACGGACACGTTCCTTATGAAAATCCTTCGTTGTCTTTACGCCCATGGTATCGTCTAATGCACGAATCACAGCATCCCTCTCACAAAAGTTCGGTCGCCCAAGGCGAACGTCGCTAAAGACGGGCGAAGTCTGACGACTTTCTTCACTGGAGCACGGAGAGGCCGTCTTTTGTCACCAGGACTTTGCTGGCTCGATAATCCCGGCTCCCCAAGGCGCCGAGTATCTTGCCATTGAGCTCGAACTCTAATTGGTTGATATTCTTCCCGGAAATCTCGATTTTGTCATGGGCAATCCACGTCTCCGCCACCCCCCGGGTTAACGTGGATTGAAAGACAACAAGCCCGTCGGATTTCACATGGAGCCAGCTGTCTTTTTTGGCGCGGACGGTCAGCGTAATCTCCTTCTGGAGAGGGGGCGGAGCCGGCGGAGGCTGACCTGCCGTATATACGGTCTGGGCCGGGACATTCTGAATGGCCGGCGGCCTTTCAGAAACACCCTTAGGGGATTTCCTCTCTCCCACAATTTCCCCGATGCGAATAGCCGTGAGGGCAACCACATCCTCCTTCTCCTTTTCAGCTTCTTTTGCCGCCTTCCCAGAGGGAACCTTAATCTTGCCGCCTGCCTCATTTTGTTTCTGCCCGCTTGTTTCTGTTAAGCTTTTTGAGGAAGTAGCCGGTAAAGATGCAGGAGACAAGGCGCCAGGCTTTTTATGCGTAAAAAATGTTATAACCCTAAAAAGGAGAAATAATCCCAGGAGGATGCCCAGCACAACAACTGTCTGCCTCTTACGTTCGGATGTAAAAATCCTGGCCGTCCACTCTTCCACATCAAATCCTTCCGCCGACGGCTGCGCCTTCGGAGGAACCGCCTCTTTCTGATAAGCTTTTGCGGTATCATTGACGTGAATCCCCAAATACTCCGCATACATCTTAATAAAACCTTTAAGATAAAAAGGAGAAAGTGAACGGACCGTGTACCCTTCTTCGATCGCCCGCAGCGAATCCATGGGGATTTTCGTGGCCTCATGAACGGCATCCAGGGACAGCCCCTTGGCCTGCCGCGCCGCCTTTAATGCCGAACCTTCTAATGTCATGTTCATAGCCTTCAGCTTTCTTTGTTTTCCCTGCCCTTTTCTTTCATATTCTCCAGCAGCCACTGCTCCCGGTCAACGAGAATATCCCTGGGTTTGCTTCCCACATAAGGACCCACAATGCCGTTTTGCTCCATCATGTCAATCAGGCGCGCCGCCCGCGTATATCCCAGCCGCAGACGCCTCTGCAGGATGGAGACCGAGGCCTGATTGGATTCGATCACGAGCTTCACAGCCTCGTCGTAATATTCGTCGTATGGGTCATCGTTTCCCCCCGTGCCCTTCTTGGGATGGGTGGTGATGCTCTCATCGTACGCGGGGGCCTGCTGATCCTTGATAAAACGAATCACGCGGCCGATCTCTTCATCGCGGACAAGACTGCACTGCCCGCGCGCAGGCTTAGACCAGCCGGGTTTAATAAAAAGCATATCGCCCTTGCCTAAAAGACTCTCGGCGCCGTTCATATCGAGGACCGTGCGCGAATCCACCTTGGAGGCCACCTTAAAAGATATGCGGGCAGGAAAATTAGCCTTGATGACGCCTGTGATGACATCCACCGACGGCCGCTGGGTAGCCAGGATCAAATGAATCCCCACCGCGCGGGACAATTGGGCGATACGGGTGATCGCGCTCTCCACAGCCTTGGCCGAGACCTGCATCAGGTCAGCGAGCTCGTCAATAATAACGACGATATACGGCATCTGATGGCCGCAGTCATTGTATCCCTGCAGACTGCGCACCCCCTCGGCGGATAATTTTCTGTAGCGGCTTTCCATCTCGCCGACCACCCAATGGAGGGCGGCGGCCGCCTTCTGCGGCTCGGTCACCGTCGGGCAAAGAAGATGCGGGATGTCGTTGTATTGGGCCAACTCGACCATCTTGGGGTCTACCATCACAAATTTCACCTCATCGGGAGAGGCATTTAAAAGCATCGACATGATAATCCCGTTGACACAGACCGTCTTGCCGGAGCCGGTTGTCCCGGCAATCAGAAGATGCGGCATCTCCGCTAAATCCGCCACCATGGGCTTGCCCGCGATATCTTTCCCTAAAGATAATGTCAGCTTGGAACGGGAGGACCGAAATTCCGCCGTCGATAAAACCTCTTTCAGATAGACGGTGGAAAAATCCGCATTGGGCACCTCGATGCCGACCCTGTTTTTTCCCGGGATGGGAGCCACCACACGCACCGTGGCGGCGCGCATCGCCAGGGCAATATCATCCGACAGGGCAACAAATTTCTGGACCTTCACGCCCGGCGCCGGCTCCAGTTCATAACGGGTGATCGCAGGCCCGCGCTCGATGTGGACCACCCGGGCGCTCACGCCGAAATCGGCCAGCGTCCCCTCCAGCAGTTTGGCGCCGTTCATCAAAGTGTTCTCCAGCTTGTTGGTCGCAATCGCCGGCGGATCATCCAGCAGATCCAAGGACGGGACACGGTATTCCCCCACAATCGGCGGGACATCATCGTCCGCCGAAGACCGGGCCTCCTCCGCAGGAGGCTTCGCGATGCGTATCTGCGGCTTCGAAAAAACCGCGGCCTCTTCTTTGCCCTCAACGTCTTTCCCGCTGGATATCTTCTGGGGGTTCAAAATTCTTTTCAGCATCTCTTCTTCTTTTCTAATCGGCGCACCGGTATTTATCTGAGGTTTTACAACAGATCCAGCGGCAAAGGCATTTCTTTTCTCATTTTGAAAACGCTCCTTAAAAAAAGCGGGGAACGTCCGCGCCTTGGCAACGCTTCTTAAAAAAAAGGGCGCCACCAAGACCTCGCCGGTTAAAATAAGCGACAATATCCCGAGCATCGAGAGAATAATGTAGGAGCCCAGAAGGCCCAGATAACGGGTCAGGAAGTCCGACAGAAGAAGCCCGGTGACCCCGGCCCTTTGAAATCGCAAGGACGCCTCTGACGGCCCCAGGATTCCTAAAAAGGCGCTGAATACACTCAACAGGATAATAAAACTTATGCCCTTAACCCAGGAGAAATGCAGACTCCTTAAGGTCAATTTGTTCCAGCTCCAGAAAAAGAGGAATGTCACCAAAAGATACACGCTGGTGCCAAAGACAAAAAAAAGAGCCCCTGCCACATAGGCGCCTGTAATACGAATAAGATTTTTAGGAGGGATATTGGGATGAGAGGTATACCACGGGAGGTCTTCAGGGGTAAAGGAAATCAGGCTGGCAAGGAGGATCAGCCCGACGGCTAAGATGATAACAGCCTTAATTTCGCTGATATATTCCTGCTTCATTATGTTGGCCCCCTCGGGATCAGGGGGCGAGAGGCGCCTCATCCCCTGATTATGCTTCGGCTTGCTTCTTGCTTAAATTGACGCGTTTCATTTCGTCAATGCCGATGAGCTTGACTTTAAACCTATCGCCTATTTTTACGACCTGGCTGACGTCTTTGACGTATTTGTCGGCAATCTCCGAGACATGAACCAGTCCCTGCCGGCCGGGAAGAAACTCGCAAAATGCCCCGAAATTGGTAACCCGCATCACCTCGGCCTCATAAATCCTGCCGACCTCCGGCACCTCAACTAAACCCAGGATATATTCCAGGGCTTTCTGGGCGGATTCTTTGGTGGTGGCAGCGACTAAGACCTTGCCGTCATCTTCGATGTCAATGGTCTCCACCCCTGTCTCCTCGATAATTTTCTTGATAGTCCTTCCTCCCGGCCCTATGACATCGCCTATTTTATCAGGAGGAACCTGCGTTGTCACTATCCTCGGCGCAAATTTTGATATATCATCCTTCGGTTTAGCGATAACGGATTTCATCTTATCCAGAATAATCCGCCGCGCCTCCCTGGCCTGCACCAGCCCTTTTAAAAGAACATCCACAGGAACCCCCTGAATCTTAAGGTCCAACTGAATGGCCGTAATCCCTTTATCCGTGCCGGCCACCTTAAAATCCATATCGCCGAAATGATCCTCCAGCCCCATGATATCGGTGAGCAAGCGCCAGTCATTCTCCTTAGAGACCAGGCCGATGGAAATACCCGCCACCACATTCGCAATGGGGACACCGGCGTCCATAAGACTGAGACACCCCGAGCACACACTCGCCATGCTGGAGGAACCGTTAGATTCCAGAATCTCCGAGACAACGCGGATGGTATAAGGGAAGGCGTCTTTGACAGGCATCACGGCCCGCAACGCCTTGGCGGCCAATGCCCCGTGGCCTATCTCCCGGCGGCCCGGGCCGCGCATAGGTTTGGTTTCCCCGACACTGAAGGAAGGGAAATTATAATGGAGCATGAAGTTGTTGTAGGAAAGCCCGTCAAGGGATTCGACCATCTGCTCGTCTTTGCGGGTACCTAACGTCACCACCCCCAGGCTCTGGGTCTGCCCGCGCGTAAAGAGGCCGGATCCGTGCGTGCGCGGGAGCACATTCACCTCACAGGCAATCTCCCGTATATCCTTAGGGCCCCGGCCATCCGCCCGTCTGCCCTCCTCAAAGATGAGACGGCGCACCTCGTCATATTCCACCTGGTCAAACACCATTTTAATATCTGCCTGGGTGAGTTCTTTGTCGTTGACCTTGTAGGGTTCAAATACGGACATGTCGCTTACGATCTCTGCCAAAAGCGCATCAAACGCCTCTTCCCTTTGCTCCTTGTCCCCGATCCTGTAGATGCCGGTCAGACGGCCATGGGCCAATTCCGCCACTTTCTTTTTAAGTTCCCGATGCGGTGTGGACAATGCCACGCGCGCCTTCTCCTGTCCCACCTCTCTGCGGAAATCCTCCTGAATCGCACGTACCGCCTGGAGTTTTTCAAAGGCAAACTCAATGGCCTCGGCAATGGTTCCGTCCGGGACCTCATTGGCCTCGCCCTCAATCATAATCACACCGTTTTTAAGCCCCGCAACCACCAAGTCAAAATCACTGCGCTCCCTTTGTTCATGCGTCGGATTGAGGACCAACTGCCCCTCGATCATCCCGACCCGCACCGCCCCCACCGGGCCGTCAAAAGGAATATCCGAGATATGAACGGCGATAGATGCCCCTACGACCGCCAGGATGTCAGGGTCGTTTTCCCCGTCACTGCTGAGGACAGTGGCGATGACCTGAACGTCGTTATAAAACCCTTCCGGAAAAAGGGGCCGCAAGGGGCGGTCAATAAGACGCGCGGTAAGAGTCTCTTTCTGGGTCGGACGCCCTTCCCGCTTGAAAAACCCCCCCGGGATACGCCCGGCCGAGTAGGTTTTTTCTTGATATTCCACCGTCAAGGGAAAGTAATCCATCCCCTCGCGGGGGACCTTGGACATACACGCCGTTACCAAAACGACCGTCCCTCCACAGGAAACCGTTACAGCCGCATTAGCCTGCTTGGCGAGTTTTCCTGTCTCTACAATAAGATTCTGAGCCCCGAAAGGGATCTCCATTCTTCCTGACTTCATGCATCATCCTCCTTCAACGTGCCCCTTCCTGCAGGCATCGCCCGTTTGGAATGGTTCATAATTTTTTCGAGAGTAAGTAAGCGAAGCACGTGTTGAACCACTTACTTGCGCAGATCCAGTTTCGTGATTGTCTCTTGGTATTTTTGGGGATCTTTTTTCTGAAGGTAGGTCAAAAGACGGCGTCTTTTACCAATCATCATTAAAAGACCTCGACGGGAATGAAAATCTTTCTTATGCGTCTTGAAATGTTCCGTCAGATAGTTGATTTTCTCCGTCAATAAAGCTACTTGAACAGATGGGGATCCTGTATCTTGGGCATGGCTTTTGAAATTCTCAATAACTTCTGTTTTCTTTTCCTTCAATAGAACCAATGAAATATCCTCCTTGTCCGATTCCTTTTACATTAAAAGCCCCGCACGCCTTGAGGCGCATCCGATGATTCTTTTTACAAGTGGCGCTATTATACTATTCACCTCTCTAATAGTCAAGCACCAGTCTTTTCCAATGCAAGATGAGCCTGAAGTGAGAGTCATTGAAAAAATGGTCCCGTAGGCCATACTGAAAGGATGACAATCACAATGGACGACTCG
>MHGQ01000019.1 GCA_001805645.1 Omnitrophica WOR_2 bacterium RIFCSPHIGHO2_02_FULL_50_17 | reverse complement strand
GGAACACCTTTGATCTCACCCAGACAGAACTTCGCCTCAAAGATCCTCGGGACAAAGATTTCATTCTCCAGAAAGAACGCGTTTGTATACGTCGTGTGAGTATGAATGACCGCCTGCGCGTCCTGGAAATTCTTATAAATTTCTGCGTGCAGCAATTTCTCGGTCGAGACGTTTCCCTCCTCAAGCAATTCCCCATCGAGCTTCATCGCCAGGATATCTTTTTCCTCGATCCGTCCCAAACACGTCCCGTGGGCGGTGAGCAAAATGGTGTCCTTGTCTATCAGGCGGCTGATGTTGCCGTTCAGGCCGCTGGCTAAATCCTTCTCCCAGAGAAGCCTGCCAATGGCAACCATATCCTGTTTCATTTTTTGTGCCGTGTTGTTCATCACGCGTGGATCTCGGTGATATATTCTCTGGGCAGCCATTCCATCAAAGGGACGTAACCCTTGATATTGGCCGGGGCAACCTTCACCCCTTGAAAATAAAAAATATCCCTTTGCTTGCCCATCAGCTTCGACTCTTCGCTCGACGGATATAATTTCACAGGGACATGGTGGCGCTTGCCCAGGACCCCTAAGATAAGCCCCCCGATCTGGCACAAGGCCCCTTGTTCATCCGCCATCTGATACGAAAGCCACACTTCCTTGACTAATCTTTTATAAAACAAAAACCCGGCCATGTTATCGGCAATCAATGTCGGCCTGATTTTCCGCCCCAGGAGCTCCTGGCACGTCGTATTTGCCGACTCGAGACTTGGGCGCCCCTCCATCACAAAAACCTCGTTGCCGTTCCCCTTCGGCAAAAGGTTAAAAACAGCAGGTTTAAAGACCCCCTGTATAAGGATAACCGACCCCTCAATGTCTTTAAGGGCTAGGTCCTGCGCGCTGGCGCGGTCTTCTGCTTTTTGATCTGTGTCAGTGGACATCAATCGCTATCGCCTTTGTGATCAGTTCATGCGGCACGACATCAAATCCGGGATAAAATCCCGACACGACACCGCTGACAACTTTTCGTTTTAAATAAGTTAGCAATTCCCGCGGATTGCGGATTTCCACAGGAATATCTCTGCCGGTTTTGACTTTATCCGACGGCTGGGTCAGGACATAAAAGGGAATACCGAATTCTTTGGCCAAAACAGCGATCTGATACGTCCCGATCTTATTGGCAAAATCACCATTGGCGCACGAGCGGTCAGACCCAACAATCACCTTGTTGATCAGTTTATCCGCCATCAAAGATCCTACGGCATTATCCGCCACAAGCGTGACGTCCGCACCCATGCGCTGCAACTCCCAGGCGGTCAATTTTGACCCCTGAAAATACGGGCGTGTCTCTGTGGCGAAAAAATGCGCCTGCTTATTCTGCTGCCGGCAAAGATACGCGGCCATGGCCAGTTCTCCGCTGACATTGCAATGCGTGAGGATGCTGTCGCCGTTTTTAATAAGCGCGGCGATTTTGCGGACCCTCTCTAACCGGCGGACGCGGATCCCTGCCAAATACCCCTCGATGCTTTTCGTGACAAAGACGCGGATATCAATTTTCTTCTCAATGGCCTGGCGGGCCCAGCGCACGACGATCGAAGTGACTTCCGCGAACGGAAAAGTCGGACGGCTGTTGTTCAGTGCCTCGGCGGTTTTTTGGATTTTATTTAATAGCCGGAGGGACGGGCCGCGGCCTGTCCCTCCATTGCCGACATTATTAATCTCCAACAAAAACGTCTGCATCACGACCAAAAACTGCCCAAAGGCCCGGGTCTTCATCTTCCGGATGACATCCACGGCCTCTTTGGTATTTCTGACCTTAATGTATTTCAGCTTTTGCGGAATCAGCGTCTCGTCCAAGACCCACAAAACAGGACCCTTCAGTCTTGCCGGCCAGAACAACGGAGATTCTTTGATCGTTTTTGTTTCCATTACGGTCTCGGTTTCAACATCTGACTGAAAATACCTGAGACATCCATCAGCGATGTGGACTGCTGTCCGACGGGAAGTCCCCAAATCTGCAGTTTGTCCGGGATATTCTCGGCGAATTTGAGCGCCACGACATTCTGTCCGCCGCCCAAGGCATCGGACAATAATTTCTGCCCTTCGGCGTTGGCCTTATAAATGGCGAGATTCCCCGCGGCCTCCTGTTCGAGCTTATAGCGGCTGGCATCCGCTTCGATCTTGGCCGACTGGGCGCGGCCTTCAGCCTCCTGAACAGCCTTCAATTTGAACCCCCTGGCCTCGGCCTCCTGACGTTTGGATTCCTCTTCCTGGGCCAAGGCGCGGTTACGGTTGATCACAACCTGCTGGGCCGCCAATGTCTTTTGTTCAATGGCGCGTTCAAAATCAGGACTGAAAGCGAAATGACGAATAAGGACATCATGGATTTTAATTGCCGAATATTTGAATAAACCCGCTACAAGTTTGTCTTTGATGGCCTGCTGCATTTGATCTCTGACCTTGCCTTGATAAATCTCTTCGGCGGAATAACTGCCGATGGCAAGCCGCGATTCCGATCGGATTTGAGGCAATAGAATTTGATCTTCATAATTCACACCGACCTGTTGGTGGAGGACAGGAACGCCATTAGGATCTATGGCGTAAATGATCGTTAAATCGACCTGAACATTCTGGCCGTCATTGGTTTTTAATTCCAGGCTGTACTTCTTGGCCTCTTCACTGGCGAGGGTATCTGACGGGTAAGCCCTAGCCGCCACCTTATAAATCACCATATCCGTAATCCATCGATTATAAAAATGATACCCCACGCCCAAAGGCCTTTCGTTCACCTTCCCCGCCACCTTGTTGATCTCAACGGCGACCTGGGTCGGATGGACATTCACCCACCCGAAGGAAACAATCAAAAGAAAAAGCACAACAGCTCCAAAAATCAATCCCCCTAGACGCATACCGAACTCCTTTCTCCATTTAAAATTCGCTGCACCATTCAATAAAGAATTTAAAAACCGCAAGAAATATTCCCGGTTCCTTCGGCTAAAAACAAAATCTCCGGAAACATTCAGAAAGACGATAAGAAAGATAACAAGAAATATCAGTGTAAGAAGATTCATCGCTCAACCCGCTCAAGCTCTAACTGCTTAATCAGCGAAAGCGCGATGTCCACAATCGAGGCCTCGGCCATGTAATAGCCGGGATTCAAAAATCCCATCTCGCCGGTAATCACGTTGTCGCTGACCGCCATAATGACCGCCGCGGGAATTTTATAGGACTGGCAGATTGTTAAAAAAACGGCAGTGACCATGTCCACCGCGACAGCCCCCTGCGCCACGGCCTTTTCGACATTCTCCCGCGTTTCCTTAAGAATCGCATCTGTCGTCCAGCAACATCCCGTATGCACCCTGCGGCCTAAAGCCAGAGGGGATTTGACGGCCTTTTGAGCGGCTTCCAGCAAATCCTGTGTAAGCTCAGCATCCGCTGTCGGGACAAAATCCTTGTTCACATAATACTGTGTTACCCCTTCGCCTTTGAGCGCGGTCGCGGCCACTACAAGATCCCCGACCCTGACATCCTCCCGCAAAGCCCCGCAGCTTCCCACACGTATCATGGCCTTGACCTGCGCGTTGCACAAAATCTCCGTCGTAATCGCCGTGTCGGCGGCGAAGCGCCCGCCGTTGATGGTGGTTAAAGGGATTCCTTCATACCGGCCGGTATACATCGTATATTCCATGAAGCTAAAATTCTTGACCGGATTCTTTAATTTCTTCACCACAGCGTCGGCCCTCTCTTTTGGCCCCGGCACAAGGGCGTATTTACCGACATCCTTCGGGCGCAGCTGAACCATATTCATCAAATCCTGGCCGGTCATGTGGACTTCTTTACGCATTTGCGTCGTCATATTTTGATCTCCTCTTGTTTCAACAATTCCTTATCAACCTTCCCCGTCCGGTTTTTCGGCAGTTCCTTGCGGATTTCAACGGAATGCGGGACTTTGAAATGGGCCAGATGCTGGCGGGCAAAATAACGTAAATCCTCCGAAGCAACCTCTCCACCTTCTTTGAGGACGATAAAGGCCTTCACGGCCTCGCCCCTCAACTTATCGGGGATGCCGATGACAGCGGCCTCGGCCACCGCCTCGTGTTTGTAAAAAGCGGCCTCAACCTCCGGCGCATAGACAATCTGTCCCGCCACTTTAATCATCTCTTTCTTTCGTCCCACAATATAAAGATACCCCTCCTCATCAAAACGCCCCAGATCGCCGGTGTGCAGCCACCCGTTACGTTTGACCGCGGCGGTCGCCTCCGGGTCTTTGTAATAACCTTCCATCACAATCCATCCGCGGATGACGATCTCGCCGATCCCTCCCACAGGAAGCTCGCGGTCCTGTTCATCAAAAATTTTAATCTCGCAATGAGAAGCGGATTTGCCAACGCTGGCGATATTGGCGCTGTTTAACGGCGTAACCGTATTAGGCGGACAGGTCTCGGTCATGCCCCAGCCGTTTAAGAGCTTGGCATTCGGGCAGTATTGATGAAACCGGTTTAAAATCTCAGGGGAGCTTGGCGCGCCGAAAACGACCACCCAGCGCAAAGAGGAAAGGTCAAAATTTTCAATTTGCTTCACGGAAAGGACGGCCGTGTACATCGCCGGCACGATATGAAAACACGTAACCTTGTATCGGGCGATGTTCTCCAAAAATTCAAAGGGATTAAACCTCTCCATCAGGACGACCGTAATTCCGAAATGGATGCAATTCTGGATATAAATAAAACCGCCAATGTGGCTTAAGGGAATAGCGGCGAGCTTGACGTCCTTGTCCGTCAAATCAACAAAATGTTTCATGGCTTCGGGCGAACCATCCAGGTGCTTATAATTGAGGAGAATCCCTTTCGGCTTGCCCGTCGTGCCGGAGGTGTACATGATAAGCGCGGGATCGCGCTCACCGATAGAAACTTCAGAGAAATCCGCCGCGGCCGCCTGCGTGATATTTTCATACCGCAGAACGCCCTCTCCCTCCAGTGTCCCGCCGCATAAAATAATCGTTTGAAGTGCCGGAACCGCCCTGCGGAGTGCCTCCCAAGAGACATCATTCTTCGCGCGCGCGATAAGAACCCTGGCCTCGGAGTGCGTCAGGCAGGAGACAAGCTCGTCTTCCTTGAGCATGAAATCCAGCGGCACCCCCACCCCGCCTAAGCAGAAACACGCCAGATAACTATAAACATACTCAGGGCAATTCGGCAGATAAACGGCGATCTTATCACCTTTCTCGATGCCGCACGTCTTCAGGACGTTGGCCAGTCTGAAAGACTGATCCTTCAGCTTAGAAAAGGAAATTTTTTCTTCCTTGAAAATGACGGCGGGCCTTTGCGGAAATCGGCGGGCCGTCTCTTCTAGTATCAATTTTACGTTCATAATCACTCCATCTGCTTGAGGTTATGAAAACCCAGGCCGTGCGAACAGCTTGGATTCCCTAACTAGCTATTCATCTCCCCGCCATGAATGGCGGGGCTTAGAAGGTTCAGTAAAATTTTACTAGTTAGATTTTAATAAAACAATTCTACTTGTCAAGGATTATATTGTACAGATTTTGTTTTATAGGTGAGAGTCCATAAATTCAAACCGCACAGGCACGCGGACAGACGATGCGACGGGGACATTGCCTAGCCTGGCCGGAAAGAACTGCCAGGCACGGACTGTTTTTGCCGCAGTCTCGTCTAGGATGACGTGTCCGGAACTCTGCTCAACGGTCACCAACGACGGAATTCCTTCCGGGGTGACCTCTACTTTAAGCGTGACTAATCCCTCCCAGCCCCTGCGCCGGGCCTCGCGGGGATAAACAGGAGCGGGGTTTCTTAAGTAATCGGGCTTGGCCTCAGCCATCGCCCCTTTCATAGGATCGCTAACGACCGGCCCCGGAACTTCCTTGGGAGGCTCCGGGGCCTTTGCCTGCGGGAGATCGTCGGGCTGCGCCGGCTCCGGGACCAGAAGCGGTTCTTGCCGGGGTGCGGACGGAATTTCTTCAACCAGCGTCACATCCACGCTCGTGGGCGCGACTTCCACCGCGAATTGCGGTGGGGAATAAAGAGATCCCCAAACGCCGGTCGTGGTAAAAACAAAAAGATGCCATCCGGCTGATAGCATCACAAAACGCTGCAAGAGAACCTGAGGTTTGCCCGCGGCCGCGCTCAAGGATTGTTCACCCCTTCGTGCACGATGTTGATATGGGACGCCCCGGCCCGACGGGCAGCGTCCAGGGCGTGGACAAAATGCCGGTACGCGGCATCGGCGTCCCCTTTAAGATCAACGAATTTCCCCGGAGCAAGAGCGATTTTCCGGCCAAGCGTCCCCTGCAATTCTTCCGGTGCCACCGGATCCCGGTCCACGAAGAAATTTCCATCCTTTGTGATCGTCACCACAACCCTTTCATTCTCACGCTTGTCCTGTGTCATAGCCTTGGGAAGGTTTAGCTTCAGGACGGGGCTCAAGAACGAGGAACTGAGCATAAAAAAAATGAGCAGCTGGAACACGACATCAATCAGAGGGGCCATGTCCAGGCTCAACGCCGGTTTTCGGGAACGGATAAACTCCATCAGCGCACCGCCTTCTCCTGATCTTCCACTTCTTCGGCATCCAGCGGCCGGAACCCCGGATGCGTTTCCTTGCCAAAAAAGCGGTCGAGTTCGCTGATCACCAGCTGCATGCGCCGGGCGATAAAATCCGTTTTATTTTCGAAATAATGAAAAAATGCCGTGGCGGGGATCGCCACCACCAACCCAAAGACGGTTGTGATCAACGCCTCCCAGATGCCCCCGGCGAGATTCCCGGCCTGGACCTGGCCTCCTAAAATCTCAATCTGATGAAAGGCGCTCACCAGCCCCATCACTGTCCCCAGCAACCCCAATAGCGGCGCCAGATGCGCGATCGTTGCCAGACCCTTGAGATTTTTTTCAACGCCCTCCAGCAAAAGGGAACCCTCACACTTGAGGATATTGGTGCGCTGGGCGTCCAAAAGAAGATTCAACAGATACTGCTGCGCGATCTCGGGAACAGGATGGGAGGATGATTGACACAGGGCGATGGCCTCATTGCTTTTTTTTGCCATCAACAACTGTTTTAATTCTTTGCGAAAAGCCGCCTCATCCAAGCGGATCGTAAAATGAAAATAAAACCGCTCCGCGATGATGGCCAGTGCCATGACCGAGCACATCAGCAGCGGCCACATGGCAAAACCACCCTTTTGGAAAAGACCCCATAATGTCTGACCCCAGAATGTCATCGTAAACCCTCCTGCAATGAGTACGAATTGGATCCCGCCATTTCTAAACAATTGTACAGAAAGGGCGGGGTAAATTCCGGCAGCAACTTATGTTCACTTCGTCCCATAAGTTGCGCCGTCATTTACCACTCAACTTTCGCGCCGGCGTAATAATTTCGCCCGTCGGCCGGATCGATGCCGTCACTGCGCACCCGGGCGAAATACTGTTCATCGAAGAGGTTGTTAATCCCGCCGAAGATGCTGACGCTGTCCTTGTAAATTTTTATTTCTCCTGTTAAATCCCACACCTTATACGAAGGGACGATATATTGGGCGGTATTGGTGTCGTTGGCGAAGTGATCGTCCACGAAGGTACCGGCCAGCCGCACTTTCCCTTTATCGTGATAATTGTATTCCAGCCCGGTCTTGAAGATAAAATCCGGGGCATACTGCGGAGTTTTGCCCTCGTTGGGGCCTTGGGTGAACTCGGCATTTAAGAGCATCATATTGGCGAACCATTTGAGGGACCCGACTTTCTGTCCATAGTCGCTCTGGTTCCCGTCATCCAGCAACCCGATGAGGTCCAGCTCGCCGGAGAGCTCGAGGCCGGAATGCCGCGCGTCGCCCACGTTCTCCATGGTGGAACCGGAGGTTCCGATCTGGTCGTTGAATGCCATATAAAACAGGCTGCCGTCCCAGGAAAAATAATCACGCGGTGTCCCGCGCAGCCCCGCTTCCGCCTGCCAGGACTTGCCTTCTTCCAGATCTGCGTTGACCACTTGCCCGCTTCCCGTCGGAACGGCTTGCGTATAAATCTTGGGGCGATAACTCTGAGAAACATTCCCGTAGATTTCCGTGTTCGCGGGCAATTCGTACGCCAGCCCCAGTCCAGCTAAGGGCACGAAGCTAAAATCCGATTCATCAGCCAGAGGAACAGTGGTCTTGTCCACATTCGTATTTTCTTTGATCGCCTGCCAGACGCTCTCTAAGCGCACGCCGGGGGTGACGGACAACTTACCGAATTTGAAAAGATTTTCCGTAAAGACCGAAACATAATTCATCTGCCGGTCGGCGTCCTTGCGAATAGCGCCGTCGGTAGCATCCGCGGTGGTCCCCCGTTTATCGAGCCGCGGAGAGCTCACATGATAATAGAGGACCCCCGTGGTGAGCGCGTGCTCATCGGAACCCAGCGCCGCATAGTCCTGGCGCATCCGGGCATCAATCCCGCCGGTAAAGAACTCCTGGCTTTCAATCTCGTTGGTCGAGGCATTCGCCCCGCTGGGCGCGGTGCCGAAATTGCTGCCGGCCGAACTGCGCTGTCTCCAGCTTAAACGCTCATAGTAGCCTCCGAACGTTTTCAACTCAAGAAACCGGTCCGCGGCCAAGTCTTTTTCCAGAGACAATGATCCCGCGTAGCGGTTCAGCTCGAAATGGTCATTCAAGCGGGTGGCCTTGCCGGGATCCGCGTCAAAATCCGCCCTCGTCAGGCCTCCCGGTTCCCCGTGCTCTTCCCCATAGGCATCCAGCCCGATTTTCCAGACCTCTCCTTCTCTGGGGCTGATCTTGAATTTTGTTCCCCCTGAGAACAAATCAAATTGACTGTTGTTGGCCCGAAATCCCTGGGACTGACGATGATGAAAATACCCGTAATATCCCAGCGGTCCCTCTGTGCCGCTTAATCCGGTATAGTTGGAATACAACCCGTGGCTGCCGCCGCTGTTTTCCTCAATGAAAGACAAATGCCCGCCCTCATAAGGATCTTTGGTCACAAAATTCAGAGCGCCCCCCGGCTGCGGCCCATACATAAGCGATCCTCCGCCATGAATGAAATCAATATGGTCGATGGTTTGCAGCGGCGGCGAATAATACGCTTCCGGATACCCGAACATATCCGCGTGGATCGGGATCCCGTCTTTTAACACCTGGGTAAACTGCGCCCGGTGCGGCTCCAGCCCGCGGTATCCCAGGCTCAGAAGCGGGGTGGTCTCTTCACTTAATAATAAACCAGGGGTTTTCCCTAAAGCCTGGCGGTAATTATTGTTGATGATTTGAGGAGGTTCCTTCAAATCTATGATCGATGTTTTTTTGCCGCTGTAGATCCTGGCCCCTTCGACAGATGGTAAAATATTTTGTCTCTCTTCTTTGGCTCTAACAACGACTTCTTTCAACAGAACAGTGGCCTTCGTCTCCTGCGCCCGGACAAAAGACGGGCAAACCCCCACCATCACGCCGACGAACACCCCCATCACCAGTTTGTGCTTGAAATACATTTTGTTCCTCCTTGTTGTTTTACTGTTTCCCCATAAAATTTGACCAAGCAGCCAAATGCCGCCAGCGTCGCGGCATACACCAAAACCTGCATCCCCGATGGGCGCTGCGCATAACCCAACAACACTTGCAAGAATTCCCCCAAAAGGCTGTCTTCGGACAATAACTTTGAGGTGTCCCACATCGTCGGGATCAATTCCGGTAATTTACCGGCGGCTGTCAGGTATCCAGCGGCCTGTGAAACCATACCAGCGACCAGAAACATCAGCAGCCAACTGGTCACGTTGAAAATGTGTTTTATCGGGATCTTGATCAACCCATAGTAAAGAATCACCCCTACGGCCCCTCCGGTAAAAGCGCCGAATAAGAAACCAAGAATCAAATCAAGCGGCCGTCCACCGGTAACGAATGCGCTGTACGTAAACATGACAATCTCGGTTCCCTCTCTAAGCACAGTTAAAGCGACAACAACAGCTAAGGTATGGATTGGCTTCTCTCCCTTGACGACTGAGTGCCCCACCCGCTTGAGATGTTGTGTCAGTTCGCGGCCGTGGCGGCTCATCCATAGAACCGTCCACCCGATCAGGATCGCGGTGATAAGCAAAATAATCGCATTAAGCATTTCCTGCCCCATGCCTTCGGCCGCTTGCGAAATCCTGTCGGCAAAGAAAGCGATCAGAACCGAGCCCGCGATCCCGCCCAAGACCCCCACCATGACCCATTGGCCGCGTTTCCTCAGACCCCGGGTGGCCGCCATAAGCACTCCCACGATGAGTGCAATTTCAAACATCTCCCGAAAAATGACAATGGCAATGGAAAACATTTTTCTACTCCTCTTTTTGTTCGACAATCATGACGCCCTTGGCCGTGTCCTCGTGAAATTCGCCGACAAAATGATACGCTCCGGGGGTTAACGGCCCGACCATAACCGTCCCCTGACTATTTCCTTGAATGATTTTTTCCCTTTTTAAATCATGGCTCTCAAATTCTTCCGGTGTGGAATCTTGATTATCGATGACTAATTTTACTTTTTGATTGGCGGGTATAGTTAATTGCTCGGGTTCAAATTTATGGTCCTTAATGACGATAGTATACTCGCCCTGAACGGCAGCCATACAAATCGTCGGCAACCAAAAAAATGTTCCTAATACAATGCTCCATATTAAACGAATCATAACACTTCCCATGCTAACCCGACGCAATGATTATTTACGTCGGGAAGGTTAATAAACTGAAAAATCATTCTTCTCTATAACTGGGTTGCTAATTGATACACTGTCTCATATATAGAATAAAAAAATTTTCACCCCTTCTTCCGACATTTTTTGCAAATGCCATAAAAGTGCATTTCATGTCCCAAGACTTTGAATCCTTCCTTCTCCAAGAGAGGTCGATATCTCTCGTCCTCATCCAGGTCAGGAAATTCAATAAAGCCATGACACCGGACACACTGAGCATGATGATGTAATCTTTCATCGTAGGTATGCTCAAAATGGTTATGTTTTTCTCCAAAAGCAGTTACCCGGACAATGCCGGCCTCCAACAATTCTTGAAGACTCCGGTAAACAGTAGCCCGAGAAACCTTGGAAGCCTTTCCTCTGCAGGCCTTGACAATGTCTTCCGCAGTAAAATGCCCATGTGTTCGCATGATAACCGCAAAGACAGTCTCCCTCCCTTGGCTCAAGCGCATCCTCTCCTTTATCAGAAAAGATACTAGCCTGTTCTTCTCTTCATTGAATTGTTTGGGCGATCTTTCAATCATAATGGATGTGAGACACTGTATCAGCTTGTCCACGCCCTGTCAAGAAAAAAACAATCCTTGTCATCTCCAAGTCAATTAACAACGCACCCGTCCGGGAAAGGGTAACACTGCGCATTCATCCAGATCAAAAATCCGGATTGTCCGAACTCTGCTTCTGGTTCAAAGATCAATTGCTGGACGTCCAATTCATCAAAACTCACTTACTGGGACTGTCCACTTTTAAAATGTTGGTAACAGGGATTTTCCAAGGCAGGAAGTCTGGTCCTTTAACTCCCTTAGGAAAGGGCCTCCATGAGCCGGCCGATGGAGCGGATCTCGGCCTCCACCAGGTCCAGATCATGGTCAACGATGACCTCAAGATGCCTGCGGGGAGTCTTCATGGTTTTCTTGAGAGATTGAAGCTCGCGGCGTATGCGCCTTAAAAAAAGAATCCGTCCGCGCAGCTGCCTTTTGGCAATCGGCTTGTCCACATACTCCAGGAAATACAGCGACAAATCAATGTTAAAATACGGCCGCTCAATGGAGAGAAAACTTTCCGTGATCAAATGATCAAAAATTTTCTCACCCTTGGAGGTGAGGCTGTAAACGTATTTCTCGGGCCATTTCCCTTCGCGGCCCACGTCCTTCTTCACGAGGCCGAGCTTCTCCATTGTCTTTAAGGGATAATAAATGGACTTGATTTTCAGGCCGACAAACGGAAACAGCTCTTCTTCAATGAGCCTTTTAATCTCGTAACCGTGTTTCGGCCCGTTTTTTAACAGTCCCAAGAATAACAACTCGTGTTCGATCATGGTTTAGACATTAGGCGGGATCGTTCTCATCAGCGGGCAAAAGGAAAACGCTGGTCAAACTCCTCAAAGACGGCCCGGGCGACTTTTTTCTTGGCGCTGGTGCTTAAGGAAGAAATTTCAATCCGGACAGTATCCTGCCCCAGATCATCAAAAAATATGCCGACCTCGGTCGTATCCACACTGCCCTGGATACCCATAACGACAATATGCCGCTGACGAGAATCTTTTAAGAAGACGTCAAAAAGCTTCTGCGTCTGCGGCTCCAAAGATTCTTCGTTGCGCGCCAGGCTCAAGGCCGCCTCATAACACTCTTTAAGATCACACGTGTAGGTTTTCCGCAGGGCATCCGTGCGGGCAAGCTCTAGAGGAGTAATGGATGTCCCCCAAACACTTTTTGCTGTCTCCGTGAAGGAGGCACATCCCATCAGGGCAGCGGCAAGACACAGGAGCAACGTCCGTTGGATTGCGGTCTTCATCGGTGTGATATTATACCAAAATACTATCGGTTTGCAATCGGAGACTTTGACATCTCATCAATCTGAATTTTGAAATCCTCGCAGATTTTCTCAAGTCCCAATGTCTGGGCGCGCTGCTTGGCAAGATCATGACGCAAGGCACTCTCCCTCTCCACCAGACGGGCATTCTGCGTCTCGGCCTTTTGGAGATGCTCTTCCAACACCGCCTTGACCGCAACCCACTCTTCTTTCTCTCTCTTTAAGTGCTCGATACTTGCCGCGGCTTCCGACAATTGTTTACTCAATGCCTCTTCCAGCATCCGGGCACTTTCCTCTTTCTGGATTCTCAAGAAATCCATCGCCCTCTGGGCCTCATTCAGTTTCTGATTATTAACCTTCTGAGTTAACTCCAAATCCGCCATAAGCTGCCGCAATTGCTCTTCTTTCTCCTTAAGTCCCCTCAACAGATGCTGATTCTCAGCCTGCATCTGTTCTATCTTCTCGCCGAATTGGGACTGATGCCCTAAGGCCGCCTGCCCGGCCTCAGAAACTTCTTTCTCCAAACGGCCGATTTTAGAACGATGGCCATCCTCCCGCTCCTGCAATCTTTGATTTTCCGCCTTCAACTCATCGACGATCTCTCTGCTCAGCAGCAACTGCTCTTTATCCCTGTTAAGCTGCGCCAGACGTTCTTTAAGATCGCCCATCTGAGATTCCTGTTCGGCGCGCAGCCGTTCATATTCCTTTTTGATCGTCTCGATTTCCTGCGGCAAGGGAGAGGCCTTTTTCTCTTGCTCCTGCATCCGCCGCTCAAAAGGATAGCCGGCCGTCCATTCCTTCATTTCCTCCAGTTCGGAAATAGGGACGCTCTCATCCTCGGCACAGCCCTGCCATCCTTTAATAATCGCAATCAATCCCCATACGAAGAATATGATGGCGACAAGCAAAAGAAAATAACTGATCATCTTTTCCCTTTCATCGGTCGCCAGACTTCAGCGGACCCGACGATCTGCGGGTTAAAGGTACGCATGGCTCTCTAAATACCGCACGTAATCACAGACGGCATCCTCAAGACCGGTGAAAGGCCTCGAATAACCGGCCTCCCTTAACTTTGTCATATCCGCCTGCGTGAAATACTGATAGCGCTCTTCCAGCCCCTGAGGCATTTCCACATATTCAATCTTGGTTTTTTTTCCGGCGGCGGCAAACAACGCCCTGGCCAAATCGTTCCACATGCGGGCCTCCCCCGTCCCGACGTTAAAAATACCTGTCTTATCCGGGTGATCTAAAAAAAACAGGACAATATCCACCGCGTCTTTGACATAAATGAAATCCCTTTTTTGCTCGCCGTCCTTGTATTCTTTCCTGTGGGACTTAAAAAGGCTCATCTTGCCTTCTTCAACGACGCGCTGATAGGCCTTGGCGACGACACTCTTCATGTCCCCTTTATGATATTCGTTAGGCCCAAAGACGTTGAAAAACCTTAAGCCCGTTACCTTATCGGCCAGGCCGTTGTCCAAGACCCAGAGGTCAAAATCCTGCTTGGACTGGCCGTAGAAATTAAGGGGCCTGCATTTTCGGATTGTCGCCTCATCATCCCTGTAGCCGGCGGAACCGTCGCCGTAGGTGGCAGCGGAGCTCGCGTAAATAAAACGCACCTGGTGCCGCACGGCCCACTGGGCAAGTGTCCGGCTGTATTCAAAATTATTCTCCCTGAAATACTGTTCATCCTGCAGAGTGGTTGAACTGCAGGCCCCCATGTGAATGAGCGCCTCCAGGCGGGAATCCAGTTGATCATCGCGGACAAGGGCAAGAAACTTTTTTTTATCGTAATAGCGGGAATAGGATTTATTCGCCAGGTTCTTCTCTTTGTCCTTATTGAGATGATCCGCGAGGATGAGATCACGCGCCCCCCGATCGTTAAGTTTGGCCACGATACAGCTGCCGATAAATCCTGCCGCTCCCGTTACAACAATCACGTTATGCCGCTCCTTTGACATTCCGCAAACATAACTCCCATCCTTTCACGATTCCAACGCCGATAAAATGAAACGGCCTATGTCTTGGCCTATCTGATACCCCAACTGTCTGCGATCCTTTTCCCCGCGGCGGGCCTGAAGGCGGTGAGTAAAAACAAGCACCGTCCTTTGAGTTTTGGCATCAATCATCCGTCCCTCGACGCCCAGGGAAATCTTCGCAGTTTTTAAAATAAATCGGGTGAAACGTGAACCGGACTTCATCTCAACGACACGCCCTTTGACAATAAAACGCGCTTGTGAGGCATTTGCGTTATCCAGAATTTCAAATCCCGGAACGTCTCCTTTTAGCATATCGGCCATCCCCTTGACCGTCATCAAGGCAATCTTATCTAATTGTTCGCCGGCCTCAATGCCGGCCCCGGCCGTAAAAGGGACAATCAGCACCTTGCCCCCCTGTCCTAAGGAATCGGCATCGATAATTTTTCCATCCTGAACAAAGGTATCTTTTACGACGCGGGCGGCCGCTGCGGCCTCCCGTACCGACGGGGCATTTTTAAACGCCGTGGGCCCTGCGCAGCCGGCCAGACAGCCTATGGCCGCCATGCCTATAAATTGGTAAATGTTTAGCGGATAGAGAAAATTGGATAGGATTCCCCTCCCTTCGTGCGAGGGGTTAGGGGAGGGGGATCGACGGCAAACGTTGCTTTTCTCCCCCTCCCTTACCCTCCCCACAAGAGACTGGGG
>MHGQ01000018.1 GCA_001805645.1 Omnitrophica WOR_2 bacterium RIFCSPHIGHO2_02_FULL_50_17 | reverse complement strand
AAGGGCTCTTAGCCCCCTCATCAGACACAGGCGAAGACGAAGTCTCCGGATCAACAGCCTCCGCGCCCTTACCCTCCCCGATCAACCGGCGCCATTCGCCATCCATCCAGCCTGAAGCCGTTTTAAGATCGAACTCCCTGATGAGGAAAAGCTTGGACGCGGCGCTCAGATAATTCAAGCTGACATCGCGGATGGGGCCCTGGGTCACCAATTTGTCTTTTGTCATCCCGGCCCTGGATTCTACCCCATAGACGCGCTCTCTCAGATCCGCCATCGCCGGAAGAGGAATTTTTAAAAGCTCAAACTCAAGAACAATAGGCTGGATCTCATGAATGAATCTGTACCCTTCGGCCCGGTTGCCATTTCCCAGGTATTCGGCTAATTCAGGCCGTTCCAAACCATAACTACCCTCATCAATGGTGTTGTCGATCATGGCCCTGGCATGGCGCGCGGCCATGCTGGAATCAGAAGACACAGGCAAGCCCTGACCATTGAACAGAACACCGTTCCGCTCCATGGCTTTGGCGACCACAGCGGTAATAATACCAAAATACATATGGCCGCCGTCCAAGGTCGTATCCACGACAAAATCCGCCATCCATTTCTGTGATTCGATATATTGAGGTTCTGTCTTATTCCAATGCAGGGCTTTTTCCTCAACCAAAGCCAAAACCGCTTCCTGCGACAGCCCCTCGCCCAAATATCTTTTGGCTTTGATAACGCGCTGTTTAGCCCATGCCAGCCTTACATTAAAGGGAGCCTCCACAAAAACGCTCGTCTCATAAATGGGTTCCTGTGGGAAAATAAACCCTTGCGCCCAAAGCCTGCCGATGATCAGAGGGTCAGGGAGGCTCAGGATGCCGTCCACGAGGATGATACGGATCCCGGGCACGACGGTCTCAAGCTCATCTCTGCGCCGGCGCGTCTGTTGATCAAAAACAGGCTTCTGGATCGTCCGGCCCTCTTTGATCTTTAAGAGATCGCTGAAAAACCACAGCAGGTCATACTTATTGTAAAGAATCTGCGGAAGCGGTCTTTTGTCTTTGTCGATGAGATAATCATCCAGTTCAAGAATATGTACATCCATGCCGCCGGTGTTCTCTAAATACGCTTTCACCTCCCGGGCCAGTGTGGACTTGCCGGCGGAAGAATATCCGGTGAAGGCTACCAGCGTCGGGACTCCTCTGTCTTTATTTTTCTGCCATGCCACGAAGACATTTCTGGAAATAATGGCGATGGCCGTGCGCGCGTCCACGGCCTGTCTTAGGTTCGTCTCTTCCTGATCGTGGCGGATGAGGTTGTCTGCCAAAAGTTCATCTTGCCAGCGCGAATACAATCTCCTTATGTCTTCCACAGACGGATGAAGATTCGCGCTCTCCAGTAGGCCTTCAAATACATCCTTGCGAATGGAATTCGCCAGAGTCTCCTGATCAATCGCCATAGACCGCCCTGTCAGAGCAACAAGCCGCCTCTTAAGACGCTCAAACTCCGCGGCATCAGCAATCAAAATATAGCTTCTCACAGGCGAAGAGGCGGCGGGGACAGGGAAAAGACCCTCGACTTTTTTGATAAACGCCTTGGTCTCCGCGGGCAGGCCATTGGGAACCGACAGCCACTTGTCTCCATGCCGGCGGATTCGCTTGACGACGGATCCCCTGCCGCCGTTGTACATGGCCAGAATCGCCTTGCGCTCCCAATCACGGTCGCGCACGACGGGAACGGCTGACTCTTTCAGCAAGAATCCTTTTTTCGTCCTGACAATTTCATGATGGCGGAGGAAATCCAGGTTGTCATAAAGCAGATAAGCGGCGGCTTTGACGCTGTCTTCCCTGGAACGGACCACGCCTTGGAAAACAAGAGGTCCGCGCCTGCGGCCAAACAAGGCCCTCAACACGGCGGATTTCGATTGGACAGCCTCAATGGTCGGCTCCGGCCCGATCTCCCGCAATTGATCATTGATCTCTTCAATCGTGATCGGCATCAACTGCATCAGTCCCCGGGCACCCTTGCCCGAGACCCCCTTGGGATCAAACCCGCTTTCGACAATCTGGATGGCGCGCAGGAATTCGGGACTGATGACATGCTGGATATCGTCGAGGTCGGCATGACGGAGGATGGTCTCGGAGATATTCGCGAACAAATCCCACTCCAGAACAGCCTTGATCTGCGGCGTGTCATCCCATATCAATACCGGATGAGTGCCGGAGATGGCCGCGACCGCCCCGGCGATGAGGCCGGCCGCGAAGACCCTCTTGAGTTCATCCCGCAGAGGGCTGGAAGATAAGCTTTTCTCGTAAAATGTTATTTCTCCTTCCATGCCCGTATTCAAATCTTCAACACGGACGCTTAATCGCCAGGACTGAGCGCTGTAAACGGCGGAAGGATTCGATACAACTTCCACTTCCTGTTTGTAGGTTGCTATCAGTTCGAAAATATATTTATCGCGCAGGGGACGGTTAAACGCCCCGTCCTCGAAATAACGCAAATTGAATAAAGACCGGAAGACGGTCCCAATCTGCAACTGCGTCTCTTGCAACAATTCTTCCAATTCTTGAGGCACATCAAACGGAATAAGCTGCAGACCCCGCACCGTAGACTGCGCAAAGACGCCGACGAGAGACAAGGCCTCTTTCCTGGAATCGAACAAAACGAGGATGCCGTATTTCTCGACGCTTTTGGGGTTGTAATCACCGAACACATTCCTGATAAACGTTATCGTGCCAGCGTCCGAGGCATCCAAATACAAATGAGAAAAGACATAAGGAGATTCATGATAAAACAATGCCAAATCTTCGGACCCGCGGATTTTGACGGTAACCGCCTTTGGCTCCACCGGCGAAGAGGAGCGGGTTTCTTCCAAAAGCTTTTCAAATTCATTTTTTAACGCAGGCCAGCCGTGGGTCTGTTCTGTGAGTTCCAACCCGGCCTCAACGAGTTTCTTAGTCAATCCGGCCGTATCAAGTTTTATCGCAAGCCTGTGAACTGAAGACGGCTCTTTATGCAGCATGATCAACTGCGCCTGTATCCGCTCTTTATCCGCGGGCAGCCGGCCTGTCAGATAGACTCTGCCCAAACCTAACAATGCCTTTGCCTGATAAGGCTTAGCATGGACATACGAGGCGGTCTCGAAGGCCTGGTCAAAATCCCGGCGGGCTGATTCCATCCTGCCTGAAACATAATAAATCCCGGCGCGGCCCAAGAGAGATTCTATGTATCCCGCCTTATGGCTCATGGCCGAATACGAATGCATGCTTTCCGTAAACCTCATGAGGGCCTCTTCCAAATTCCCCCGGATATGGGCCAGCACCCCCAACTGATACGTCAGCCGGTATGTGCCGGCCTTGTCCCCCATCCTGCTGAAAATATCTCTCGCCTTCCGCAATGACTTCTCTGCCCTCGGCCAATCTCCCTGCATCTGATAAATCGAACCGGCCGCCTCCCTTGTCTTGGCAAACCCGATACGGTCGCCGATCTTTCTTCTGAGACGGTAACTCTGCGCGTTATTTTCTTTCGCCTTCTCTAAGTATCCGCCTCTTCCTCCCTCCAACTCCTTATCCAAAACTCTTTTAGCCATACGGACATAAAAAGCGGCAGAACGGTTATTGATTTTTGCCAACTTCCAGAAATCGCCGACTGTCTCGGCAATCTTTGTGAGAATATCCTCGCTTTTCCGAAGGGTTGTTTCGGCCATTTCATAATTGCCGTAATCCTCGTAAACAAGGGCTAACTGATAAAGGGCCTCGGCGGTTACACGTTTATTCGTAATACCAAAACGAAACTTCTCCTTTTCCCTTCCCGCCGGGCCGGCGTACCTGCCCTGGCGCAGGCTTTCCAGAAGATCATCCATGGCCTCGCCGAGATTCCCTTTCTGGCGATGAAGTATTCCCAAATACATCAGGATCTGCGCCTCTCCCAGCCGATCCTCCAGCTCCCTGAAAATTTTCAACGCAAAAGAAAGCGGCTCCTCGGCGATTTCCCACTCTCCCTGATCCAGATAAAGCCGACCCAAATCCAGATAGGCCCTGGCCTGGCCTCTTCTGTCACCGGCCTCCCGGCGCAACCTTAAGTTTTCATCAAAATGATTCTTGGCCTCCGCAAAATCCCCGCGGTATCGGAAATAAAGGCCCATGTTCCTTTGGGCCTGCGCCTGCGCAGGGACAAAAGCCACTTCGCGGGCCGCGTCATCGGCCTCTTGGGCACGCAACCTCGCCTCATCCCACTTGCCAATCTTCAAAAGAAACTCCGACAGACTGTTTTTATTCTCCGCTATTTCCAATTTACTGACATGCTCCCCCAGCCTTCCAAACAGATCCCCTGCCTGTTTATAGGAAGCGATGGCCTCTTTGATGTTTCCTCTGATGGCATAAACCTCTCCCAATCCTGTCCACGCGCGGTATTGGCCCAGGACATCCCCTTGCTGTTCGCTCAACCGCAGGCTCCTCTCAAAATCCTCGCCAGCCTCATTCCATTGTCCCGGGATAAACTTGACTTCCCCGGAGAGGCGTTCCGTCTGAACGCGCACCGCAACCGGCGCCCCGGAATCGCGCCCCAGCAGGTCTCTATTTTTCTCGACCGTCTTTAGCGCCAGGTCAAATCTCTTAAATTCAAGGAGCAGTTCCGCGATAATATTCAAAACCCTCTCCCTGGGCCATTTCTTTTTCCACGAAGCCGTTATGAGAGCCTTGCGTTTCTCCGCGCGCAATTTATAAATATGTTCTTTAACAGCCTTAAAACGGGGATAAAGCGACTGCTTGATAAAGACAATGATGCCGGTCACAACAAAGCTTCCTATCTTGGCGTCATCTGAGGCATTGACGATCCAGGGGATCGCATTAAATATGGTAAGTAAAAGAACAACGATCGTATCCCATCCCAAATGCCGTCCGGCAGAGTCGGTAACAACCTCACGCACGGTGCGCTTAGCCTGCAAGACGAAAGGCATCCTTTCCACCCAGCTTAATCCCACATTCATGGACTCATGCAGCGTCTCCATGACCTGCTTGAGATCGGCTTCATAAGCATGGAAACGCGCCGGTGCCGCCTTTTCCAGGAGACGCTTGATCTCACCGGCGGCAACGCGCGGCTCGAAGATCCAGTCAATTCTTTTATGCGAGGCCGCGGTAAATTCCACCATCTTAGGGGCAATGCTTCTGTCCCTGCCGGCATATCCCATAACCAAGAGATGATAGTTTTGTAAAATTTCCTCTAAAACCTCGGCCTTGTAATTAGGCAGCCCCCGCACCTCCTGATAAAACGCCTTGATAATCTCTTGTCTTTCTTCAACGCTCCCGAAAAATTTGAATATACGCGTCCCGGAGAACGCGGCCTCATCGCCCTGCCTCTCACGGTAACGCCTAAAGTCGTCATTGCTTACATAAACGCGTAAAGAAACACCCTGACGCCTTAGATCTTCCTCCAGCAGAGAATCAACGTTCGTAGTAGGAATCATAGGCAAAAATCCTTCCCTGGCCAAGGCCGCCAAAATACGATGAATGCTGTTGGGACGGACAACCCTGGAGTAATCTTGAGGTTGATGAGGATCCATAATGTCAAAAATGGAGAGAAAATCTTCTTTGGACAGGTATTCCTGGGAGATATGAAAGAAAACGTCCGGGGGAAGGGGATCTTCTTTGTCGTCCTGACGAATCAAATCCATATATTCGCGGGTCTCGGCCTCACCGCTAATCTCCTCCATAACCTGAAATGTCATGTCCTTCACTTCCGAGAAACGCGGGAGATAAGAGTCCAGGCTTATCCCCGCGCCCAAGAATAACGCCGTTTTTTCAGTATGGGCGGGGTCTTTATTGTGTTTTAACAGCGCCATCAGCTCCTGGACAACAGCCGCCTCTCTTGGAGGGGAAATCAGCAGATTTCTCAGATCAGCCTTCAGCGCCTGCAGTCTTCGCGAGAAGAAATCCTGCCTATTCCTCTGAACCGGCGAACTGCTCTTCTGAGACGATGCATCCTCCTGCCGCTTATGCCTGGCCTTATAATACAAAGCCGAACCCCCGGCGCTGTTGATAAAGTCTGTCGTTATCTTGAAGAAATCTTCGTTCTTAAAAACAAGGCTTAACCAGTACTCAATCTGATCCGCGAAGATATCCGGATACCTCCCGGCAAATTTCTCCAGCCGTCCGAAGGCAAATGGATCTTCTTTTGAAACAAGCTTCATATCCTCCAGCAGCATTCCCGGATGATCCCTGATAACCTTCATCGCCTCTTCCAAGAGCTCAAGAAGACGCGCATCGCCCCTCGCGCCTTCCATTCGTTCGTCTGTAGTAAGCTGAATAGCCCATAGGGCATGACGTGGCTTCTCTTCTTTCACTAGGCTGGAATAAAACGCAATCTGCTCAGGGGTCAGGCTTTTTCCGTCCTGTTTCTGTCCTGCGGGGGTTTTCCCGTTCTCATCAGCCTTACCCTTATCTTCCACCGACGAGGATGACCTGGATGCATTGCCGTCCCGGCGCTGAATATCCCTGGAGAAGATAGAATATTCTTCTTTATCCGCCCTGCCGCTGCCGGGCTTATCCGTTTCCTTATGCAGATTCATCAGCCGCAGCTCTTCTTCTATGAAACCTTCCTCAAGAATGGCGGAAAGGTCAAGACCCTCCTTCCCCAGATTCCCGGACGCTTTCCGCACGATGTCCTCCCAGCGGGCCATCCGGTCATGGTAATCGCCTCGACCCATAACCGATGGGGTCTTTCCCTCCGCGACCTTCTCTCCGGAGACCTCCTGAACCTTTCGCATAAACCAGGACTTTAATTCCATCTCCAGAAAGGCGGCGGCCAGGGCCAGGGGTTTGAGAATAAGATACCGCACCTGCCATCCCGCTTCCCGGCTGATCTCTCGTCGGTCGGCCTGTTGTTCAATCTTATCCAATGTCTTCACAAGAGACTTATGGAAATGACGGTAAATTTGTTGAAGAGCGGCGTGATAGCCGGATAATTTATCCTGCGCCCAGACACGGTAAAAAACGCCCTCGGCATCAACGGCCCGGGCGAAAATCCTGCTCTCCCCGTCTTTCTTGCGGTAGTCTGCCCAATAAATACGAAAATCAATCTTATTGAAAACCGTCTGCAGATCCCGCAGAACCCCTTCTACTTCCTCGGGTAAAGCGGCGCCCTGACGTTGAGCGATGAGATGTGAATACCTACGTCTGAGAAACATTTCCCGAACAGCCGCCCTGTAATCCTCCCTCTGAACGCTGAAAATTTTATATATCATCAGGTGAGCTTCCGCCGCCGCTTCCTCTTCAGAGAATTTTTCAACGGCTGTTAACTGCACCATAACCTCTCCTAACAGCCGGTCAAAGGTCTCCACCATATCCCTGAAGAGGGAAAGAGGATCAAAGGAATAAGGTCGTTGGTCCAATTCCCTGCGCATCGAGAGGACATTAGAGACCCCCACTTTTAAGAGAATCGTCGCAAGAAATTCAACGCTCTTGTACATCGGCACTAACAATAGAATGTCGTGAAGCAGCAGTTCCCCGGCCCCCTGCAGGACAGGGGCTTGCACGAACCGCTGGTCAAGGCGGTCAAGGATGACCATCCAGGCCGTCTGATCAGCCAGCCGGCCGACGATAGATTTATAGGCAGTGCGCTGTTCATCGTTCCAGGTTTGCATAAGATACCGGGAAATGGCGGCGGCCAGTTCAGAGCTATCCATGAATCTGACCTTGCCGATCAATGACTCCCTGTTCTCCCGACGGCGTATCTGCGCGAGGAGTTCTCTGCCTTGTTGTCTGTAGACATCTTCAAAAACGTCGGACAGCCCCTTCTTTTTGGCCGGCCGTTTCTGCAAAGAACGAAGAAGATCGGCTAAATCAAAGATATCTTCAAGCAGCAGTGCTGTTGTATCAGACAAATCGTCCTCAAGCCCTTCAAGTCTTTTTGTCGTGATATTGCGGCGTCCCTTAAACGCCCAATGGGCAGTTTCCTCGAAATAATAATCGACATGTGTTACGATGTTATAAAACTTGAGATAATCGCTGACAAGAGGATACTTCTCGCGGAACTGCCGGAATTTATCAAAGACCTGCTTTAGGGAAACCAGTCTCTTTTCCCGTCGGATAAACCCATTGATGGAATCCCGCGGAATCATCCAGCTGTCGGCTATTTTCCGCACACCGGGCAGAAGGGGTTTGCCCTTCAAATGAAGCCTTCTAAACTCCCCGATGCAAGCATCGGGGTATCCAGGTAGGGCTTCATTCCTGCGATTTTGAATCCCCGCAGCAGAGCTGCGGGGTATATGAGCAGAATCAAGCTTCTTCAACAGAGAAGGCACCCGGACCTCTCTAATACCCAAATGTTGGGCGGCTTTGGAGGCCGTTACATACGGGATCAAGCGCCCCACATCGCCAAACGAGAAAGATTCTTTATCCTCTAACCCAGCCGCTTCCAGCCAGTTGTTGAAAGTCGCGGGATTAATCTGCAGAAGGCGGATTAAGGTACGCCTCGTGTAAGTTGTGTTTCTGTCCACATAAGGCTCAACGATCAAATCTTTCCCCTGCAGCTCAATCTGAAGCACAAGCTGTCGAAACTCATCATGGGTGAGACTTCCCTCCAGGATAAGGTCCAGCAGGTCATGCGCCTTGTCCTGCCATAACACCGTAAAACTCTTGACCTGTCTTTCCGAGGTCTTCCCGCGCACCGGCGAGCTGGTGGTTCGACTTCGTCCCTCGACTCCGCTCGGGATTCTTCGAGAGGAATCCTGAGCAACGTCGAAGGACTCACCACTAGCCCCGAGCTCAGTCGAAGGGCTGGTCTTGCCCTCATCTGTGAAAGAGGTTAAATTGACAGCTTTTCCCCTGATATTCTCAGCGGAAATCTTAGCAGACCTTCTGACTGCTGGATGAGGATCGCGCGCAGAAAGGTTCTCCAATTCATTCAAAACGGTTATATCTTTAAATTCTCCCCATGCCCTGGCGGCGGCTGAGCGTACATCCCATGTTTCATCGCTTATGGCCTCTCGAAGAGCACGGATGGCTTTATTTCTGAACTCATCCATGGTGATATAAGGAGCCAGCCATCCTAATCCTCTCGCGGCATTTTCCCTCACAAAATAATCTATCCCCATATCTGTTAATATCTCAATGAGACGGGAAGTATTTTCTTGATTCCGGCTTAATCCCCGTCTCACCATTTCCAAAACTAGCTCTGTATCCCGCGCGGCCGTTACAGAGGTCATCCCCTCCACCGGCGAGCTGGTCGTCTTTTGTCCTTCGTCTTTCGTCCTTTCAGAATCAGGCGCTGTCCCATTTTTGTTCCCCTTTTTGTTAGGCGGGAAGGAAGCCCATTTATCCAAGCCGCTAACCTTTTTAACCAACGGACTCGACGAAACCTGTAAAAGAGGCAGTCTTATCGTAAATGTAGTGCCTGCCCCCGCCTCACTCTCCAAGCCAACCCTTCCCCCGAGCAGTTCGGTGTTCGTCTTTACGATGTAAAGTCCCAGGCCTGTCCCCGGTTTATCC
>MHGQ01000017.1 GCA_001805645.1 Omnitrophica WOR_2 bacterium RIFCSPHIGHO2_02_FULL_50_17 | reverse complement strand
TCTTGCCGTTAAGCCGCCGGTTGACGGTCGAAAAAACGACACCTATCTCGTCCGCAAGCCGTTGCTGGGGGGGCACGTAACTATCCTGCATGTTTCCTCAATATCTTTTTCACCTTCGCAAACGCCTTCGCTCTATGACTGATCTTCGCCTTGACGGCAGGGTCCAGCTCGCCGAAGGTTTTGTTGTATCGCGGAATAAAAAAAAGCGGATCGTAGCCGAAGCCATTCTTGCCTTTGCCCTTGAGCGCGATGACGCCGGCGCAGGAACCGCTCACGACGTCGATGACGCGCTGACCGTCCACCAAGGCGGCGAAACACCTGTAACGGGCCCGGCGTTTTTTCGAGGGCACCCCGCGCAGTTCGCGCAGTAATTTCGCGTTATTTTTTTTGTCCGTCGCGCCGTTCCCGGCAAAACGGGCCGAATAAATGCCCGGCTTGTTCCTCAGCGCTTTGACCTCGAGTCCGGAATCCTCTCCCAAAGTCAGCTTCTTTGTATAAAAGGCGATGGTCGCCGCTTTTTTGAGCGCGTTCTGGGCGAAATTCTTCCCGTCCTCTTCGACTTTGGGCGCGTCCGGATAATCGGCAAGAGATGTTACCTTGATATCAAAGTCTTGGAGGAGTTCTCTGATTTCCCGCAGCTTTCCGGGGTTGGTGGTGGCAACAATAAGCTCAGTCATAGACGACTTTACTTGATGCTCGATGCTGGATACTGGAAACTCGATTTGACCATCGAGAATCCAGCATCTAATACAAACGCATTAAATTCCGTTACGCGTCATTGCGAGCCCCGGAGGGGCGAAGCAATCTCAATGGTAGTTACCATAACCTAAATTCTCCAATATGTTTCTTCTGCATTCGAATAAGTTCCTGAATGCCTTTTGCGGCCAAATCCAAAAGCTTGTCCATTTCTTTTTTGGTAAAAGGGTTCCTCTCGGCGGTGCCCTGGACTTCCACCAGTTGCCCCTTCCCAACCATCACGACGTTCATGTCCATTTCCGCGGCGGAATCCTCTTCGTAATTGAGGTCCAAAAGAAGCGCTCCTTGATGAATCCCCACGCTTACTGCCGCCACATAATCCGTGAGCGGCATCCCTTTCATCAATCCCTGCTTTTTCATTTTTTCGAGGGCCAGGACTAAAGCGATAAAACCGCCTGTGATGGAAGCCGTGCGCGTCCCGCCGTCGGCCTGAATGACATCGCAGTCAACCTTGACGGTGCGCTCGCCCAGTCCGGCCGTCTCAACGACACTGCGCAGCGACCGTCCGATCAGCCGCTGGATTTCCAGGGTGCGGCCCGAGGTGAGCGTTTTGTCACGCTTGACTCGTGTGGAGCACGAACGGGGCAGCATGCCGTATTCGGCGGTGACCCAGCCGGTGCCTTTGCCTTTTAAAAACGGCGGAACCCCCTCTTCCACGCTCGCCGTGCATATGACCCGCGTCTGGCCGAATTCAATAAGACAGGAGCCTTCGGCGTATTGGACGAAATTCTGTGTTACCTTGACCTTGCGCAGTTGATCAGGTGCGCGCCCGTCGGTTCGATTCATAATAAACTCCTGTCGAATTCTTCCTTTTCTCCCTTGGATACTCGCTGACAACGGTTGTTGTGATCCCCCCGCGCGGGCTGACAATCCCTTCCACCTTTGCCCAGCGCGGCTTACAGGCCTTCACGAAATCATCCAGAATTTTATTCACAAGATGCTCGTGAAAGACGCCTACGTCGCGGAAGGCAACAATGTACATCTTTAAAGATTTAAGCTCAACGCACATCTTTCCGGGACCGTAGGCGATATGAAGCGTTACAAAGTCCGGCAGACCTGTCTTGGGGCAGATACAGGTGCATTCCGGGATATGGAGATGAACCGTGTATTGCCTGCCGGGGTATTTGTTTTTCCATACCTCGATGGCCGGCGTCTTGAGCGCACGGATGTGCTCCTGCAAATCTTCGTAAGAACTTTTTCTTTTTGCCATGCTTCCCTCCCTGCCGCTTTCACTTACCCTCAACCCTGAACCCTTCCCCCTTTTATCTCACCTTCCACACCTTATGCATCTGGGGCACGATTCTGACATGACGCAGGTATTTAAGGCAGTAATCCTGATATTCCCGGCATTTCTGCAGGACGCCGTTATGCCGGTCGAAATAATTGGGCTGTAAAATAAAGAAGATATCAGGGTCGATGCCCGCGGCCAGCTCCACAGAGGCCGCGATGTCTTCTTGAAGCGTCCCGCTGGAAATCACCGCCTTGATAAAGACATCTTTCTCCCTGGCTTTCTTCAAAAAAGCCTCATGCTCCTGCCAATAGGGGCGGCATTGCGTCGAGCTGGGCAGTTTAAAATCCATGGCAATGATATCCACGTCATCAATAACGGCCTCCAATTCCTGAGGCAGAATCCCGTTGGTCTCCAGATACACGCCCATCCCTGATTCTTTAAGATGCGGCAGCAGCGTCTGGAGAAAATCTTTCTGCAGCAGGGGCTCCCCGCCGGTGAGGCTTACCGAATGGCATCCCCCCTTTAAAAATTGAACCGCCCCCAGCAGCTCCTCAAGGCTGTATTCTGCGTAGCGGCAGGCCGTATCGCCGATAGAATGCGGGGTATCGCACCACACACAGCGCATGTTGCACTGAAAGAAACGGACAAACACCTGCTGGATGCCGACGTATTTGCCCTCGCCCTGGATGGATTGAAATATCTCGGAAATTCTTGCTTTCATAATTCTGCCCCTACACTAACGGATCTGGAAGGCCTGCCGCCTCAAATCCCCGACGGCGCAGCAGACAGCTGTCGCACTTCCCGCAGGGCCTCTTTCCTCCCCGGTAACACGACCACGTCCAATGGTACGGCACTTTAAGTCCTGCCCCAAGCTTAATAATCTCTGCCTTGGTCTTGCGGACAAAGGGGGCGCAAATCTTGACCGCCTTTTTCTGAACGCCTGCCTTGGTCCCCTTCCTTAAGGCCTGCTGGTAGGCCTTAAAAAATTCCGGCCGGCAGTCCGGGTAACCCGAATAATCAACCGCATTGGCGCCGATAAAAACAGCTGAGGCGCCGACCGCCTCGGCATAAGAGGCGGCGAGGCTTAAAAAAATGATATTGCGGGCCGGCACGTACGTGGACGGAATCTCTTGGGGATTAATCTCTTTACGCCGCGGCAGCCGCATCTTCCTGTCCAGCAGGGAAGACCCCTGCCAGGGAAACGTAAGCTGGACCAGCTTGTAAGGAACCCCGGCCTGCCGGGCAATGCGCTGGGCATGCTCGATTTCCACCTGATGTCTCTGGCCGTAATCCAAAATCAAACAATACGCCTGAAACCCCTGGGCCTTGGCGTAATAAAGAAGAGTTGCCGAATCCAACCCTCCGGAAAGTAAGACGACCGCTTTTTTCATGATTCCAAGACACGAAGACACAAGACACAGGACACACGTAAAAAAAGTGTCTTGCCTGCCTGCCGGCCGGCAGGCAGGTGTCCCTGTGCTCCTGTGCGCTTGTGCACTTTATTCATAATACACCACGCTCGAGGTCTCGGACTCCCAGACCTGCACCCTTTTAATCTTCAAAGGGGAAACAACCGGGGCAAAATTCCGGCAGATGTATCGGGCGATATTCTCCGTCGTAGGATTGTGCTCCTGAAAATACGCAAGATCATTCAGGCACACATGGTCAATCCCGGCCAAAAAATCCGTTAATTGTTTTTTAAGGACGATAAAATCCGTCACCATCCCTATTGTATCCAGGCGGTCGTTCATGACCACGACCTCCACAGACCATGTATGGCCATGGAGGTCCTTGCACATCCCCGCATACCCCCGCAGGAAATGCGCCGAGGCAATCTTGGATTTAACAGAAAGTTCAAACATCACTGCGCCTCACGTAGAATGGCTCCCCGGTTTTACAACACGCACACGAATATCCCTGCCGAGAAACTCCCTGGCAATTTTCTCAAAAGCCTGGGGCCGGTCGCTGATCATAAATTGATGCCTCCCTATCCGTGAGGCAGGCCTGCCTCTGCGGCGGGGAGATTCCCCTCGCCCCCAGCGAGTCCTCAGCCACCGGCGCCCTTCGAGAATCCTTTGAACCTCCCCGGCCACCTCCCGGGCCGAGTCAATAAGAACAACTCCCTTGCCCATCACCTGCTGGATCGTCTCTTTCAGCAGGGGATAATGCGTGCATCCTAAAATCAGCGTATCAATTCCCGCCTTCTTTAAAGGGGCCAAATAGGTGCGGGCAACCGCCAAAGTCACAGGGGTATCCGTCCATCCCTCCTCCACGAGGGGCACAAACAAAGGGCAGGCCTGTCCCCACACGCGGACAGAGGCGGCATATTTATGGATGGCCTTCACATACGCCCGGCTGCCGATGGTAGCCGAGGTGGCGATGACACCGACGCGTTTATTGCGGGTCAGGGCCGCCGCCTTCTTTGCCCCCGGCTCAATCACGCCGACAACAGGAATCTTCAGATGCTTTTTGAGCGCCGGCAGGGCATAGCTTGAGGAAGAATTGCAGGCCACGACAATAATCTTCACCCTCTGCCGCACAAGCACACCGGCGTTTTCCCTGGAGAAACGGATGATGGACTCTTTCGATTTCGTTCCGTAGGGCAGCCGCGCCGTATCGCCGTAATAAACGATATCCTCGCAAGGAAACTGTCTCATCATCTCTTTAACGACGGTCAGACCGCCCAGGCCGGAATCAAAAACACCGATGGGATTATTATTCATATCAGAAAGCCCTTACGTTAATCGTTCACCCTAATCCGATTTCTCACCGTCCGTCCGCATAATCCAGAATGCCCTTGGCCAATCCGTCGGCAACTTTTTGCCGGTAAGAGGCCGTTTTCAGCAGTTTTTCCTCTTTGGGGTTGGACAAAAATCCCACCTCCGCCAATACGGCGGGAATCAGGGTATTACGCAGTACAAAAAAGCGCGCCCGCTTTTGTCCGCGATTTCTCGTCTTTGCCGACCGGGCCACCTTGCCCGCCACCTCCTGTGCCAGCGTCGGAGAAACCGCCTGTTTATGGGTATACAGCATATCCGCCACAATGTCCTCAACGCTTGCAGGATTCCGTTTCATCGCCAAATCTTTGAACATCGTCTGCTGATTCTGCTGGCGCTGGGCCTCATTTTTCTCCAGCGTCCCTAAATCCGCCAGCGAGAACACCTCAACCCCCTGAATGCCGCGTCCGGGGCTCGAATTGGCATGGATGCTGATGAACAAATCCGCCTCGGAGCGGCTGGCAATCTCGGTGCGTTCCGGAAGGGAGATAAAAGTATCGTCATCGCGTGTCATAATCACCTTGACCCCGCCGCGCTCCAATATTTTCTTAAGACGCTGGGCGATATCCAGGACGACCCCTTTTTCTTCTGTGCCGATGAAGCCCCTCGCCCCGGGGTCCTTGCCGCCATGCCCCGGGTCAATGACCACCCCCCTGACCTTTCGGAGGGAATATTCCTTTCTGCCTGTCCATGTCTTTTCCAAAGAGCCGAACACCTTGGCCTTGAAGTCGGACGGCACCATCACGGAACTTTGCAGAATGCTCACCGGCGCGCTCAACTGCACCTGATTCTTACCCAGAAGGAGGATATCGCTCCCGACCAAAAGACGAGCCTTGGTCCCCTCCACATCCAGAGACACGACCTGGGCCACAGGATCCCACTGCCAGAGAATCGCATGCCGGTCGCAGAGATCCCTGAGATAGGCCTTGTCTTTAAGAGCCGCCGCCCGCCGACGGGGAGCCGTCGCGCAGCCGCTGGCGAACAGCGCAAGGGACGCGACAACCAGCCAACTTGAAAAACGGGGTTTAAACATATCCCAACTCTAGTCGTAAGTCGTAAGTGATAAGTTGTAAGCTAAAAACTCTACAAAAATTTTTGACAAAAAACCATAAAATATTTTTCTAATTTCATCACAACCATCCTCAACTTCGCTACAATCACTTCTTCTTACCTTACCTTTTCTGCTTACCACTTACGACTTACGACTTACCACTATTCTTTCACAATCACCTTCGGCGTCAAAAAGACGATGATCTCCGTCTCGCGCTGGCGCTCTCCCTGGTTGCGGAAGGCAAACCCGACAATCGGCAAATCTCCCAAAAGGAAAATCTTGCGCGTTGCCTCCACCCAGACGTCCTTGAACAATCCCCCGACAACGATGGTCGTCCCTCCCTGAATCTGGAGGGCGGCGTTTTCGTGTTTCTCGCTGCCGGCTGAGACAACCTCGGGCCGGATACGCATCATGACATTCTTCTCTGGCGTCACCTCGGGGGTGATATGATAGGTGATGTCCTGGCCATCCCCGGCCCCCATCTCTTTTTCCTCCCGCTCATAAGCGCTTAAGAGATCGCTGGAATTGAGGACAATCTCTCCGGTCTTTCCGTCGGCAAGCGTCATTTTGACGTTGGAGACCGCATTGATCATCCCCACCGTATCCAGGGCATCCAATAAAATCACATAATCCTCTTCGCTGACCGTGCCCAGGCTTAAGCTCCCCCCTTCCCTTTTCCCAAAGCCCTCAAACTTCAGACTTTGAAAATCCGAGACGATGGCCTCCCAGTCAATCCCTTCCCGGTGCTCGTCATTGAGGATAATCTGAAGGACCTTGGTCTCCACCAGAATCTCGACGGAGGGCTGGTCAAGCTCTTCAATGCGCCGGGCAATTTCTTCAATGCGGGAGGGAGTGTCGGTTACGATAATGTGGTTGGCGGATTCATCCAAGCGGATGCGGCCGACATTAGAGGTCAGCATCCCTTGAATATCCTTGACGATATCTTTGGCCTGGCGATGCTGCAGCTCAAAGGTCTTGATGGCCACAGGCACATCCAATTCCTTGATCAAATCGGCCATGGCCTTTAACGGCTCCGGCGCATCCATCAAAATCAAAGTTTTCGCTGCCTCGCTGTAAAAAATCTTGCCTGTTTCGCTTTTCATCTGATTTAAAAGCGCCTCCACCTGATGGAAAGAGGTATGAAGAAGAGGCATCATCCTGGTCTGAATCTTCCGGCTGAAGGGATATCCAAACTGTTCCTCAAAATCCTGCGCCCTCATCACACGGACGCTCTTTCCTTCTCTGACGTAAGCCAGGTTATTGGCATCCAGGATAATCCTTAAGGCGTCATCCACATCCACATCTTTTAAATAGATCGTTATTCTTCCCTCGACGCCTTCATCGACGTCAATCGCCAGACCGCTCTCCAGGGCAATCTGATTTAAGGCCTCATGGATATCCTCATCCCTCACCTCGAGGCTATCCAAGACGGTCTTGACGGGCCTCTCTTCGACCGTCTCCCCGGCCTCCTCGAAGGATTCTGCCGTATTAAGAACCGCGTTCACCTGCGCCGGAGGGGCGGAAAGACCCGCCTCTTCGATGGACTTCAAGGGACTATGCACCGCCTCGGACGCAGGAAGCGGCAACGCCTCTTCCTGCCCGTAAAGCCGTAACGGCACCCCCGCCCATACGCTTAGGAATACGGCGGCCATGCAGATATCTTTTTTAATTAAATCATCCTTCCAGCCGCTCATAAATCTCCTTGAGGGAATAGGCCTCTTTCTGAAGCCGCCGAATCTCTTTAAGACGCATACACGAGGAGTCGTCAAAATAGCGGAAATTGGTCTCGGGACTGCGGCCGATCTCCCGCAAGAGCCCCAGGCGCAGGTAGTATTTCAGGGTATGCGTCGAATACCCGCTGACCTTGGCAAGGTCTTTGAGGAGGTAAATGTTCTTCATGCGTCTTATTTTGTTACGGCCATGTAGGGGACGCACAATGTGCGTCCCCTACTATCCAAGTCGATAGCCGTGCCTATTTTATATATTGAGCGGAAACTGTCAAGGGAGGAATGGGTTATCGTAGTGAAGCCTTATACGGGGGCAGGCAGGAATGAGTGCCGGACCTAAAACAAAAATCGCCATCACCAGTCGGGGAAACCCATCTTCGTGCAAAGAGAGCCGGGGACGGGGCAGGGCGTACAAACGATACGACCATCTGTTAATACATACAATGTATAGGTGCTGGCATTGTCTTGCATGCTGGCGAGATAAAACCACGGCACCCCGCCGCAGGTCACAGACGTTGTCCCATCATCAAGGACCGGCGCGGCAAAATTCCTGGGCGCCGGAATATCTATGGCTAAATCCACCATAGCGGTTGTATAAACCCCGTTATCCCTCTGGAAATCCCTCTGCGCCTCCCAGAGGGCTGTCAAAATACGAAGCGCCTCCTGATTCCTGACTTTCATCATCTGAATGCGGTAGCTGGGGATGGCAATCGCGGCCAGGACACCGATGATAACGGCAGCAATCATGAGCTCTATGATCGTAAAACCGGATTTTGTCTTCATCTTGTTCTCCTGTTCCATGTCATTGAAAAATCAAGCCCTATCTTTGAATATTCCATAATGAAAAAAATTGTCCCTAGGGAAAAAACCGTATTTTTATGATTTTAATTCCCTCGCAATCTCCTGACGCCACTTATCAAAAAAATTCTCCAATTCTTTGAACTTGACTGGCTGAAGAAGAAGCAGCATGTCGGGAGAATCCGCAGGAAAGGTATGAATACGCTCAAACGCCACTCCCAGCCAGTAGAGATCAAATCCTGGATCCTTCTGACGGGCGGCCTCCGCGAGTTGTTCCCTTGAGAAACGTCTGTCTTGCAGCAGAAAATAAACATCAATAAAATCTCTCAAGGCTGCCCGGCCAAATAACGCCAAAAGCTTATTGGAGGCGATGTCCGTCAAGCCGTCGACTTTTAAATCGGGATACCCCGGGAATATTCTGGCGGGCTCGAAACGAAATGCGGAATCTAGAGCCAAATGAATGAGGGTGGTTTCTCCTTTCAAGGAAACAATCAACTCCACAAAAAAATGAAACGACCTTTGGCGTTGACTTTCAAACCCTTGGGCCGCTAGATGCTTTTCAAGCTGGCGGCTAAAAGGATCGATAATCTCCTCAGCTGATGTGAAAAAATCCAGGTCATTACTCTGCCGGTGATTTAAATAAAAATAAGCAAGGGCCGTGCCGCCCGTTAAATAAAACTGGTTGCTATCCTTGACTTTGCCAAAATCTTGGAGAATTTTTTCTTGAACCGGGCTAATAAGTTGCAATGAAATCCTCCCAAAAACGCCCCACTTCCCACGGGAAAAATCGTTTAATCTTGGAAAATATCTGCTTAAATCGCTTAAAATCAACTGTGGCTAAAAGAGTCTTTACGTCCTCCATCCTTCCTCTGGATAGAACATGCTGGACATACAACTCTAAATCGGCATTATTAGACAAATCTAAAGAAATGCTATCCTTAAGAAACCAAAATAATCTTTTATCCGGTACGATATTCATATGGAATCCCCTTAAATGCAGCATCTCTGACCGCATACGGTACAGCGAAAGTATAGCACAGCTTTCGGAATTTCTGTTCCCCTTATTTTAAATTTATGATAAAATTCAGCCCATGCCCGAAACCCCCATGCTCGCGCAGTACCGTGCGCTTAAAAATAAACACACGGACTGCATCCTCTTTTTCCGCCTCGGA
>MHGQ01000016.1:1698-11077 GCA_001805645.1 Omnitrophica WOR_2 bacterium RIFCSPHIGHO2_02_FULL_50_17 | reverse complement strand
TGTCACAAGAGAAGGGGCGGCAAGGGCTGTTCGATACCGCCTGAATGAAAAATAGTTTCACAAAGAAGCGCTTTGATAATACATCGGATTAAACGGCGTCGGTTGGCTGATCATAAGCGTCCTTACTCGGCGTAACCATCGACCCCATATATTACCCTCATGCGAACCAAGGCTCTTGCGAGCCACAAGAGCATGGGGGTTTTTCTTTGTCTGAGGGAGAAAATGTACCTAATCCCTCAGAAATGATTAATTTCACTAAATATTTGTAGAAATATGCAGATATTCAACCCCGGACTTATTGGTGGGAGTTCCCTTTTTATACAATTATAAGGAGTGCCCGGCAAAAGTTTTGCCTGGGAAATCGCCCTGAAGACCTGGAACACATCGCTACGATTGAAAAAAGAACCTGGGGAAGGCATATAGCGCACCTGAATCGATTAGAGAGAGATTCCCCCTTGATAAGGCTGAATATTATCTCAGATTGAAAGAGGCACACGGTATTAATAGTGTAAGGGGGCTTGCCAAGATCATACGAGCAAGAGGAAGATTTATTGCAGTTAGTCAAAGGTGGCAAAATTTAGTTTTATTTTGGTCGAAATGAATCTTGGCAGGCACTTTTTATTTGGAAGAGCGAGGCAATTTGGACAAAGCATATACCCTCGAAGCTGAGAAGGGGGCAGAGGCATTATGGAATGCTCTCTTAGCGACGGTTAAACCGGAAAGGTTCGTTAAAATCATCGCTGAGAAATGTAATCTTTGATCACTCCTGCGGCTTAAGTGATTGACGGAAGGTTTGATTTTCTTCCTTTTGTGTTTGGCGGTGCTGCTTGTTTTCCTCTTTTTGAACAGCACGATATTTTTTCATTTCAGCCCTTCGCTCCTCCGGGCTTAAATTCAGATCGCCTAAAATTTGGTCCATAGCACTTATATTTTCAGTGTGCTGTTGATCCCTGAAGGCAATATTCTCCCTGTATTGTGTTTCCACGTGATTGAGAATTTCCTGTTTCTGCGTATCGGTTAATTTATTGTTTTGGGCGAGTTTGTCATTAAGATGATTTACGCCCTCTTGATGCTGTTGTTCACGAAACGCAGCATTTTCCCCATACTGCGTCTGCCGGTGCTCTTTAATGGCGGCAATTTTCTGATCACGGCCCATGTCCGGGCCGCGCAGCGATTGCCTAAAGGCCTTATTTTCTTTCTTCTGCTGCTCCCGATAAGCCTGTGCCCTTGCTTTGCGGGCGTTACGCCATTCCCCTCCTTCGCGGGCTTCAGCCGAGGCCTTCAACGGCAGCAACAGGATTACAACAGCCAGGATTGTCAGTATTTTTTTCATCTCTTCCTCCTGGTTTATACGGTTTATGTGTTTGGTCACATCATTAAACACAAAAAATCAGGATTTGTTTCGGTATTTTTTCGGAGGTCTACCTTAAAAGAGTCATAAGTTCTCATTGACAGTGAGAGCTATGTATATTATTCTCTCATCGTTGGTGAGGATGAATGTCATCAGGGGGGCGCGGGTCGTTTGAGAAAGTTTTGGCGCAGGGTTAAAATAATCGAAGAGTTTTTTTATCCATTTTATTTATGTCATGATATACTTTTGTCAGAGGAGTCAATTTTACGGAATAACTTATTAACCCGGTACCTCGAAACAGGTGCCCAAAACAGGAGGCAAGAAGATGGGTTTTCAAGATGGATATGGCAGAGGACCGCGTGAGATGCACAAAGCGGTCTGTTCGGATTGTAAAAAAGAGTGTGAAGTTCCCTTCAAACCGAGCGGTGACCGCCCGATTTACTGTAAGGAATGCTTTTCAAAACGCAAGGGCAGCGGCCGTTCATAAGCCTGTCGCCTGGCCGGCGCTGACATTGACCTATAAGACCAATTCTAAGCAACGGCCGGGTTTTTTCCCGCTTCACCATTCCGTGGGCTGAGAATTTCTTCCTTTGTTCTTTTGAATACCTCGAATGCTTGCCCCGTATAAATTCTTTCAGGGTTCGATGGGGCTTGGCTTTGGGGTTACCGCTTCAAAAGGAATGAATCCTTATCCGGATACACCATCCGCCTAATGCGGATGGTGGAGTGTGGAAGGCTTCATTGCCTCGGCAGATACCCCGCCTCTTGAGGCGGGGATTATATCCTCGGGAATGAAGCCTTTCCTGGATACCCCGTCCGCCTTAGGCGGACGGGGAGTTTAGAAGGCTTCATTTCATCCGCGCTAGCCGGAGACCGCGGCCACCATTCGACACGCTTACAGACGGGGTCGTCCTGAGCCCTTTGACCGTTCGATGCTTCGACTTCGCTCATCTCAATGCGAGGCAGGCTGGTTCCAAGGAAGTGGCAAGCGGACCGCGAGTGAAACGCGTCGAGGATTATGGCGGGGAGGAATGGATAATAAAACCATGGATCTGCTGGAAGCGGCACTTTGCAAGCGCCAGCCTCTTGAGAGCCATACCAACGCCTTGCGTCTGGTTAACGGCCTCGGAGACGGTTTAAAAGGCCTGATTCTGGAGCGGTACGGTCGTCATTTTGCCGCTCAGATTTTTCATAAGAGATGGTTTGCAGAGAAAGAGGCTCTGACGGATTTTGTGCGGTCCCGCTGCCATGGCCGGTATCTGATCATGAAAGACCGGACAGAATCCGTTTCTTCGCGTCCTGAGGCGGTCAAGGCCAGCGTCTGGATAGAAGAGGACGTCTCCCGGACCGTTGTTCGAGAAAACGGCTTAAAGTTCGGCGTGGACTTAAACGATACCTTGAACAGCGGCTTGTTTCTGGATATGCGCCGGAACCGCCAGATCGTTGCGGGCCTGGCCAGGGGGCGCAGGGTATTGAATTGTTTCGCTTACACCTGTTCTTTCGGTGTGTATTGCCGGGCCGCCGGGGCAGAGAGCGTGGTGAATGTAGACATCAGCGCAAAGAGTTTGTCCCGCGGGCGGTCCAATTACGAGCTTAACCGGCTGGTTCCCTCCCGCAATGAGTTTATCCGCGCCGACGCGGCCCAGTATTTAAAGCGGGCATTGGCGAAAGATAACCGTTTTGATTTGATTATCCTTGACCCTCCGTCGTTCGCCAGACATGAGGGCAGGACTTTCAGCGTCAAGAAAGACCTGGCGCCGCTTATTGGAACGGCGATGAATGTCCTTAACCCCGGCGGGTTCTTGTTTGTCGCGACCAATTTAAGCGCGGTGTCCCACGATTCTTTAGAGGCCATGGTCAGGGCCGCCGCGCAAGGTCGGCGGATCAAAAGAGTCCAACGTCTGGGGCCGGATGAAGATTTTGTCACAGAAGGAGTGACGCCGGAAAGTTATTTAGCCGCCTTGTTGGCAGAGGTATGAGCCTGTCCTAGGACAGGCGGGATTTTTAACATCACAAAGGAGGTCCAAAATGGGCAAGTTCACAGGGCGTATGATTCGCGCGGCAAAGCTGGATCCGCAGTTGTATGAAGAAGTCGAGGCGGATGCAACCGCCATGGGCCAGGCGATGGGAGTCGTGGTCTTATCGAGCGTCGCCGCGGGGCTCGGCGGCATGACGATGGGGGGAGCCGCCCATTTGATTGTTATGACCATCGCCGCGTTAAGCGGCTGGTATCTCTGGGCATTTATGACTTATTGGATTGGGACGAAACTCCTTCCCGAAAAAGAGACCAAGGCCGATTACGGGCAGCTGCTGCGCACCATAGGATTTTCCAGCGCGCCGGGGGTCCTGCGGGTATTAGGCGTTATTCCCTTTTTGACTTCTTTGGTTTTTACGGTGACGGGAATTTGGATGCTGGCTGCGATGGTCGTCGCGGTGCGTCAGGCGCTCGATTACAAAAGCACCCCGCGGGCCGTGGGGGTCTGTGTCATCGGATGGCTTATTCAGATGGTATTTATGTGGCTTTTGCTTTCTCTGATGGCAAGGGCTGGTTGATTATGATTTCAGCTCAAGGCATATCGCTGCAATACGGTCAGCGCAAACTTTTCTCGGACGTCAACATCGTCTTCTCCCCCGGGAATTGCTACGGGCTGATCGGGGCCAACGGTTCGGGTAAATCCACGTTTTTAAAAATTCTTTCGGGAGAGATCGATTCGACCGCGGGCACGGTGGTTGTCCCGCCGGGCAAACGGATTTCGGTCTTGAAACAGGACCAGTTTGCTTTTGACGAATATCCGGTTTTAACGACGGTCATCACGGGGCATAAAAAGCTTTACGATATTATGACAGCCAAGGACGCGATTTATGCCAAGACGGTTGCTTCCGAGGAGGACGGTATGCGCGCCTCCGAGCTGGAGGCAGAGTTTGCCGACCTGGGAGGGTGGAACGCCGAATCGGACGCGGGGAAGCTCTTAACCGACTTAGGGATCCCCGAGGATTTGCATGCCCTGCCGATGAAACAGCTCGAGGCTGGCGAGAAGGTGCGCGTGCTTTTGGCCCAGGCCCTGTTCGGCAGTCCGGATATCCTGCTTTTGGATGAGCCAACCAATCATCTGGACGTGGAAACATGCCTGTGGCTTGAGGAGTTTTTGTGCGACTTTGAAAATACCGCCGTCGTCGTTTCGCACGACCGCCATTTTCTGGACAAGGTCTGCACGCATATCGCGGATATTGACTTTGGCAAGATTCAGCTTTATACGGGAAACTTCGCCTTTTGGCAGGAAGCGAGCCAGCTCGCGTTGCGTCAGCGCAGCGAGACCAATAAAAAGGTCGAGGAAAAACGCAAGGAACTGCAGGAATTCATCGCGCGCTTCAGCGCCAACGCGTCCAAATCGCGGCAGGCGACCAGCCGTAAGAAAATCCTGCAGAAACTCAACGTTGAAGATGTCCAGCCGTCGTCGCGCAAATATCCCTATATCCATTTTGAGCAGGAACGCGAGGCCGGAAACGACATCTTGACGATTGACAATTTGTCGAAATCCACCGACGGGCAGGTGATGTTCAGCAGGCTTAATCTGACCATCGAAAAGGGCGAGAAGGTGGCCTTGGTCGGGTCCCATAACCTGGTGAAGACGACATTATTCCAGATGCTGATGGGGGAGGCCGCGGCCGAGAGCGGCAGTTTTAAGTGGGGCATTTCCACCCGGCGGGCGTATTTCCCCAAGGACAACGCCGCCTACTTTCAGGGGAATTTAAGCGTCGCTAACTGGCTGCGTCAGTATTCAAAAGAGACGGGGGAGGAATTTATCCGCGGCATGCTGGGAAGGATGCTTTTCTCCGGCGAGGAATCGTTAAAGCCGGTCAATGTTTTATCCGGCGGGGAAAGGGTCAAATGCATGCTGCTGCGCATGACGCTGGCGCAGCCCAACGTGATCATCTTGGATGAGCCCACCAATCATCTGGATCTGGAGGCGATTATCTCGCTCAATAAAGGGCTGGAGAGATTCCGCGGGACGATTCTTTTCTCTTCGCACGACCATCAACTGGTGCAAACCGTGGCCAACCGCATTGTCGAAATTACCCCCCGGGGATACGTGGACCGCGCGGGTCTAACGTTCGACGAGTATCTTTCGGATGAACGCATCAAAGAGCAGCGCCGGCAATTGTATTCATAAATTTTCCACACCTCTTCCTTCGTATCACGTCAAATTTTCAAAATTGATTGTCTTCTTTTTTTCAAATTTGTTATAGTGAGTCCATGCCTGTGCCGCGATCTTTTCCCCCAGGAACCTGGGTCATTGGGGTGGTTGGGGTTTGTCTATTTAGTGGCTGTGCCGGTCATCCGCGCGCTGTTCTTTATTCCCCGCCCAGTTTGCTGCCTCATACGACGGTAGAGATGAAAACGCCGGGCTTTTGGATTAGCAGCCACCCTAGTCCCGATGCCGTGGTTTTGTCCTCTGAAGAGATTGTCCGTTTTAACGAACGCGTCCGTCAGGAACTTCATTTGACTAAAGATTTATCCCAATGGCCCGCGGCGGTGCCGGGTCAGGCATTGCGGGAACAATTAGAAAAACAGCTCGAAGACCTGCGGGCCCGCGGCCTGGTTTTGCTCGACGGCCGCAAGCCCGGCGCTTCCTATTGGTCGGCCGCGCGCCAGGCGTTTAATCTTGAGGTCATTTCTTTGGAGATTCCCCGCCACTACGGTCTGGTCGTCCGGTACGCCGACCAGCGGTTTCTGCCTGTGAAAGAGGGATTGTACGTAAAAGCGCATGACGCGGACTTTGATGAACTGCAAAACAGCGCGCTGGATATCGGCACGCCGGTCGTGGTTCTTCACCGCAGTCTGGACGGGAAATGGTTTTTTGTCGAATCGCCGCTTAGTTCTGGTTGGGTGAATGCCGAAGACGTCGGTCTGGCAATAGAGGAACAGTTCAATGTCTTGGGGCCGTCGCCGTTTGTCGTCGTGACGGTTCCTAATGCGGATATTTATCTTAACCGTGAAATGACCGATTTTTATGGTTTTGTCCGTATGGGCGTGCGTTTGCCGCTGATGCGTTTTGATGGCGATTACGCGGAAGTGACCGTGCCGCAGCGCCGGCCCGACGGGACCGCCGCGCTTGTCCCCGGCTTTATGGCCGCTGCGGATATCCACGAAGGATATTTGCCCTACACGCCGCGCCAAGTCCTCACCCAGGCCTTTAAGATGCTCCATCAGCCTTACGGCTGGGGCGGGATGTACGGTGCGCAGGATTGTTCAAGGTTTTTGCAGGAAATTTTCGCGACCGTCGGCATTGAATTGCCCCGTGATTCGAAAAACCAGAGTCAGACCGGTAAAGCGCTTACCGCGTGGTCGGCCGGCGCGCCTATTGACGAGAAATTGCGCCTCCTGCGGGAATCCGCCGTCGGCGGGATTACGCTTCTGGGAATGAAGGGGCATATTATGCTTTATTTGGGAACGCTCGAGGGCCGGGCGTACGCGATCCACTCGGCGTGGGCCTACCGCCGGCCCCGCGGCGGCAGAGACGACACGTTTGTCGTAAACCGCGTCGTTGTTTCCGACCTGACGCTGGGGGAAGGCTCCAGGCGCGGGTCGCTGTTGGAGAGGCTGAATGCAGTGAGGATTGTAAAATAAGAGTCGAGTCGTAAGTGGTAAGTTGTAAGTCGTAAGTGATCGACAATACAGCTTTTAGCTTACGACTTATGACTTACGACTTATGACCACTAAAGCGTGGTTTATTCGCAAAACCCAAGTTCTTCCATTGCAGGCGCCCCTTATCCAGCCTTTTCGCACGGCGCTGGGGAGCCATGACACGCTGGATAATTTGTTGTTTGTTTTAACACTTGCCGACGGGACAAAGGGTTATGGCGAGGCCGCGGTCGCCACCCACATTACCGGCGAGACGCTGGAGGCGACACGACGCAGCCTTAAAACGGCGGGACACTGGCTCATTGGGAAAGACAGCCGCGATTATCTTAGGATTTCCGGCGCGTTGCATGAACGCTGGGGAAAAAATCCGGCGATGATTGCGGCGGTTGAAATGGCGCTCTTCGATGCCATGACCCGCAAGCTGGGCATTCCTTTATGGCGATGGTTCGGGGACCGCTGCCGTCGGTTGCGCACAGATATTACCATTGTCATCGCGGATTTGCCGGAAACCGAAGAAACGGTACGGCGGTTTTATCGGCAGGGATTCCGTCATTTCAAGGTCAAGATCGGCCGTGATTTTGATCTGGACGTGCGGCGGGTCGCGGCGGTGCGTAAGTTAGCCTCCGGGGCTGCGATTTATCTCGATGCCAATCAGGGGTTCTCGGCCGCCAAGACACTCCAATTTTTACGGGCACTCCAACGCTTAGGGATCCGTCCGGCCTTGCTCGAACAGCCTGTCCCGGCCGCCGACTTTGAGGGCTTGAAAAAAATTTTCCGCTCGACGGATATCCCGGTCTGCGCCGATGAGAGCGTGCGCAGTGTCTCGGAGGCCGTCGCCGTTATCCGGGGAAAGGCCGCCTCCGTGCTCAATATTAAATTGATGAAGTTTGGATTTGTGCAGGCAGTGGAAATCGTCCGGATCGCCCGGGCCTGCGGCACGGCCCTGATGATCGGAGGGATGATGGAAAGCGCGCTTGCGATGACGGCCTCGGCGCATCTGGCCGCCGGGCTGGGATGTTTTTCTTATATTGACCTCGACACGCCGTTTTTTGTCCGCGGTAGTAGCGCCCGGGGGTCCTATTTATCCTCCCGCGGCGTGTATGACCTGCGCCGCGTCCGGCGGGGGATAGGGATTGAATTATGAGTATTCGCGGGAAAAAGACAGTTTTATTGCCTCGGCAGATACCCCGTCCGCCTTAGGCGGACGGGGAGTTTAGAAGGCTTCATTTGTTCAACTCAATTCAACCGGTAACGGTTGAATTAAGGGAAGGAAAACGCGGGCTTGATTCAGCATCCTTTTTTACTTTTTCTGATTTTGCTGGCCATTGAAACTGCTGTCTTGTCCGCGGCGGGACATCCGCGCACGAAAAAATACTTTGGATTCCTTCCCGCGGTTTTCTGGATCTATTTTCTGCCGATGCTCATTTCCTCCGCCGGATTGATCGACGCCAAAAGTCCGTTGTACAGCCTGGTGACGACGTATGGGTTGCCGGCGAGTTTGTTTCTGCTTCTTTTGGGGGTTGATCTTAAAAGCATCGCGCAACTTGGCCGCACCGCTGTGCTGATGTTTCTCTTCGGCAGCCTGGGGATCATGCTGGGGACAACGTTGTCGTTCGCGATTTTTCGTCCGTTCGTCGGGGATGTGTTCTGGATGGGGTTCGGGGCGCTGTCGGCTTCGTGGACAGGCGGAAGCGCCAACATGGTGGCCGTGAAGGAGGCCATGGGGACGCCGGACGATGTGTTTTTGCCGATGGTGGTCGTCGACACGATCGTTCCCTACGTGTGGATGGGGCTCTTGGTCACGGGATCAACCTGGCAGGCGGCGTTTGACCGTTGGAACCGCTCCGACCGGAGTGTGATCGATCATCTCCGCCAGAAAATCGCGGGTTTTCAAGATGAGCGCGATGTCACCCTCACTGTGAAAAATGTGATGATCATTGTTTTGTTCGCCTTCATCGTTGGATTGGGATTGCGATGGGTGTCGAATGTATTGCCTGTCATCCATGGCGTGATCTCCGCGTTCACCTGGACGGTCATTTTGGTATCGGCCGCCGGATTAGCCGGGTCATTGACACCCTTACGCCGTTGCGAAGCCATGGGTTCGACAAAAATCGGTTATTATCTTTTGTATTTCGTGCTGACGACGATTGGCGCCAAGGCCAGCATCGCACATCTTCAGGCCTCGGGTGTTTTGATCATCGCGGGTGTGGTGATTGTGCTGGTGCATGCGGCATTTCTTTTGATTGCGGCAAGGGTTTTGAAGGCGCCGGCGATGCTGGTGGCCGCGGCGAGTCAGGCGAATATCGGCGGGGTCGCCTCGGCCCCGGTCGTGGCGGAAATTTACCAGCCCGGACTGGGATCCATTGGATTGTTGATGGCGATCC
>MHGQ01000016.1:330-1670 GCA_001805645.1 Omnitrophica WOR_2 bacterium RIFCSPHIGHO2_02_FULL_50_17 | reverse complement strand
AATCGCTGTAGGACAGGTATGTCGGCTAATTTCATCTTAAACTCTATCCGTATTTCCCAACAATCTCTTTTGCAGTCAACATCCGCCTTATTATAAGATATAAAAATTTTATTAATAATTTTAAGGAGCAGGTCTCGTTTCTTTTCAAAGGTGTATCCATACAATTCTTGTCTCATTTCATCTCTGACCTTCTTTAAACTATTCAAGAACCTATTCAATTCTTGCCCTCCCGTAATCTGGTCTGCAAGCAGTTTAATGCCACTGTTGGCATTTGCAATATCCTCATCCACTTTCATTACCTTTTCCATTACCTCATTCTTCGTCCAATAACCACTAGCAAGGAAGTCCAGCAGGTCTGATTTGGCTTGCTGAAACCGTTTAATATCAGTCTTTAATTCCGCAATCTTTTGCTGCAGAGCTGGTACATCACTTTGACTTTGATTTTTCAATATAGCTTCCTTCAGAGCTGTATCGTGAACCAAGACGCCCTTAACCCTTAACCAGACTATTTCATCTAACTTATCCATATCAAACATCGGTAGCGTACACTTAGACTTGTATTGACGGTCAACCATGTTTTTATTCCTGCCATCACAGATATATTTCCGATAATTCATAAAACCGGGTTTACTTCTGAGCGTGGAGCGGATAAGAGGAGAAATTGCAAGATTGCAACATTCACTAACAAGAAGCCCTCTTAACAGGGCAGGATGCTTAGCTGAACTTGAGCCGCTACCTTTTCTATTCTTGATGATTTGTTCTTGGATGCGATTCCATCTCTCTTCCGTAATCAAGGCCGGAATTACCTGCACGCCATCAACAACCTTGCCCTTGTAAAATGGATTTTTTAAAATACTTAATATCGTCTCCCCAACCCAATACAACCCAAAACCTTTCTTAAACTTTTTCCGTTTTGGATTTTCTTTAGCGAAGCGACCCGTTGTCGGTACTTTTTCCTGATTAAGTCTAAGTGCTGTACGGTCTGATGACAGGCCTTGTTCTAAGTACAAATCAACAATCCGAAGATAAATATTAGGCTCTTTCTTACTTATAACAAACCTTTTATGACCATCTTTGTCCTTAACCTTATCATAGCCGGGTGGTATCGGACCGCCGATATAGAAACCTAATTTTTTAGCCCCACGCTTACCTCTCTTGAAATTAGCTATTCTGGTGCGGTTGTCTAATTTAGCCATAAGTCCTAACAGGTCGGTGAAGAAATCGTCTTTATCACTTTCCAAATCGTAAATTCCATTCGAAGTGGCTATCTTAATCTCACTATCCAAAAAGATTTTCTTAACATAGAACAGAAGGGCAGGATTACGACTTAACCTATCAAT
>MHGQ01000016.1:0-323 GCA_001805645.1 Omnitrophica WOR_2 bacterium RIFCSPHIGHO2_02_FULL_50_17 | reverse complement strand
ACGAACAAATGCGTAAACCTTCTTTCGATAGCCCATTCATCAACTATCTTCTTCAAGGCAGGCCTGTCCTCCAGCCTATCTGATGAACCGCTTTTTCCTAAATCACCATCCTCAACTTTATACGTCCAGCCCTTCCTTTTACAAAGGTCTACGCCCATATCAATTTGCTCTTGGGGACTGAAGCCATCCTTTTGACCTTCCGTCGAAACCCTTGGATAAATGATACAATCAGCTATGTACGACATTTTTACCGCTCCTTTCTCTATAACCACCGTTTAAGCGTTTAACATGAAGGGGGAGAGGGTAGGAGAGGGGGAAGAATA
>MHGQ01000015.1:4582-16574 GCA_001805645.1 Omnitrophica WOR_2 bacterium RIFCSPHIGHO2_02_FULL_50_17 | reverse complement strand
TACCGATAGAGTTTCTCCCCATTCTTTGCGCTGCTTCTACAGTTGTACCAGAACCTAAAAACGGGTCCAAAACCCAATCATATTTCTTGGTGAACAGTTTCATAAACCACTCCGGCAGTTCATCTGGAAAAGCGGCGCTGTGATTTTTATTGCTGCACACGGTTGCGAAACTTAAGACATTGGTCGGGTATACTTTATCTCTATTTAGCCAGTTGGAAACATTTTTGCCGAATCCGCTCCCGTTCTTCGATGTGTCTCTTGTCTTGTCAGTTGCGCTGAGATTTTTTAGCCGTCCATTCGCCCAATTTCCAACCGGCACCATAACTTCATCTTGATACATATTAAATTTTTTTGTTTTATTAAACTGCGACAGGCGTTCCCATGAGTCTCTAAAACGATTCGGCCACTTGCCTGGATAGCAATTTTTCTTATGCCAAATAAATTCTTCCGTCCACAGCCAGCCCTGTTTTCTTAGAGCCAAAATAAGCTCTATCACATAAGTGTCTCTTTCTCCATTCTCCGCTTTTTCCTTTATGTTCAAAATAAACGTCCCCGTTGATTTAAGTACTCTCAACAATTGCTCGCTGATAGGCAAAAACCATTCTACATACTTATCTGGATTTATGCCGCCGTAGGTGTTTTTTCTTCTATCAGCGTAAGGCGGTGAAGTGACTATTAAATCGATAGAGTTAGTATTAAGTGCTTTCAATACATTTTTACAATCACCGGACAATATTTTTGTTTGAATATTTCCACTAATTGATTTTTGATCCCCATGAAATGAGTTGTAATAATTTTTTAAATCCTTGATGCTAACTAAAATCGAGCCGTTGTCCCCCTGCCTGCCGGCAGGCAGGGCATACTTTTTTATCTTCCCATACTGCACAAGATAAGAAATATTGGAGGCCCCTATCTCTCTTTTGAGAAAATGGCTGGCCCATGCGCCGGCCTCTTTAACGGTCATTAACTCCAGCTGTTCTGTCTTCATTTTTCTTTACCCCTTCTTAATTATAGAATAATTACTTCGCAGGGGGAATATACAAGCTAACAAACTTATATTTGGGGAATCGAAGTAATTACAACACCTTGAATTTGAAAATCCTTTGTCAGTACAATAGGCTGATGAGTTTTATTGGTTGACCTGGGTCTTAAAACATATGTCTCTTTGCCGATGCGGAATTCCTTAATAGTCGCCTCGTCATCTATGAGTGCCGCGACCGTCTCGCCGTCTTGGGCCGCTGTCTGCTGGCGGACAAGGACTAAATCCCCGTCATGGATTCCCTTCTGATTCATCGAATCGCCTTTGGCTTTAAGCAGGAAATATCGGTGAGGCGGTTTGGCTAATTTTATGCTGACGGGAATTTTAGCTTGGATATTTTCTTCGGCTAAAACTGGTGTGCCGCAGGCCACGCTTCCTATTAAGGGGACGTCTACGGTTTGAGCCCGGGTGGTGTCATCTCCTATGCTTTTGATGAATTGAATCCCGCCGTCCTCCTTGCGGCGCAGAACGCCTTTTTTAATCAATTTATCCACGAGCAAAGACGCGGAGCGCGGAGACCGGTAACCTAAAGAAGACATCAATTCGCGCATGGAAGGAATACGGCCGGCGTGCATAAGAGAATTGCGGATTTCGCGGACGGCTTCCAACTCTTTATTGGTTATTGCCGTTGTTTGCATGCATACAGTATTATACAATGAGGATACTTTGTCAATAACTTTCCAGATTAATTGGCACAACGCCCTTTAATAACTCGCCTAACAATAATATCCAGCCGTTCCTTTTTCGCGCCGCGGATCCCGTGGACGGCAAAAATGACGCGCATTTCTTACTCCTTTTTTTTATCCGCCGAATTGTTCCGCTATCTTGTCGTAGGGGCAGGCATGATGGCCGCCTTCCCGGTAAAGTTTGTCTCCGCCGTAAACAAGCCAGCTCTGTTTCACGGCGGGATTTAATTTACGATAATAATTCAAGCCCTTGAAAAACTCATCAGCCACGGTCTGCCCCGATTTAATCTCCACAGGGATGACCTCGCTGCCCATATCCATCAAGACATCCACTTCATTGCCGACATTATCCCGAAAGTAATACATATTGTTGGTCTGGACATGATTGAACCTCTCTTTGAGCATTTCCGTGACAATAAACGTTTCGAACAATGCTCCGCGCAAAGGATGGTTTTTAAGATGGCCCGCGTCCTGAATATCCAGTAAGAACGCGGCCAGCCCGACATCGACAAAGTAAAGCTTGGGAGACCTGATCAAGCGCTTCCGGAAATTCTTGTGATGCGGTTTGAGCAGAAAAATAATGTAGCTGGCCTCCAAAACAGACAACCAGCTTTTGACAGTATTGACGGCAATGCCGCATTCGTTGCTCAAGTGCGAAAGGTTCAGGATCTGCCCTGTCTGGGAAGCGCAAATTTTAAGGAATGTTTCGAACCGCGAAAGATCCTGGACCCGTATCAGAGAGCGCACGTCCCTTTCGATGTAGGTCGTTGCATAAAACGCCAGGGCTTCCGTCGGGTTTAATCTTTTGTCAAAGATACGCGGATAGAAACCCGTAAATAACACGGTGTTCAAATCCGGTTTTTTTCTGCCCGCCCCATAGACTTCCGCGTAAGAGAACGGGAGCAGTTTGAGCAGGGCGGTTCGCCCGGCTAAAGACTGCGTGATGGAATCCATCAATTCAAACTGCTGGGATCCGGCAAGAATGAACATCCCTTCCTCCTTGCGTTCATCCACGATCCCCTGGATATACGATAACAAGCCCGGGGCGCGCTGGATCTCATCAAGGACGGCCCCCTCGGTGAGGTCGGCAAGGAACCGGCGGGGATCTTTAACAGCCATTCTACGGCTGTCAAGATTTTCCAAAGAGATATAGCGTTTATGGGGAAATGCCGCCCGGCAAAGGGTCGTTTTCCCCGACTGTCTCGGCCCGGTCATGGTGATAACCGGGTATTGTTTTGCCAGGCGCAGGAGATACTGTTCAACGATCCGCTTGATCATGCTGGAAGAATAGCATAATTATTACAGATTTGCAATCATATATTAAATATGTAAATTATATTCCGTCCTCTTTTGAAAGACCCCGCGGACGGAAAAAATGACGCGCAATCTCACTCCTTCTTGTTGGCCATGCTATTGTCCGACAGTTTCCTGAACCCACTGAAACACCCGGACGGTGATCTTGACCATATCCTCGGCGTCGGCTTTATAGACACTGCGATTCATATTGAATCGTGTTCTTTCGGGCAATAAAAAACCCTTCACATCTGCGAAGGGTTTTTGAAGAAAGCAAAGTGGCGGGGCCGACGAGATTTGAACTCGCGATCTTCAGCGTGACAAGCTGACATGTTAACCAGACTACACTACGGCCCCTGCGAATTGACTGCAAATTGAAATGTAGTTTAGTATTGAAAATTCCGTTTGTAAAGAAAAAATATCGCGCCCTATCCGCGCGGGGCCTCCGGAGAATTCAAAGGGTGCCGGCGCGAATCATGGAAAGGATCGCGGAATATGATCCTCTTGAGAAACTTTGCGATATGAACAACGACAATCAGGGCCGCGGCCATCGCCATGATAATGACCGAGGCGCAACTAATCGCCACCTTTATAAGAAGACTTCTCATATCAGATGATGGTAAGGTCGCTCTTGTAGAATAATTCGTGACGTAGGTGCCGGACCAAGGCCAAATCCGGTGCAAACTTATACATCTTGTTTTTTAATTTCTGGGCATAATAAAAGCTGACCGGTTTTGCCACGTTCTGGGCGACAAACCTGAGCGCTCTATTCCTCAGGCTCCCCATTACATTCTCCAGGGCATTGGCCAGGATACTCATATACGAAATATTGCCCAAATAGATGCGCCCCTTTTTATCAAACCACGGGCTTTTATTCCCTTCAAAATCATAATCATCAAAAATCCAGTCCGACCATTCCCCCAGGGACTGGGGCGGTTTTAGGCCGTATTTCATGGCCAGGGGGAAATCCGGCGTCCCCGGCAAAGGCGTGTAACAGGCCATGGTCTCAAGCTGGGCGGCGGGGTTCTCCCTTTGAATCTGAAAACTCAAATCAATGGTTTGATTGATTTCATCGAACGTCTCCGTGGGATAGCCAATCATCAAACCAAAAACGGGAATAATGCCGTGCTTTTTGCATTTCTGGTTGGCTTCAAGGGTCTGCTCGATCTTAAGCCCTTTCTGCATCAGGTCCAAAATCCGCTGGCAGCCCGACTCGGCGCCAAATTTCAGCGTATAAGCGCCGGCGCGCTTAAGGACGTCGATATCATAATCGGATGCCTTAATAAAAACATCGGCCCGCGTGCCGGACGTATAAAAAGAGATGTTCAAATTTCTTTCAATCATCCCCTCACAGATCGCCGTGGCCCTTTTTCTGTCAATATAAAATTCGTCATCCCTCAGCCAAATCCCGTTCAAGCGAAAACGCCTGACATTCTCTGTAATCAGATCTAAACTTTTTTCCACAGACATCGCGCGCCATTTGCGTTCCCGGATTGCGGCGCTGCTGCAAAAACCGCAGCGAAAAGGACACCCGCGGCTTGTCTGCCCGATATCCAGCACCCGGTGACTTTCCTGCAGATACATATCCCTATGGATATACTTTTCCACATCCACAAGCTCCCAGGGGACAGGAAGCAGATTCTCTACATCCAGAAGAGGCCTGGACTCTGTCCTGACCATCTTGCCTGCCTCCTTATACATAATCCCTTTGACCGCGCTTAAACTCCTTTTATGCTCAAGGGTCTGAACAAGCTCGAGAAAGGTCTCATCACCTTCACCGATAACGACGATATCCACATTTTCATGCTCAAGCGTCTGTTCCGGCACAACGGAAGGGTGACACCCGCCCCACACCATGGGGACTTTTCCGTTAGTCAATTCCCCTACCATCTGCGCAAGATGTATGGCGTTGCGAATCTGTGTCCCTGTCATCGTGGATATCCCGACACAAATCAAATCATCCGAGAGATAATTCTCCAGAGTCTTTTCAGTGATGATCTGCGCCCTTTGGTCGAGGAGTTTGACTTTGTAACCGGCCTTTAAGACAGGCGCTGCAACAGCGAGGAGGGCATGGGGAGGGGCAATCGTTGACCCAAAATCCATTCCCGTTTTTGGATATATAAGAAGGACGCTTGGTTTTGTCTCAGGTTGTTCCATCATCTATTATAATAATTATCCTATTCTTTTCCCATTTATCCGAACCACAACAATGGGCGGTGAAGGGATCGAACCCTCGACCTTCTGAATGTAAGTCAGATGCTCTAACCAGCTGAGCTAACCGCCCGCTATCCTTCCCGTTCCCATCATGATAAATACCATCACAAACAGGGCCACCGTTTCCGCGATGCCGAGGGCAATCAGATAATTGCCGAAACCCTTGCCGGTCTCCGCCATGGCATCCGCGGCCGCGGCGCCGATCTCCCCCTGCATCCACGCGGACATCCCAATCGCCAACCCGCCAAAAACCCCGGCCATCAATAAGTAAGTCCCCTGATTAATCGCATCGACAATGGTATTCATAACAATCATCCCGTAAATTGTCTGAGAAAGCGGAGCCCCGATAAAGACGGCCAGAATAAAAGGGGCCTGCTTGCCTTGGGCAAAACATTTTTTCCACGCCCCGACGGCGGCACGGCCTGCCGCGCCGACCCCCAAAGCGGAACCTGCGGCGGAAAGGCCCAAAGCGGCCGCCATCCCCAAATCTTTCCATAACACAATTGCTGCATTATCCATTTCCCATCTCCTTGTTTAATTGATTGACTTAATTGAAGGGTCGGGGAGTTTTCCCCCGACCCTTCATCCCGAAAAACGAAGTGATGAGGGATCTCTTCAGATCCTTCAGCCCTTCGGGCTTCAGGATGACAGTAGAGACTACCCCCGCATCCTTCCAAAAGGCTGGTATTTAATGCCGCTCCATTCCATATTCAAGTGACTGGCAAACTCCAAGACATTCAGACGTATGCCATGGACCAGCACGCCCATCATGCACAACGTGATGTTGAGAATATGGCCGAAGACCAGGATAAGAGCCGCCCCCAATCCCGCAGCGACATTATGGAACCCGACGTCAAGGGCCATCTGATTAAAGGCATCCGCCACCGCCACCCCGGCGAGCCCCACGGCAAAAAGACGGATATACGAAACCACATCCGTAAAGGCGCTTATACACCCGAAAAAAGCTAAGACCAGACCCGTAAAAAGACCGTCCTTGGGCCGGCTGACGATATCAATGACAACCAAGACCGCCCCAAAGAGAACAATCCCGCAAGACTTTCCCATATCCAGGCCGAATAACGGCGCCCCCACCACCATGGCATTGGCCAGAAAAAAGGCCCCCCACAAGATCACGATCCAGCCGATTTCCGCCAGGGCTGAGATCACCGCCGGCAGTTTCATCAAAAACCGCCAGCCATGGGCAATCGTCAAATGAACAACGCCGATTAAAAAACAGAGCCGTTGAACGTTTTTGTTATCCGCCAGCCACGGTAAGACAGGCTTCACGGCTGCCTTGAACAAAATCTGGCCGAATAATGTGCCTGTCCCCAGTCCCCATAAAATGGCGCAGCTGCTTAACACATACATGAGAAAGAAAGGCTTTTTATCCGCCATTTTCTTCCCCGCAGATCTGTGGGCCCCCAGCGTGGCCAAGAGAAAAAGTGTCCCGTAACCGGCATCGCCGATAAGAATCCCAAAAAACATCGCAAAAAATATCAGAAAGAAAAAACTGATATCCACTTCCTTGTACCCCGGGATAATATTAATCATGGTGAAAACAGGCTTAATGAGCTCGACCCATTTCGGATTACGAAGAAGGGTGGGGATAGTATCGCCTTCTGAAGGGGCCTCTATCAGCAGTCCCCAATTCTCTTCGCGGGCCCTCTCCTGCAAATCCCCGCATGCCGAGGCCGGGCAATACCCTTTCAAGAGGGCCAGTTCCTCTTGGGCGCGCATCCCTTTTTCCACTTCTTCGAAACTCAACACATTCCTGCGCTCGACGAGGGTCTGCTCCAGAGAATTCAGATAACAAACCTGGGCGGCAATCTTCTGCCAGGCCTCATTCCCCTTGCGTCCTTCCTCTTCCTGCAGGGTCTTCATCTTTGCAAGACTCATCGCCGGCGGCAAAACAGTTTCAAAAGGGAGAGTCCCCTTGTCTCTGGAGATAGCCAGGCATCGATGAATCCCCCCCGGCAAGGAAATGGTCTCAAGAATGACTCCTGCCGGCACCTCAATTTTTTGGGCCGCCGGCACCTCGCCAAGCCGCACATAAATTCCTCTGCCGGCAAGCTCTTCCAAATCCCTCGGGTCAAAATCCCCCCACGGCTCCCACTGCTTGATAAGGACCTCCCGCTTGGCCGCGCTTTCCTTATAATGCTCGCTCTGGGCGGATAACTCCAAGACGCCGTTAACCACCTCTGTCCAGTCAGGGGCATCCTCCTGCGCCGCGCCGGAAAGCGGCTTTAACCCCTTCAAAATATCGATGGCCTTCGTGAGGATTTCGACCTCTTCTCTTCGCTCTTCCAGCTGGTATCCCGAAAGCTCCTCCTGAGGCTCCACATGAACGGTCCCCAGACTGCGCAATTCCTCCAAGGCAGAGATGATATCCTTCTTTTGGACAATCAAATGAATTTTTTTCATCGGTACAATCATGCGGCGGCTTCCTCAAGGGTTCTTGTCTCGATCTTTTTCTTGGCCACCTTGCTCACGCCCACGGCATTGGCCTGCTGATCCCCCAGATAAATACAAATCTTGCGGATATTTTCCAGACACTCGGGGATTTTGACCTTCTCAAAAAGATTGACCCGCTGGGTCGTGATGCGCAATTCGTGCTCCAGAATCGCGATACGCTGGTTGACCACCATGATCTCCGCCAGAACTGTCACCATCAGCCGGAGCTCCTCAATGCCGGTATCAATCCAGAATGGCGCCAAATATAAATCATACTCGGCCTCTTTAAAATGGATATTATCAAAAACGGGAACATTGGCGCCGGCGATATTGGTCATAGTGACCAGGACATTTTGCGGGGCAATCCATTCCCGGATATCTATGGAAGAGTCCGCCAGGAGCCCCGCCCACGGCTCAATCTCCTCGACCTTCCTCCTAAGGACAAGTTCTCTGTCGGAGAGGAGGTTACGGGCCTCTAAAATTTTCATCTGCAGCTGCTGCTTCTTGAGTAAAAGCGTGGGCAGATAATGACGGTACTGCTTGAGGCTGTCGCGCTGTTTTTTCAGCTCGCCTTTTGTGAGCTTAACTTTAGCCATAATTTATTCGAAATTTTCTATCTTCTATTTTCTCTCTTCCATCTGTTTCGGCCAGTATTCCTGAATGAGGGAGTCCTTCATGCCCGTCTCGGCGGAATCAAAAATAGCTGAGAGAATTTCCCATCCCCTGTCCAGGGCCTGCTCCAGCGGGATATTGACCGAGAGGTCCATCAGCTCCTCTTCGAAGCGCCTGCCGTAACGTAAAAGTTTCTCGTCCCACGCGCTCATCTGAAAACCCATGGAGCGCTTCTCCAGGGTTTCCCTGTAATCGGCAAAGAGCTGGATCATGCGGTCCATAATCGCGCGGTGATCCGAGCGGGTTTTGCCGTTTACCTGCTGCTTGAGACGGCTCAGGCTTCCAAACGGCTCGATATGGCCGCCCCGCAGATAAAACTGCCCCTCGGTGATATAACCGGTATTGTCCGGTACCGGGTGCGTCACATCATCCCCCGGCATCGTCGTGACCGCCAGGATCGTAATGGAACCGGCGCCGTGAAAATCCACCGCCTTCTCATAACGGGCCGCCAATTGACTGTAAAGATCCCCTGGATAACCGCGGTTGGACGGGATCTGCTCCATGGTAATGGCCACCTCTTTCAAGGCATCCGAAAAATTCGTCATGTCCGTCAACAAGACCAGGACCCGCTTGCCTTCCAGGGCGAACTGCTCCGCCACGGCCAGGCACATATCCGGTACCAAAAGGCACTCGACGGTTGGGTCAGCGGCCGTATGGATAAAAAGGATAGAGCGGGAAAGAGAGCCGTGCTGGTCGAGGGTGTCGCGGAAGAAAAGATAATCGTCATATTTCAGTCCCATCCCGCCTAAGATAATGAGGTCTACTTCGGCCTGCAGGGCAATCCGTGCCAGCAGTTCGTTGTAGGGCTCGCCGGCGATCGAGAAAATCGGCAGTTTCTGAGACTCCACCAGCGAATTGAAGACGTCAATCATCGGGATGCCGGTGCGGATCATATTCTTAGGGACGATCCTCTTGGCCGGATTGACCGAGGGCCCGCCGATATCAATCAAGTTTTCCGTTAACGCAGGGCCGTGATCGCGGGGCCCGCCGCTTCCGTTAAAGACGCGTCCTAAGAGATTTCCGGAATAGGACACCTGCATCGGGCGTTTTAAAAAACGCACTTGGTCGTCGGTGGAGATACCGCGGCTGCCGGCCAAAACCTGCAGCGAGACTTTTTTGCCGTCCAGGCGAATGACCTGGGCCAGGGAAACGCCCCTTAAGATGCGGACCTCCGCCAGCTCCCTGTAGCCGACATCATCAGCCTCGACGGTAATGACATCGCCGGCGATTTGGAAAATTTTTGTGTAAACCTTTTGCATTGCGTCTTATCCTTTTTATTAAAACAGCTTGAGTTTGGCACTTTTTGACCCTCATTCCTCCCCCTCGACGGGGGAGGAAAGGTGGGGGTGACAATTTAATCTTCACCCTCCCCTCATCCCCTCCCGTCGAGGGAGGGGAATTCTAGGGGAAAATTTGCCAAACTCAATAAAACAGTTAAACGGCCCCGTTGGATATTTTGTGACGGATCTCCTGCTCTTTCTGCCGGAAGGTCTCGGACTGAAAGTCTGCGGAATTCCACGTAATAAAAATTTGCCTTAACTGCTGGAAAAATTTGCGGGCCGTATCCTTGTTCTCAAAAGAAAATTCCTTGTCCATGATCCCTTCGATCAAATCATAAACATGTCTCTGCCTGTCCGCCGATGTGGCCTCATCAGTCTTGTCGAAAGCGTTCTGCTGCAGATAAACGGCATCCAGAAAATCCCCTTTCAGATAATCCACAAACTCATGCGTGGAGATGCCCTCTTCGCCTACGACCTTCATCATCTGATTGACGCTGTGGCTCTTTTTTAAAAGTGCCACCCCCTTTCGAACCTTATCCCCGTCGATAAAGCTGGTGTATTTGCTCCAGCTGTCCAAAGGGTCAACGGAAGGGTACTTGCGGGCATTGGCCCGGTCCCTGGACAACCCGTGGAAGGCGCCCACGACCTTTAAAGTCGCCTGAGTCACCGGCTCCTCAAAGTTGCCGCCGGCGGGACTCACCGCGCCGCCGATGGTAATCGATCCCTTACTGCCGTCTCTTAACTTCACTAAGCCCGCCCGCTCATAAAAATTGGCGATGCGCGATTCCAGATAAGCCGGGAAGGCCTCTTCCCCGGGAATCTCCTCCAGGCGGCCGGACATCTCACGCATGGCCTGCGCCCATCGGGAAGTCGAGTCCGCCAGAAGTAAAACATTCAGCCCCATCTGACGGTAATATTCCGCTAAGGTTACTCCTGTATAAACGCTGGATTCCCTGGCCGCGACCGGCATGGAGCTTGTATTGCAGATAATGATAGTGCGTTCCATAAGGCTGCGATTGGTGCGCGGGTCCACAAGATGCGGGAATTCCTCAAGGATTTCCACGACCTCGCCCGCGCGTTCCCCGCAGGCCGCCACAATAACGATATCCACTTCCGCATGACGGCTCAAGAGATGCTGCAGGACCGTCTTGCCGGCGCCAAAAGGGCCCGGCGTGCAAAATGTCCCGCCGATGGCAACCGGCACCAGGGTATCAATAATCCTTAATTTCGTCACCAAAGGCTGAGTGGGCTTTAATTTCTGCGCATACGCCTTAATGGCTATCTTCACCGGCCAGGTCTGAACCATGGTCACGGCATGTATCCGGCCTGCCGCATCCTTGAGCATGGCCACGGTCGTTGCAATGGTATAGTTACCCTTCCCCACAATGTCGACGACCTCCCATTCGCCCTGCAGGGCGAATGGGACCATAATCCAATGCCGGAATATCTTTTCGGGAACCGTGCCCAATTTATCGCCGGCCCTCACCTTATCCCCGGGGCGCACGGCCGGCGTGAATTCCCAGGTCTTTTTCTCGTCCAGGGCATTTAAATATGCCCCGCGTTTTAAGAAAAATCCGTGTCTCTCGGCCAGCTGCGGGAGGGGATTCTGCAAGCCGTCAAAGATCTGCCCCAAAAGACCCGGCCCGATCTGCACGCTCAGCAATTCGCCTGTAAACTCGACCGCGTCGCCGATCTTGATGCCGGTCGTATCCTCAAAAACCTGCAATTCCGCCCTGCTGCCGCGGATACGGATGACCTCGGATTTCAGCCGTTCCCGGCCCGCGCAGACATAGGCGACCTCGTTTTGCGTGACGTTTTTTTCAAACTCGACGGCGGCCATATTGCCGTTCACGCCAATCACTTTTCCTGTTCTTATATCTGTGTTCACAGCATCAACTCCTTTTGACCGCAGGTTCAAGAGCACAACTCTCAGGGAATTGCATCCGCCGCAGCTCCCAAAAAACATCCCTGCCCTTGGGGGAATGATATTCCTGGTGACGCTCCAGGATTTTGAGCCTCAAGCCGTAAACAAACAAAAACTCAAGGTCGTAATAATGCCCGCTTTCCATCTCGTCTAAAAACCGCCACCTCGCTTTGTCCAGGGATTTCTGCGCCTCGAGGGGATTGCCCATCTTTGAGGCCTGCTGGATTTGTTCGGCCAAGAACGGCTCCGAAAATCGTAGGCCCCGCAAATAACGCTGGGGGTCCTTGTTGAGTCTGCCCGCCCGGTACCAGGTAAGTTCGTTACGAAAATTTCTGTTAAACCGCACCCAGGCATTCCAGACGGGATTGGGTGAATCCGGATCAAGATCCTCCTCGTTCAACAATTTTCTCATAAGATCGTAATCCTGCCCGGT
>MHGQ01000015.1:0-4558 GCA_001805645.1 Omnitrophica WOR_2 bacterium RIFCSPHIGHO2_02_FULL_50_17 | reverse complement strand
GAACGATTCCACAGACAAAGGCGGCCTGCTGTCGAAAAAAAGCATCGGTAAGCTTGCCGCAAAATAGTAATACGTATGTCCCATACCCTCTTTGTGATATCTGCTTCCTAAAGGCTGCCTTACACCGATTCTTTTAACAAGGCCGCGACCTGTTCGTTAAGGTAGGCGCTGAGATAATCGGCTAAACTTGCATCCGTGAAATCAAAGCGGGATTTCCCCTGGTCGAAACTGATCGTAAAACCCTTCCCTATATCATCGGCGGATTTCAACTCCAGGGGCTTCTTGAGCTGTTTTTGCAATTCCGCCAGGAATCCGTTTCCCAGGATCTTAAAATCCTGGGGATTAAGCGCCACCTCCAGGCCTTTAGCGGCAAGATCCTGCTCAATGGCCTTCTGGGACACCTCGCGGATCATGTGCGAGAGCCTGTCGGCCGTCAGGGCCTCGCCGACCTTAGCCGTAACAATGCCGCGGAGGGTCTTCTCAATTTCCTTCCTTAAAGAAAGCAGCATATCCCGGCCGGACTGTTGGAGGGCCGTCTTGGCGGACTCTTCCCGTTTTTTGATTGTTGTTTCGGCCTCCGCAATCATCTGCTGTGCCCGTCTTTGAGCATTGTCCGTGATCTCGCGGGCATTCTTTTGGGCCTCGGCCTCAATCTCTTTGGCCTGCTCTTGCGCGGCCTGAAGGCCTTCTGTCTTGATTTTATTGATAAGTTCCTGGACTTGTTGAGACATGATGGATTCCCCTGTTCAATAAATAAGATTAGATTATGGAACTAATTTTTCTGACAATGCACTAAAGCGTGGGCCTGATGGATTTCTTCCAGAATCTGTCTTGCCGATGCGAGGGGATTTTTTACGCCGACAATGGGGCGGCCAACAACCAAAAAATGACTGCCGTTCGTCACGGCCTGCGCCGGTGTTGCCACGCGTTTTTGGTCTCCGACGGCCGTCCCCTTGGGACGAATCCCCGGCGTCACAATGATAAAATCCCTGCCGAATTCCTGGCGGACAGCGGCTGTCTCATCGCTGGAGGCCACCACGCCGTCCAAACCGGATTCCTTGGCCAGCCCGGCCCTCTCCAAAATAAGAGGCAGTATATTATCCTTTTTCCCCTCACTTGTCAAGACCGTGACCCCGACTAAAAAAGGCCTTCTAACCCCAATAGCGCGAGCCTCCTTGGACGCTGCTTCAACGGCGCATTCAAGCATTTTCCTGCCGCCAAGCGTATGCAGAGTGCACATAAAAATACTTTTTCCATCAACCGCAAGACCGACCGCGGCCCGCACCGCATTAGCCGCGGTGCTGGGAATATCATGAAACTTTAAATCCAGAAAGACCTCTTTACCTTTTCTCAAGATATACCGCACGGCCTCGGGGCCAGAGGCTGTAAATAACTGGCTGCCGACCTTGAAAATATCCACCGCCTCCCTTAAGGAATCCACCAGCCCTTTGGCCTCATCCAAAGTATCTACATCGAGGGCAACGACAAGTTGAGGACGGAATTTATGCGCGCACGCTTCCGACGATCTCTTGGATATCATGGAGCTTGTTCTCCTTCATGTATTTCTTAATGCCGGCCAAGATTTCCAGCGGCGCGCGGGGATTGATAAAATTGGCTGTCCCGACGGCCACCATGCTTGCCCCGGCTAGTATAAACTGAAGGGCGTCTTCAGCAGTCATAATCCCGCCCATGGCGATAATAGGAATGGAGACGGCCTGCGCGGCTCTGTCCACCATATACACCGCGATAGGGCGGATAGCCGGGCCGCTTAAGCCTCCGCTGGAATTGCCCAAGACCGGCCTTTTTCTCTTGACATCAATGACCAGGGCCGCAAAGGTATTGACCAGGCTGACCGCATCGGCCCCGGCATCCTGGGCCGCGCGGGCAATGACAGAAATATCCGTAACGTTCGGGGAAAGTTTGGCAATCACCGGAAGCCGCGAGGCCTTTTTGACAAGCTTAACAACACGGGACGTTGACTTCGGATCCTGCGCCACCAAAGTCTTCTTTCCTAAATTCGGGCAGGACAGATTAAGCTCCAGGGCATGAATGCCCTCCAGCGCATTAAACTTTTCCGTCAAAATCTCAAATTCTTTATCGGTATGCCCTAAGATGCTGATAATAAGCGGGACACCGATTTCCCGCAAAGACGGCAGCTTCTGCTCGATAAAACCGTCCGCGCCGGGATTCTCAATGCCGATCGCATTCACCATGCCCGACGGCGTCTCGACAATACGCGGGGGCGGGTTGCCCTGCCGGGCATGCAAGGTAACTGTCTTAAGGGTAATCGCCCCCAATCCCTTAATCTCATCAAGATTGTAATACCTCTGCGCACAGCCGAACGTCCCTGAGGCCACAGTGACAGGGTTCGCGAATTCTGCCTTGCCTATTTTGACGGTAAGATTCATTTATTCAGTCGCTAGTCCCTATTTAAAGAATGCCATTTTCATTCCAACAAGAATCAAAAATATCCCAAACGCCCGTTTTAAATGCACCTCAGACACTCCTTGGATAAAATGCGCACCCAATAAAGCCCCCACGACAAAACCGCAGGCGATAAAAAGCGCCATCTGCACTTTTACATGACCGGCCCAGTAATAACGCAGCACGGCCAGAAGAAATACCGGCGGCAGCATAACTGTCAGCGCCGTCCCCTGCGCCTGATGCTGCGTTAATCCGAACAGAAAAATAAGGGCGGGGACCATGATTGTCCCCCCGCCGATGCCGAAAGCGCCGCTGACAATGCCGCTGATTAAACCGACAATTACATAAGATATCAACATCATAAATTTATAACTTGACTTTGGCACTCCTTTAATTTTTCCCTCCCCCTTGTGGGGAGGGCTAGGGAGGAGGATTTTTCCGTCAAGATCACCCTCCCCTTGCCCCTCCCGTCAAGGGAGGGGAATCTCCACTTCATCTATATCGAATACCGGGCCGTCGCAGCAAACGGTCTTGTAGCCTGAGGCCGTCAAAACCGAACAGCCCAAACAAGCCCCCAGGCCGCAGGCCATGGTCTCCTCGCAGGAAACCTGCCCGCCGATATTATGCCGCCGGGCAAAGACCTGGACAGAGGCAATCATCGGCCGCGGGCCGCAGGCATAAAGGAAGGTAGCCGCAGGAGCCGTCTTAATCTTATCGAAAAGAACAGAGACCCGGCCGCGCACGCCCACACTGCCGTCATCGGTCGCCGTATAAACCTTACACCCCTGACGCTTAAATTCCCTCATATTAAAGACATGCCCGCGGCTGCGCCCGCCGTAAAGAAGAATTAAATTATACCCTTTTCCCTTCAGCGCATCCGAGAGCATAAAAAACGGGGCGGCGCCGATGCCGCCGGCAATCATGACAACCTGCTTTATGCCTTGAGGCGGCATCCGGAAAGGCGTCCCCAAAGGCCCCAGGACATCCAGGACATCGCCCTTTTTCTTCGAGGCCAGAATGCGCGTCCCCGGCCCCACCGCCTCATAAAGAATTTCCACGTGTTTTTTAGCGCCATGCCCGCCGGCAGGCAGGCGAGACACGCTGAAGGGTCGCCGCAGAAACGGCTCTAATCCCTCCCCAGCACGGATATGAACAAACTGACCCGGCCGCACCTTTCTGCGGATCGGCTCAGCCGCAAAACAAAGGCGGTAAAACTTCGGACAAAATTTCTCGTTGGAGACCACTTGACAGACGTGCTGAATTTTAGCCATATCGGTCGAAAAACCAAAAACTGATTGCGAAAACTAAAGCCGCCGCAAGAAAAAGACACAGTGTCCGGCGAATATCGGTGCCGCCGAAGACAACGGATTCCTGAAACGTCTCCAGCCCAATAGCCAGCGCGGGCCAGGCCAGCAAGCCCCGCCTTTCCTTGGTGCTGAAGGCTTCCTTAAGGTTTAAAATATCTTTGACCTTCGTCGCCTTCATAAACCGCAGCGACGGAAAAAGGCGCGGCGTTTTTTTGCAGTAAACGGCGAATCCTTCGCCGAAGAACTCGGAAAGACGGCTTTCTTCTTTTATAATCTGCCGGTTAAACCGCAGGTAAAAAAGCAGGGCGAAAAACGGCAGGCTCCACCACGGCCAGAGCATCAAAATAAATCCCGCCCCCATCAGAAAACTTCCCAGATACATCGGATTGCGCACAACCGCATAAGGGCCTGTCATGACCAATCGGCCCCCCTGTCCGGAATGCGCTTTTTTGTGTCCGCGGGCCGCCATGCGCAAAAATATCCCTTTCAGGATAACCAAAAATCCCAAAAAATCTAAGGCATTATCAAAGAATGGCGTTATGAGAAAAAACTTTTTGTTGAGATATAAAAATCCCGTCACGATAATTAAAAAAGACAGGATAGCGCTGTCGAATTTAATCCTTCTCTTCATCGTGAATCCACAATCCTTCTTCGCTTTTGGGGGAAGAAACCGATCCTCTTTGAATCTTTTGGACAAGCTCTCGAATCTTTGCCTCAGCCTCATCAGCGCTTCTTACTTTAATCATGCCCTCTCTGTTCCAATTACCCAGATCAATCATAGGCCGGTTATACACAAATCCGTAGGAAATCTCACAAGAGGTGCCGTG
>MHGQ01000014.1:49324-105449 GCA_001805645.1 Omnitrophica WOR_2 bacterium RIFCSPHIGHO2_02_FULL_50_17 | reverse complement strand
TGCAAGCACTTACGAAAACTGATATCAATAAACAAAATACTCAAAACGCTAACCAATTGACTATGTTCAACTTATAATGGGACAGCTGTGACCTTTTTTATCATTTATACGGGACCGGCATCACGCGCTACAAGGGGGAAGGCCTCTTAAGGATTGTTTATTTCTTTATTCTTTTGACGCACACCCCACTCGCTGTTCTCATTGTGCCTTTTTGTATAGCCGCTGTCTATTTTGCCTTCCGCGGTGATTTCTCTAAGCACACCCGGATCACACACAGACTTCTGCCGGCATGGCTTTATGTTTCTGTTACAGGTGTGCTGATCTATCTTATGCTGTATGTGTTTTAAGGGTTTTGAGGGAAAGATTCTTTCTTGAATTTGAATAGCCGTCAGGTTTTTCAGAGAGGTGATGCGGCTGTCTTGAGCCGGCCATAAGGAGGGGTGAGGGCATCCGTTAACTCGATATTATATTTTGCCTCAAATTCCGCCGTGGGAAGCATCTCGATCGCATCCCATGTCAGTTGCGAGCAAACGCGCGCGCAGACCGAGCAGCCGATACATTCATTGAAGCGGATTTGCACCGGCGCAATGGGGATAGCGTATTTCTCCGGCGGGACGGGGCGGATGCAATCCACGGGACAGAAAGGGACACAGGCCTGACAGCCCGTGCAGTTATCCTCATCGACGACGGCCACCATCTTCGGCTTTTTTTTCTTCTGGGTAAATTTTGCCGGCGGGTTAGGGATGGTCTTGTAATGGTCGTAAGGCGCTGTCAAGAGTATTCTCCGTTGATGCTGCTTCCTTAAAAACCTGCCTCTGATCCGCCATTGTTATCAAGACTACTTTTTTGCCAGCGGCTCTTTTTTTTCCGTGAGGGTAGGCAGTGTCTTTGATTTCGTTTTGTTGAGCTCTACGTAACTCTTCCACTGTGCCGGGACATCTTCTTCCACATAGATGGCCTGGACAGGACACTCGGGGATGCATGCCCCGCAGTCGATGCAGACATCAGGGTCAATCACGAGCATTTCCGCGTCTTCATGGAAGCAGTCGACGGGACATACGGTGACACAGTCGGTGTACTTGCACTTGACGCAAGGTTCGCAGACAACATGAGACATAGGAAACCTCCTCTGATGGTAGGTTAGACGATATTTGGTTTTTAAAAAACAACATTTATACTACTTGTTAGAGTTGATAATTTCAAGCACATTTTCTCAAAACGTTTTTCATGGTTTTCAATAACTGAGATATAATAAAATCCATGATTTTCACGCGCCTTGTAACCTGCCGTTTCTATGGGCAATTGAACAGGTTCTTAGCGCCGCAGCGGAAACACAAAACATTCGTGTATGCGGTCAAGGGGACACCGGCTATTAAGGATACGGTCGAGGCTTTGGGCGTGCCGCATGTGGAGGTCGACTGTATCCTCGTCAACGGCCAATCTGTAGGATTTGACTATCAGATTAAGGGGGATGAGCGCATCAGGGTTTACCCACAGGCAAGTCATCTCCGGCTGAAACGCATTGTGCGGTTAAAGGCAAAACCGCCGGCCAGGCCTCGATTTATCCTGGACGCCCATTTAGGAAAACTCACACGGCATCTGCGGCTCTTGGGTTTCGATGTCCTTTATAGGAAGGATATCGCCGATCAGCAGATTGTTGCGGCGACGCGCAGGACAGGGAGGGTGGTTCTCACCCGTGATATAGGGATTCTAAAGAATAAGGCCGTCCGATACGGATATTTTGTTCGGGCCATAGACCCTAAAAAGCAACTTAAGGAGATTATTCAAAGGTTTAATCTCTCGGGCAGAATCAAGCCGTTTCGGGTTTGTCTGAGATGTAACGGCCGGATTCACAGGGTCGCCAAAGATAAGGTAATGCATAGACTGCCGCCCTTGACGAAAGAGTTTTATACGCGGTTTTATATGTGCCGGTCCTGCCGCAAGGTTTATTGGCAAGGGGCCCATTATGAATATCTTGCCGGCATCATCCGTTCTTATATAAAGATTGTTTGATGTCGGCGCGGTTGACTCAAGGATGGGTGTTGCTTATAATACGCTCTTAACCGTAGGGTAAAGTTTCAACTTGTAAAGAGGGAGCGATCCATGCGCGATAGATTCAATTCTAACGATGTCAAGACACGTCTCAAGACAAAAGCAGGTTCCCGCACGATTTTTTCTCTGGCTCAATTAGCCCAGGGAGGGATAGGGGATCCGCAGGGGCTGCCGTTTTCGATTAAGATCTTGCTGGAGAGCGCCTTGCGCAATTATGACAATTATCAGATCACTTTCAACGACATCCGCACCCTTCTGGAATGGTCGCCGGCTTATCAGGGAGGCAGGGAAATCGCCTTTAAGCCCGGGCGCGTGATCCTTCAGGATTTTACCGGTGTTCCGTGCGTCGTTGATCTGGCCGCGATGCGTTCGGCCATGAAGCGCCTGGGCGGGGATATAAAGAAAATCAATCCGCAGGTGCCTTGCGACTTGGTGATTGATCATTCGGTGCAGGTCGATGCCTTCGGCAGCAAGGGGGCGTTTGCCCAAAATATTTCGCTGGAATTCAAGCGCAATAAAGAGCGTTATACTTTTTTGAAATGGGGCCAGAAGGCCTTCCGGAATTTCCGCGTGGTGCCGCCGGGGACGGGAATCGTCCATCAGGTGAATCTTGAATATCTGGCCCAGGGGGTTTTAAGGAAGAAAGTCGGCAAAGAGTCGGTCATCTATCCCGACAGCCTGGTAGGGACGGACAGCCATACGACGATGATTAACGGGCTTGGCATCGTCGGCTGGGGAGTCGGGGGCATCGAGGCCGAAGCGGTGATGCTGGGGGAACCTGTTTCCATGCTGATGCCCCAGGTGATCGGGTTGAAATTGACGGGCCGGTTGAACGACGGGGTGACGGCCACCGACCTTGTCTTGACGGTGACACAGATCCTGCGCCGCAAAGGGGTTGTCGATAAATTTGTGGAATTCTACGGTGACGGCCTCAAATATTTGACGCTGCCGGACAGGGCCACCCTCTCGAATATGGCGCCGGAATATGGGGCGACCATCGGGCTTTTTCCCGTCGATGAAGAGGCCCTCCGTTATTACCGTCTGACGGGCCGCTCACCGGCCCAGGTGGATTTGATCGAGCGTTATATGAAGGAGCAGGGGATGTTCTATGGCTACGGGGCGGATGAACCGCGGTTTACGGACACTGTGACATTGGATCTATCGACCGTGGAGCCGAGCCTTGCCGGGCCTAAGCGTCCGCAGGATAGGGTGGCGCTGGCGGCAATGAAACAGACCTTTGGCGAGGCCCTGGTTAAGCCGGTTCAGGAGCGGGGCTTCGGGCTGGATGAGGTTATGCTCGAAAAGAAGGCTTCCGTCGGTGGTGGAATCAGTATTGGACATGGGGCGGTTGTGATTGCGGCCATTACCAGCTGTACGAATACCTCGAATCCATCCGTCTTGATCGGGGCGGGGCTCTTGGCTAAAAAGGCCGTGGCCAGAGGCCTTAAGGTCAAAAGCTATGTCAAGACGAGTTTCGCCCCGGGCTCGCAGGTGGTTGAGGAGTATATGCGTTCAGCGGAATTGCTGGCTTATTTGGAAAAGTTGAAATTTTATATCGTCGGTTACGGTTGTACGACCTGTATCGGCAATAGCGGCCCTTTGCCTGAGGCCGTGGCGAGGGCTATTCAGGAGGGGGATCTGATCGCTGTGAGCGTCCTAAGCGGGAACCGTAATTTTGAAGGCCGCATCAATCCGCATGTGAGGGCCAATTATCTGGCCAGCCCGGCTTTGGCGGTGGCTTATGCCTTGGCCGGGACCGTCAACATTGATTTGACTAAAGAGCCCCTCGGTCAAGACAGGCAAGGCCATGATGTTTATCTTAAGGACATTTGGCCGACACAGAAAGAAATCAACGCGGTGATTGCCAAGGTTGTCACGGTCCAGGCCTTTCGCAAGCGTTACAAAGATGTCACCAGCGGCAATAAAAATTGGAATACGATTCAGGCAAAGAAGTCTGATCTCTACGCGTGGGATCCCGCCAGCACCTATATTCAGGAGCCGCCGTTTTTCGAAGGGATGGGAAGGAAAAGAGGCGTGATTCAGGGCATCCGGCAGGCGCGCGTCCTGGTTGTGGTTGGGGATTCGATTACAACCGACCATATCTCGCCGGCAGGGGCCTTTGCACCAGAGAGTCCGGCCGGCACATATCTGATGGCCCAGGGCGTCAAGCCGCAGGATTTTAATAGCTACGGCGCCCGCCGGGGCAACGACCGCGTGATGACCCGCGGTACTTTTGCCAATATCCGGCTGCGCAATCTGCTGGCCCCGGGGACCGAGGGCTCATGGACGATCCATTTTCCGACGGGGGAGAAGATGAACATCTATGACGCCGCGATGCGTTATAAAAAGGAGAATACGTCCTTGATTGTTTTAGCAGGCAAAGAATACGGCACCGGCTCCAGCCGTGACTGGGCTGCGAAGGGAACCGCGCTTTTGGGCGTGCGGGTCGTATTGGCGCAGAGCTTTGAACGCATCCACCGAAGCAATCTGGCCGGCATGGGTGTGCTGCCTTTGGAGTTTAAGCCGGGCGATTCGGTTGAATCGTTAGGCATTCAAGGGGACGAGGTCTTTGATTTTCAAGGTATCGACGAACATCTTAAAGCTTTACAGGATATCACGGTTATTGTGCGGGGGGCGCAGGGTCCGGCGAGAGAATTCCCAGCGACCGTCCGCCTGGATACGCCGGTTGAGATTGACTATTTCCGTAACAGCGGCATCCTGCCCAGCGTTTTACGCAAATTGGCATGAAAGTGAATTCAATCTGTGCAACAGAATAGGAATAAAAATTTTCTCGTCGCCGTCTTTTTGTTTTTAGTATGTTTCGTGACATACAGTAACGCCCTTCCCAATGCCTTCCTTATGGATGATTATCCTATTATTATCGATAATAGGGCCATAAAAGATCCTCATTTCCTGCAGATAGCGCCTTTTTTGAAATCAGATACAGAATATAATTCCGCCGATCATGTCTACTGGAGGCCGGTCACACATCTCTTGAATTTATTTTCTTTTTTATTATTTAACAAAGACCCCTTCGGGTATCACCTGCTCAATTTATTGCTCGTTTATGCTTGCGGGGTCGTTCTTTATGAACTGTTGAATAGCCTTTTTAACCGTTGGCAGCTGGCGCTTCTTACAAGCCTGTTGTTTTGTGTTCACCCCATTAACGGCGTCCTTGTGAATTATATAACAACGACCGGCTATTCCGTTTTAGTCCTTGCCGTCATTTTGGGGCTGCGGTATTCCCTTGCGGCACAAGAGGGCGGGAAAGCCGCGGCCTATTTCCTGAGCCTTTCTTGGTTTTCGATAGCGTTATTATGCCATGAAATTGCTGTTGTGTTTCCTCTTTATCTTTCCTGCGTTTTGTTTTTCCTTAAAAATTATTCTTTTCGAAAAATATGCGTCGTTAATATGCCTTTTATCTTGATTCTCATTGTCTATGCTATTTTCCGCAGCGCTTACGTCGGCTTCAACTCGGGGACTCTGGCACATATTCCCCATTTCCATATGTCTTTGTCCAGTTACACGGCTACATTTTCTAATCTGATGTTTTTTTACGTCCGCAATCTCATTTTTTTTGATAAGATTGTTCTCATTTGGGCTTCTCCGATCATAAAAAGCAGCTTATTTTTCTGGAATATCGCTTTGGGGGGTCTTGTCATTCTTTGTCTGGTTATGATGCATCTCTATGGAAAAAGAAACGAAAAGACATTGGCGTTCTCATGGTTTTTGGTAGGTTTGCTGCCCGTGGGTCTGGCCTGCTTTTCGAGGCCTAATTTGGGTTTTATCATCGAAACTCATTGGATGTTTTTTGCATCGATAGGGTTCTTTTTGTTTACAGCGTCGTTTCTTTTGAATATCCGCCGTTCTGCTGCGCCATTTTCTCTCCTGTCGATTCTTATAGTTCTTCCGTTGATGGCTTCTTATATATTGAGCTCTCGTCAATATAACAAACTTTGGTCCAATGAAATGAAATATTGCCGATACATGCTTTCCTTGAGTCCCGGGATGGAGCTTCCTCTTTGGTGGCTTGCCTATGCCCATTTAAGGGCACACCATTATGCCGAGGCAAAGGTATTGTTTGAGAAAACATTGCGCGGGACATATCGTGATTGGGAGACTTATATTAATCTGGGGGTCATCGAAGGCGCCCTGGGAAACAGCGCTTCGGCGGTCGATTATTATTACCGTGCCCTTGCCGTCAACCCCAACGCGGCGGAGGCCTATAGCAATTTGGCCGCGCACTTGATTAACGTCGGTAGGCTAGGTAAGGCCGAGGAATACCTCCAACGGGCCATACGCCTGGATGCCCGCTTGATCGAGGCGAAGAAAAATCTCGCAACCATCTACCGCCAGCAAGGGAAGGTCAAGGAAGCTATCCCATTGCTTGAAGAGATTCTGAAGATTGATCCTGAAGACGCCTACAGCTTAAAGACACGGCGGGATTTAAAAGGCAGTCTATGATTGAAAAAATACTACAAAAAATTATGGAAATTTGTCTGACAAGGCACTAGAAAAATAGGACAGGGGGTCAAGGCATGTTTGAAGAGCGGTTTAATGAAGTCGTTCAGTATCTCAGCAATCATTTTGAATTGTTTTCCTCGGTCGCCGGCGCCGCAAGCGTATTATTTCTGCTTGTCATTATTTCTCTTAAATTTAGAGAAGTTTCGCTAAAGGAGCTTTTCTCTTTAGCTTTTCATAATATTATGTTTTATAGTGTGGCCGTGGGATTGGCCTCGATGCTTTCTATGGCAGGGTACCTTTTTTGGGTCAATTATCGTCATCCCGCGCCGGTTGTTCAGTTCCCCGGGGATATCCTGCCTCATACGCATTGGGTGAGGGACAGCCTCAAGGTTTATTTTATCGACGGGAATACGCTCGGTTCCGTCAGGATTAACGGGCAGGACAAGAAGGATATATTTCAGGCTGAGGATCCAATTAAAGAATACCATTTCTCGCCGGACGGCAAATTCATCTTAGTGTCTACTTCCAAAAAACTTCATTCTGTCGAACGGGGGAGCGGGCGAATCACCCTGATCGATTCCCTGGGAGAGATGGAGTCCTCGCAAGAACTTAAAGGTGCCATAAGCGGCATTCACTGGGCGCCTGACAGCCGCAAGTTTTGTTACGAGATGGCCCGGTGGTCGCGTTATGCCTCACAAGACAAGTTGTATGTCTATGATCTTGTCGAAGGGAAGAAAATGGCTATTCAAAGCCCGACCCGACGAATCTCTTCTCTTTACTGGGATAAAGACAGCCAGAATCTCTATTATTTGCGTCATGAGGCCAAGGATACTTCTGTCCATGCGTATCCATTCGATGTCAGGGTCTTTCGCATTTCTTTGGCTGCCTTACAGCCGGAATTCGTTACAGAGATTCCTTATGAACAATCGACCATTCCTATTGAAAATCTCGATATCCGCGGTATTGATCTTTTCTTGGGAGGCGATCGCCTTTCGTTCAATCCGTCCATCCCGAGGGAGTCATTAGTCTCACAAAAGGGACAGTCTTTGGGAATTGACGAGGAAGGGCATTTGTATTTTGTGCCGAATCGGTGGTTTCGTAAGAGATTATTTAAAATCGTTCGTGAACCGGTCATTAGTCAGATGCCCAGGCATCAATATAAGGGAGGGGACCTTGTCATCGAGCAAATTCGCTGGATTCCCGGTGGCCGATATGCTATTATGCAACACCGATATTTAGGAGTGCTGATCCTTGAACCGGCCACCTGCAAAGTCGGTTTACTCGTTGAGGTTAAGGGGCATACTTTGGGCTGGTACGAGGATGTGCGTAAAAAATGAAATTTAATAAAAGCGGGAGGGGGATATGAAACATACGTGGCTCATATGGTTTTTGATTGTGGGGGTCATTGTAACGATCCTGGTCGCCCTTAATTATGAGGGAAGACAACAGACGGTGCCTTTGAATGAGATATTCTCCGAGGAAGAGACGCGTGCCATCGAATATGAGTTTATCGAGGCTGACAATACGCTCTCGCGTCTTGTTAATAATGTTACAACCAGCGAGCGAGGTCAGGTAACGGCTGCCGCGTCTAAAGCCCCCGAGCCCTCCCAACGCCCTGTCCCGAAATTAAGCGCAGTGCCTCCTGTGAGTGTCTCGCAGGTTTCTGCCAAGCCCTCAGGCCCCAGCGTCGCCGTTTCTGTCCCAGCGCCTCAATCCGGGAAAAATTTTTTTACCATCCAGGTGGCCTCGTTTAAGGATAAAGAGAGGGCTGAAAAGGCCGTAACTCAAATTCAGCAGAAAGGGTATTCTGCCGCTTATATCGGCTCGAAACCCAGGGAAGGCGGCGGATTCTGGTACCGGGTTTACATCGGCCAATTTAATGCCAAACAGGAGGCCACGGAACTGCTGGCCAAGATTCAACAGGATTACAAAGACAGCTTCATCCTGCTTTTGCAGAATCCGTGATGTTTCGATTCCCGCGCGAGATATTGATCTCATTTTTTTTATTTCTTTTTAGCCTTTTGATCTTTACCCGCAGCCTTGAGATGCACGGCTTGGAATACCGCGACGACGAGATTTTTTATTACAAGAGTACGCAGGAGATGCTGCGCTCGGGAAATTTTTTCTCGCCCACCTATTTTGAAGAGAATCGCTTCCAGAAACCCATCCTTTTTTACTGGCTGATTCTTTTGTCCTACAAGATTTTCGGCGTGAATTGGTTCGCTGCCAGATTCGTGGCCGCTTTTTTCGGCAGTCTGAGCGTTTGTGTCACCTGGCTCATGGCCCGGGAGCTTTTCCGTTGCCGCAGGATAGCGCACTTAAGCGCCCTCATCCTGACGACGACGCCCCTTTTTTTCCGGCATGCCAAGAATGCCGTCCCTGATATGCCGCTTAATTTCTTTATTGTTGGGGCGATGTATTGTGCGATTCTTTTTGCGAAGAATCCTCAAAAGAAAAGATACAGCATCTTATTTTTTGTCTCCTGCGCCCTGGGGTTTATGACCAAAGGGCCTGCCGCCGTCATTGTGCCGTTTCTCTCTCTCTTTGTTTATGCCCTCCTTCACAGAAAAGGCGATGTCTTGCGTGCGATGCGATTCGGCCGCGGTTTGTTGATTATGGCCGTTTTTATTTGCCCGTGGTTTCTATATATGATGGCAACCCACGGCCGCGCTTACACGGAGTATATGCTCATTGAGGAGACGAGGAATCGATTGCTGGGGCAAGGAAGCGGCCAAGTCCTTGGGGGACAAGTGGGGACACTTATAAGCCACACAGGGTTTTACGTACGGACGGTTCTCTCCTATTTTGCGCCATGGAGTCTTTTGTTTTTTTGCGCCATCCTTCTGGCTCGATGCGGGCCATGGCGTCAAAGGCTCGACGGCCTTCAGCGCTGGCTGCCTATTTGGCTTGGCGTTGTTTTCTTGTTTTTCAGCAGCATGCATTTTGTCATCAACCATTATATGCTTATCCTGACCACGCCTTTTGCGATTCTCCTCAGTTTTTTTCTTGTGGGTGAGGGGAAAGAGGATGCGGTCTCGGGGAAGATATGGCGTTTATCGGAGAAATTTTTAATTGCGCTCATTATAACGGCAGGGACATTGGCTTTTAGTTTTTTGTTTGTTTTCCTTATCGGCGCCAGCCGCTGGTGGATTGTCCCCTTCGGAGTTCTTTACGCAGGGATGGTCTTTCTTGTTCTCAAGAGTCCGAGGGCGATGGCGGCCCCATTGACGCTGGGCATTTTTTTGTTGGGTATCTTTGTCCAATCCTCGTTATTGGGCAAGGGCGGGATAACGGCGCACGCGGCCCTGCAGAGATTCGCCGCAGTCATTCAGGAAAAGGCGGATCCGGGATTTGTCGTCGGGGTGGGAAGCCATGATATCCATGAAAAAGAGTTCCAGGTGTATTTTGAAAAGAAGGTGGAGAAGGTGGCTACCAGCCGCGACGAGGAGACGCAAAGCCGCTTGGTTGGCTTTTTTACGACGTCCCCGAAGGTGTATTGCCTTATTACGGAGAGGGACTTTAAGCGTTATCTGAATGAGGAAGAGATAAGGCCATTTGACATCGTGCAGGAAGGCTACATTGTCCGCAAACGGATGCATATTGACAAGGGATTTTTTATCGCCCTTTTTAAAGGGGATCAGAAGACGGTGCGGGATTATTTTATGGAAAAATTGATACTGGTCAGGAAAGACCGCCATGCCTAAAGAAAAAGATTACAGCCTTGTCATTCCTGTCTATAATGAAGAAGGCTCCTTGGAGCCGCTTTGGGGTGAGATCCTGCAGGCGATGACGCCTTTATGCTGTGCGTATGAGATTGTCTTTGTCAATGACGGCTCGACGGATAGTTCGCCTGCTCTTTTAAAAAAGTTTGAAGGGCAGCTGCCTGAAGTGGTTCGCGTGATCGATCTTTTCCCAAGAGGCGGTCAGACACGGGCACTGCGTCAGGGATTGGATGCGGCTCAAGGTTCTGTCGTGATTACCCTCGATGCGGATCTGCAGAATGATCCGGCGGATATCCCTCAGATATTGGAAAAGATGAAAGAGGGCTATGATTGCGTCTGCGGATGGCGTAAAAACCGCCAGGATACTCCCTTGAAGGCAGGCCTATCCAAAGTCGGCAATATCTTGCAGCGTTGGTTGACGGGGATGACTATCCATGATGTTTCTTGCACTTTGAGGGCTTATAGGAAAGAATCCGTCGGCAAGATTCCCCTGCGGTGGGAGGGACAGCATCGTTTTATCCCTTTAAGTCTCTCGTTACAGGGCTGTAAGGTCGGCGAGATTGTTTCGCATCATCGTAAGCGTTCGTTTGGTCATACCAAATACAGCCATAAGAGGATTTTTAAAGTCATACTTGATTTTTTTCGGGTTCTAAGAGCAAGGGGGCGGCGATGAACAAATGGCTTTGGGTGGGTTTTGCAGGGCAGTTGTTGTTCGGGGCGAGGTTTCTTATCCAGTGGATTTGCTCGGAGAGGAAGAAGGAGAGCCATGTCCCTGTGAGCTTCTGGTATTTCAGTCTCTTGGGCGGAGCAGCCCTTCTTGTGTATGCCATCCATATCGGGGATCCTGTCTTTATTGTCGGCCAGACAACGGGTTTGATCGTTTATGGGCGGAATCTGCGCCTGATTTTTAAAAAGAGGAAAGCGGAGGACAGAGACTTGAGGGAGAAGGTTTGATTCATCACGGTAAATAAGATATAATCAAATTGGAAAAATAGAAATTTTTGTTAGAATAAAGTCAATTCTCTATAAACAATTTTCAAGAGATGAAGGGAGTGGGAGGACTATGAAGAAATTCGCGATTATCCTAGGCATGGTATTGACCGTTGCCGGTTGCACCACGACCCAAAAGACAGCCGCTACCGGCGGGTTGGCCGGCGCGACCCTCGGCGGCATCATCGGTCATCAGACCGGTGACAATGTCGCAGGCGCAGCTATCGGAGGTGTGGTTGGAACCGTCGGCGGTATGATCGTCGGGGAGCATATGCAGAAGAAGTTCTGTCCCGTAGGCGGTGAGACCTACACGGAGGATGTGGTCTATTGCCCCAAGCATGGTGTTGAGTTGAAACTCAGAGAACAATAGTCGACGTTATTCTTTCTTTGACTCATTCGACCCCGCTTTAAGGCGGGGATAGTCGAAGGGGTGACAAGGAGAAGCGATTGTCGCGCGAGGCCAGGCTACGTATTATGTTGCGCTGGATTCATATGGGGTTGGGGCTTGTTCTCATGTGCTATATCTATTCTCCCTTTGGAAAAGAGGTTCTCTTTAAGAGAGCCGTCCAGTTTGCTGTTATTCCCCTAATTATCCTGACTGGTCTTTGGATATGGAAGTTTAAGGCGTTCAATCATTTTTTGAGAATTGATGAGAAGTGAAAATTCTGATTGTCGATGATTCCCCTATGGACCGTAAACTCTTAACCGCCCTGCTGAAAAAGGCCAAAGTCACGAATGAGATTTTGGAGGCACAAGACGGCCAGAAGGGGTTGGATATGCTGCGTGAGCAGTATAGGGATATTGGTCTCATCCTTTTGGATTGGCAGATGCCCCGCATGGACGGATTAGAGTTTATGCACCTCTCCCGTAAGGATCCGGCGTTAGCCGCAATTCCCATTATCATGGTCACATCGGCCTGGGCGGATGAACAAAAGAGGATTGCCCAGATGATCAATCCGGATTTGGCCGGTTATGTCGTCAAGCCCTTTAAGGCAGAGGCATTGATGGGGAAAATTAAACCTTATCTAAGGTAAAGGGAGGTTTATGGCTGATAAACGATCCCAGGTATCAGCGAAGATTAAAATAACGATCATCGTCGTTGTCTTGAGTGTGGCTGTCGTCCTCGGCGTTAAATCGCTTAAGGCATTCGTAAAAGGGAGTGTTCAGGCGAATATCTCGGCCAGGGTTAAGGGGGACAAGAAAGCCCCTGTCCATATAACCGAGTTCATCGACTTTGAATGTCCGGCCTGTGCGGAAGGCGCGCGCCATATTAAAAAGTTTATGACGGAACACCCTCCAACGGTTTATTTAGAACTAAAATATTTTCCTTTGAGCAGTCATCGATATGGCCTCTTGTCTGCCCAGTATGCCGAGTGCGCCGGCCGTCAGGGAAAGTTCTGGCCATTTCACGATTATCTGATCGAGCGTCAGGCAAATTGGAAACGTCTTGCCCATGCCGCGCCGGCCTTTGAACAGATAGCTCAGGACGTCGATATGAACCTCGAGATATTAAGCCAATGTCTTAAGGATACCTCGGTCACAGAGTCGATTCAGAAAGACAGACAAGAAGGAGATACCTTAGGCATCAAGAGCACGCCTACCTACTATATTAACGGCAAGATGGTGGTTGGCGCAGCCTCTTTGGGAACGGAACTCAATAAATATGTGCAGGAGGCAGGGCATTAACATTTATCCTTTCTTGAGAATCCTCACAGGTCTTCTTTTTATGACCTCCGGTTTTGAAAAGGTCATAAGTCCCCATCAGAATTTCCTTTATGTTATTCAAAGTTATGCGTTTTTGAACCCCCTGCTTGAAGAAATGGCAGCCCATCTCCTTCCCTGGTGCGAATTTTTCATCGGTATTTTTCTTGTCCTCGGTCTCTGGTTGAATAGGAGTTTGCTGGGTCTTGCGTTTCTTCTTGTCATGTTCTTAGAAGCCGTCGCCCAGGCCATCCTGCGTCATCTGCCTATTGAGGAGTGCGGCTGTTTCGGGGGGCTGATGTCCTTTCCGCTCCCCAGCGTTCTCGTATTTGATACGGCACTTTTCATTTTGACAGGATTGATGTATTATAAAATTGAAAAGACGCAGCGTTTCAGTTTGGATCAGTATCTATTTAAAAATGAAGCGCCATGAGACGCATTTTTATCCTGTTAACATTTTTGGTCATAGGGGGTTCTCCCATGGCTCTAGGTGATCAAAGAATCAAGTCGCCTAATGTGAGCGGCCAGTTTTATACAGCCAATCCTCAACGATTATCGGCTGAGATCGACGAGTTCATGCAAAAGGCCGCTGTCCGCCCTTTCGATAAACACATTGATATCATGGTCGCTCCCCATGCCGGTTATATGTATTCCGGAGGGGTGGCGGCGTACGGATTTAAGGCCGCCAGCCAGAATCCGTACAAAACCGTTATCATCCTGGCTCCCAGTCATTACTTCGGGTTTGACGGGATCTCCATTTGGGAAGAGGGAGGTTTTCAGACGCCTTTAGGCGTCGTTGAAGTGGATACGCCGTTGGCCCGGCAGCTGATGGCCGAGGATGAGAAATTTTATGATGCCCCGCAGGCCTTCGCCCAGGAACATTCTTTAGAGGTTGAGATTCCGTTTCTTCAGAAGGCCTTCAAGAATTTCAAGATTGTCCCCGTGATTATGGGGCAGCCGGGTTTTCAGCTTTTGGAAAAGTTCGCGGCAGTTTTGCATAAAGTGATTGGCAGCCGCAAAGACGTCCTTATCGTCGTGAGCACTGATTTGTCTCATTACCATGATGATGCCAAGGCGCGCCAGATGGATCGACGCACCCTGGAGGCCGTGCAGGGGTTGAAGGCAGAGGAGATCTGGAAGGCTTGTCAGTCAAGGACCACAATGGAGATGTGCGGCGTTGTCCCGATGACGGCCGCGTTACTTTACGCCAGACAAAAAGGGTTGAGGCATGTTGATGTCCTTCGTCATGCCAACTCGGGGGATGTGACAGGTGATAAGAACAGGGTCGTGGGGTATGCCTCGATTGTTATTTACGACGACGAATCGGGGGAATCTTTGCAACAGAATTATGGGAAAGAACAGAAAGTGTCTGAAGGATCTTTGACGCCGGGACAAAAGAAGCGCCTTTTAAAAATCGCGCAGGATACGATCTCTGAGTATGTCCAAAAGGGAAATGTCCTTGCTGTTGAGGAAACCGATCCGCGTCTGATGAAAGAAGAGGGGGCGTTTGTCACGATTCGTAAAGCCGGCCATCTGCGCGGCTGTATCGGCAATATCCTCGGACGCGGCCCTTTGTATTTGACGGTGCGGGATATGGCGATTTCTTCGGCAACAAAAGACCCCCGGTTCCGGCCGGTTACGCCGCAGGAGTTTGATGCGATTGATGTGGAGGTCTCGGTGCTCTCCATGCCCCGCATTATTAAGAATACAGATGAGATTGTCTTAGGTAAACATGGGGTGATCATCAGCCAAGGGCCCTTGCATCAGGGGCTTTTCCTTCCTCAGGTAGCAACGGAGACAGGCTGGACGAAAGAAGAGTTTTTGTCTCAATTGTGCGTACAAAAGGCCGGTCTTCCTGCGGATGCCTGGAAGGATCCTAAAACAAGAATCGAAATCTTTACGGCCGAGGTCTTCGCCGAAAAAGACCTGGAAGAATAAAAACACTTCCCTCGTCTCTGAAATTTTCGTTTTCCCGCCATTTTTCTTCAAAATATTTACAGAAATCTCTGGAAGTCTCGAAAGCGGGTATGGTAAAATAAACTTATAATATTTCGAAGAGGATTATTATTAACACTGATAAACATATTTTATGAAAATGAAGTTTTACAGGATATTTTTTGAGACGTTCCTTGTCGCGTTACTGTTTTTTGTCCCCGCATTTGCTCAAATCTCATTGGAGGATGATTCAGGGATTCCTTCCCAAGAAAAGAAACAGATGAAGCCTCTGCCGGAGCGCGCCGAGGATCTGACCGTCCCCTGGGATAAGCTGATCGAGAAGGCAGAGGCTTATAATCGGGAAGCGATTCGTCTTTTTGAGGAGGGGAACTACACCGAGGCCCAGAAATTATGGCAGAAGGCTATCGGGATCATTGAGCGTTCAGAGCAGTTGAGAGGTGCTGCATCTGAAGAGAAAGAGATTGTGGTCGTTAAAGGGGAAGATAGCGTTGAACAGGCGTATCAATCCGGTCTGTCTTTCTTTGAAGAGAAAAAATATACGCAGGCCCAGGAGGCCTTCCTGCGGGTGAAGGCGGCCTCTGCCGGATATAAGGATACGGAGAATTATTTATCCATCATCAACGATCTGATGCTGGAGGAAGATAGCCGGAGCGAAAAACAAAAATTGGATGAGGATCTCGCGCAAAGTCAGCCTGAAAAGGAGGCATTCGAGCCTCAGGAAGAGGAGGCGCAGTTTCGGCAATCCGTTGAAGAAAGCGAGAAAAGGCGCATAGAAGACCTCCAGGCGCAGGCCGATCCGGTTTACCAAAGGGCTTTTGAGGAGTATCAGGCGCGGCAATTCGAGCAGGCCAAGGCGAGTTTTGAAGATGTGGCATTCATTTATCCAGATTACAAGTTGACAAATCAGTATCTGGAGCGTATCGAAGGGGATATCAAGAAGGAAGAACGCCGTTCTCTTGAAGAGAGGCTTCAAGCCGAGGCCCTGGCCAGTAAAAAACAACAGGAGGAATGGCATAAAACTGTTGAAGGAAGCGAAAGGCTTAATCTGGACCGTTTGAAAGAAGAGGCCGAGACTATTTATCAGAAGGGACGGGCGTCCTACGAGAAGGGGGACTATGAAAAGGCCCGCTTTTATTTTCAGGAAGTCGAGAAGATTCTTTCGGGGTACAGGTCGACGGCAAAATTCCTGGAGCGGACCGCCGAGGACATCGCCCGCGAAGAGCGCCGACGTCTTAAGAAGGAACACCGCCAGATGGCCTCAACTCGTTTTAAGGAAACCAGACAAGAGCATGATGAAAAGCAGCAACGCTTGCAGGCGCTTCAGACTGAGACACAGGGGCTTTACGATGAGGCGAGGGATTTTTATCAAAAGAGGGATTTTAGAAGGGCCAAACAAATTTTCAAGAAAATTGCGGACGCCGTGCCGGGTTATAAATCCACAGATAAATTCCTGGCGCGTATCAATGTGGATATCAAAAATGAGGAGGAATATCAGAAGGCGCGGCAAAAACGGGAATATGAGCGTCCGTTAAAAGAAAAGAGACTTTCTCAAGGGAGGGAAGAGAAGCAGAGAGCTGTTGTCCGCCAGCAAGGAAAGGCCAAATTAAAAGAAACGCTGGAACGGATCAAGCAGGATCGAAAGGCGCGGCTGGAAAAATACGTTGCTTCGCTGTATCAAGAGGCTCAAACCTATTACAAGGGGCATCTCTTGGAAATGGCTGAAGGGCGTTTTCAGGAGATTCAGCAGATTTACCCGGGTTACAGATCGACGGAGAAATATTTGGCGCATATCGCCTCTGTGATTGAAAAGGAAGAATACAAGCGAGAGAAAAATGAGCGCAGGCAGACCGAACGGCAGCCTTCTCGGAGGGATCAGACAAAGAGATTAGAGACCCCCGGGCGCATCGCCTCCTTTAAAGATGCGGCTTCGTTTTATAGGGAGGGGATATTGCTTTTTAAGCATAAATATTATCCTGAGGCGAGGGAGAAATTCTTAAAGATCAAACAATCCTATCCGCATTATAAATCGACGGATGGATATGTAGGGCGGATCAACGAGGAGATACGAAAACAGTATACGCATGAGTTTGAGAAGGAGCAGGATGATTTTGCGCGGCAGGTGAGGAAAGAAAAATTAGCCTGGAAGCGCCAGGAGCAGTTGTCCCCCCCCAAGGAGAAACTATCCTCTACCCGGTCGGAGGCGCTGGTTCAAGGCATGGACGAGGAGGATCGAGTGTTCATCCAAAAGAAAGAAGAAGATCGCCGTCATCGTCTGCAAAAAGAAGCGAAGGCGAAATATGCGGAGGCTACGAGACGATATACGTCTCTGGATCTCGAGGGGGCAAAACAAAAATTTATTGAGGTTGAGGCGCTTTTGCCGGGATATAAGGCTACGCGCAATTATTTGATCCGTATCGATGAAGATATCGCACAACAGGCAGGGAAGCCTAAAAAAGATTCTGGCCAAGGGGATGCCCGTGTCCCTATAACGGATGACAGGGTTGATCGACAGTTCCGTTTAAAAGCCGAGGAGCTCTTTCAGCAGGCCTTGCGATTTTATGAGGCCAATCAGTTGGCTCAGGCACAGGAGAAATGGATTGAGGTGGACAGGTTAATCCCGGGCTACAAGACAACAAAGGACTATCTGCAGAAGATTGACCAGAGGCTGGCCCAAGAAAAGCGGCAGTCCATGAAGGAGAAGCTGGGCAGACCAAAACGCCCCGGGCGCATTGAAAAGTCAGTAATGAAAAAGGACGACGAGAAAGCAGAGGCTCCTGTTGAAAAACGAGATGAACAGCGGAAAAAACCGGCACACGTTGAGTCCGCCAGGGGGCAGGCTTCTCAACCCCAACCCAAACCTTTACAATCTTTTTTTAGTCCGCAGGAAGAATTGCGGGCAAAGCGGCGGGAGATCCAAAAGACGATCCAGGCTCAACTCAAGCAAACATATAAAAAAGCCGTTAAATTATATAAGGAGGGGTCTTACGAAGAGGCATGGGAGTTATTCGTAGAGATTAACGGCTTGCGTCCCGGTTATGAACGCACGGAAAGTTATCTTGCCGAGATTCGTCGGAAGACGGCGATGGGATCTCGACGGTCCCCGTCGGCGCCATGGGCGTCGAATGCAAAGACGCCTCCTGCACGTTCAGATATTATGGCCCAGACCCTGGATACCATTGAGACAGGAAAATAGCTATGTTCCGATGCCCTGATCGGTTGAGGGTGTTTATTGTCTTGGCCCTGATTTTGCCGTCGGGCCGACTGGCATGGGGGCATCCCCCGGCGACTATTGAGCTTCAATACGATTCCCAGACAAAAGTCCTTCATGCCGAGATCGGGCATGTGACGCATGATCAAAAGGGGCATCATATCCGCAGGCTTTATGTTTACAAGAATGATGCGCCGATAGAAAATTTTCCTTATGCCAAACAGACAACATCGACCACTCTTGTTCAGGATGTCCCCATGGAGGCCTCCTCCGGCGATGTCATCCGTGTTAAGGCCGTCTGCAGCGAGGCCGGGTATAAAGAAGAGACATTGATTATCCCGTGAGTTGTCCTCTGCGATATTATCTATCCTTATATATATTTTTTTTTATTATTTTTTGTCTTCCGCTTTTTGCTCAAGACCAGGAAACGAAAGGCCCGCTGATGCCTCCCCGGTCCGAGTTCCAGAATCGTTTGAGCCGTGAAAAAAGTCCCTACCTCCTGCAGCATGCCGATAATCCGGTGGACTGGTATCCATGGGGCAAGGAGGCCTTTGAAAAGGCCAAAGCCGAAGATAAACCGATCTTTTTGTCTGTCGGATATTCCACCTGTCATTGGTGTCATGTCATGGAGCACGAGTCTTTCGAAAATCAGGAAGCGGCTCAAATCATCAATAATTATTTTGTCCCTATTAAAGTCGACCGGGAGGAGCGGCCGGATATTGATCACATCTATATGACGGCGGTTATGGCCATGACAGGCCAGGGCGGATGGCCTCTGACGGTATTTTTGACGCCGGAGGGCAAACCGTTTTTCGGCGGAACGTATTTTCCTCTTTACGCGCAAGGAGGCTCACCGGGACTCATGGATATATTGCGCAGTGTCTACGATGCCTGGCAGAACGAGCGCAGCCGGATTGCCCAGTCCGGGGATTCGATAGCGGATGTGCTGCGGCAGGAGGCGTCCCGACAACCTCAGGGAGGGGAATTGAAAGACGACGTCCTTAAGGCTGGTTTTGGCGCATTGAACATGTCTTATGATTCTCATTTTGGCGGGTTTGGGACGGCCCCCAAGTTTCCATCTGGACATCATCTGTCTTTTTTGCTGCGGTATGGGCAAAGGTATGGCAGCACAGAGGCCCTCGCCATGGTGGAGCATACTCTCGAGCAAATGGCCGCAGGCGGCCTCTACGATCATCTGGGCGGGGGATTTCACCGGTATGCGACCGACCGGAGGTGGCGGATCCCTCATTTCGAAAAAATGCTTTATGACCAGGCCGCGCTCTCCCGGGCATATCTGGAAGCCTATCAGGTAACGAAAAAAGAGCTCTATGCCCGCATCGCCCGCGAGATTCTAGATTATGTTTTACGGGATATGCAGTCTCCGGACGGTGGATTTTATTCCGCTGAAGATGCGGACAGTCTCGATCCTGCTCAGTCTTCTCAGAAGAAGGAAGGGGCATTTTATCTGTGGCAAGAGGCGGAAATCGTCCGCATCTTGGATGCGAGAGAGGCTGAAATTTTTAATTATTACTTTGGCGTGAAGCCCGACGGCAATGCCGAAACGGATCCCTATGGGGAATTCCAAGGGAAGAACATTCTTTATACGGAAAAAGATTTGCAGGAGACCGCCGCGTATTTTCAAGAGTCCCTTTCCGATGTGGAGGCCGTCTTAAGACGCTCCCGGGAGAAGCTGTTTCGATACCGGCAGGGAAGACCCCGACCCTTTCTGGACGACAAAATCCTTGTTGACTGGAACGGACTTATGATTTCCTCTCTGGCCTTTGGATCGCGTGTGCTCCATGAGCCCCGTTATCAAGAGGCGGCGCAAGGGGCGGCTGATTTTATTCTTAAACGCTTTGTCGATGAAAAGGGACGTCTACGGCATCGTTACAGGCAGGGGGAAGCGGGGGGGGTGGGAACAATTGAAGATTACGCTTTTTTTATTCAAGGGCTGCTGGATGTGTATGAGGCCACGTTTTCGGCTGTGTATCTTAAGCAGGCCCGACGTTTGACCGAAGAGATGATCCATTTGTTTTGGGACGAGACAGACGGAGGTTTTTATTTTACGGCCGATGATGCCGAGAAACTTTTGTTCCGGCCGAAAATCGTTTATGACGGGGCTGTGGCCTCGGGCAATGGAGTGGCGGCGCTTGATTTGGCGAGGCTTTATCATATAACGCTGGATAAAGGCCTTGAGGAGAAGTTTAAAAGTTTTTTTCAAGCCTTTGCCGCCGCCATTGAGCGTAATCCGGGCTCTTACGCGCAGGTGCTGATTGCCTTTGATTTTGCGCAGGGGCCTTCGCAGGAAATCGTCATTGCCGCTCTCCGCAGCGATGAGCGGGTTCAGGCCATGAGGGATGCGGTCTCCGCTCGTTTTCTTCCCCGCGCGGTTATCATGCTTCACGAGACGGGAGCAAAAGAAAAAAATCAGATTGTCGCGATGGCCCCTTTTATCAAGGATCAGATCCCCCGGGAGGGGCAGGTGACGGCCTATGTCTGCGAAAATCATGCCTGCAAACTCCCCCTTACGGATATTAAAAAATTTGAGGAGCTTTTAGACAAACTCCGATGAAGAAAACCGTCAAGATTGTCATTCTTGTTTTTTTTGTTTTCATTCTCCTTTTGGGAACAGCCGCATTCGTTTTTTTAAAGACGTATAATATCGATCAGTATCGTGCTTATCTTGCCCGGTACATAGGCTCCGCGCTGGGACGGGAGGTGCGGATTCAAGGACTTCAGCTTGGCATTGCGGCCGATAAAGGCATTATCCTCAATGTGCAGGGGGTATCCATTTTAGATGACCCGGCATTCTCCGCAGGTCCTTTTTTGACGGCCGCCTCTGTTTATCTGGATGTGAACATCTTTGATTTTCTTATTAGAAAGAAGATTCATATTTCTCGGGCTGAGATTCGCAGCCCCGCTCTTCAGCTGATCCGCACCGCCGAAGGGAAAATCAATCTGCCGGAATTATCCATGCCTTCCGGTAAAAGTCCTGCCCCGCGGGCGGAACCCAAAGGTACGGCGGATATGCCCGTGGGGCTCCATCTCCCTTTTTCCTCCGTAGTTTATGCGGCTCAGGCGGAAGAGGAGGGCGGGCGAGATGCGCCTTTAGAGTTTTTTATTCAAGCGTTTCGTATTGAGGACGGTTCCTTGACTTTTACGGACCAAGGATATGACCCGCCCTGGGTTATCCCCGTCGAGGGAATTGATTTTCAAATCACGGATTTGTCTTTGAAGAGACCGTCGGCGTTTCGATTCAACTGTTCCGTTTGGGCCGATCAGGCCAATATCCGGGGCCGCGGCAATTTATTCCTTGATTTGGATAATCAGCAGGTTCATATGAGTGATTTTAAAGTCGAGACGGATTTAGCGCGCCTGCAGATAAGAAAGGCGCCTTTTTATGCCCTCCTGAGGGGAAACTTAAGGCTGGAAGGGAATCCGGAGGGGAAATTGCAGGTCACCGTTCCTCAGTTGAAGGCCGGCCCCACCGGTCTTTTGGACTTGTCCGCCGAGGGGCAGTTAACGGACGGCAAAGTCAAGGTCGAGATGCTGCAAAAACCTTTTGAAGGCATCCAGGTTGCCTTTCAGATGACGGAATCAGATTTGGATATAAAAACGCTGTCTTTTTTTTATGGCGCCGGGAAAGTGGCCGGCCAGGGGCGTGTGGAGGATTATTTAAGAGAACGGGCATTTTTTTATGATCTTCATATCGAAGACATTCAACTGGCGGAGTTGATTCCTTCCCGGGTCATGCCGGTGCTGGAGGAGGGGGCCGGGCCGGTGATATTGGCAGGGAAGCTCCTCGGTGATTTCAGCGGGGAAGGGCAGGGGCAGGAGCCGGAAGATTCGGTATCTCTAACGGCATCTTGGAAAGGGGAAGGCGCGTTTGAGGTCCGGGAGGGCAAATTCAGCAATGTTAATTTATTGAGGTTTGTCCTTGATAAAATATCCTTTATCCCTCATCTGGCGTCTCAGATAGAGGCGGACCTGCCGGAGAGGTATAAGGATATCCTGAAAAAAGAAGAGACGACTTTGGATTTGGTTGAATTGTCGGTAAAAATGCAGGACGACACCATTTTTGTTCCTAAAGCGGCATTCGGCGCGGATGGATTTCTGATGACGGCAAACGGCCAGATGGATTTCGCTCAGAATCTGGTCCTCAAGGCCGATTTCTATATCCTTGAAGATTTATCTGCCGGTATGGTAACGGCCGTAGAGGAGTTTGCGTACCTCCAGGACGAGGACAATCGGATTCATATTCCCCTTATGCCTTATCAGGGCAGGTTCAGGGATCTGCGGATTTATCCGGATGTGGGGGATGTCGGCAGGCAAGTGATCCGCAGTAAAGGCAGGGAAGAGCTGAAAAAGGTTATCTTTCGCGCCCTTGATATCGAAGAAGAGTCCTCCAATGCCGATGCCCAAGGGGAGCCCTCTCAGATACAGGAGTCCGGACAACCGTCTTCAGATTCCCAGGAAAAGGACGTCCGGCCAGAGGAAGCCGTCATTAACGGCATCCTGGATGCCATTTTCAAGGGGGATCAGCCTTTCTAAATCCTCACGAAATTTTCTTGTTTTCGCCTTGATTTGTTTATATACTGTAATCAGTATAAAAAGATTGAGGGAGGAATGAATAGTCTATGGTGATTCGTTCTAAAATTTTGTCCAGCGCTGTGTCTGCCGCCTGCTCCGCTGACGGCGGGGGCAGGCAGGATGAGCGTAAAGATGTACGTGTCAGAGAAAACAAGCGGATATCATGGCGTGTTAAGGATAGCGAACTTTTGGGTTATGGCCGAGTGCGCGATATCAGCACCTCCGGCATGCTTTTGGAAATCAACTCGCCTGTCAATCCTACGGACCAGAGCATATTTACCTTTGATGCGAATCTGCAGAATGCCGGTTTTATCCCGTCGAGCGGCCGGCTGATCTGGCACATGAAGAAGCGTTATTTTAAGAATCAGTATCTCTGCGGGATACAGTTTGCAGATACCCCTGAGGCGATAGTGGCCAAATTATCCCACCGTACCCGCAAGGGCACCTCTCGGCTTGCCAGCGCGGATAAATTTAAAAGGGATCTCAATACTTTTCTGACAATAGTCGTCACTGTATTGACAGGGTATATGCTCTATTTGAGTTATGCACTTTATCGGGATCTTGTTCGGTCCTATGACCAATTATTCAGGATATCTGTCCAACAGGCGGCCATGATTAGGAATTATCAGCGTCGCTATCAGGAGACAAGTCTTAGATTGGCCGGTGTCAGCCGGCAGTTAGGGGCAACTACAAGGCTCTACCAGGAGAGTCGGGCTATGCTGACAGCCGCCGCCAAGGAATTGAGCGTCATTAAAACTGTTCTCTCTGAGACGGAAACGATGCTTTCCTTGGCCTATCAAGAAAACCTGCAGCTTAAACAGGAAATGGAATCTGTCCCTGCGCTAAGGACAAAAGATGTGCATTTGACCAACGAGATAAAGGTTTTTCAGAATCAATTGACGGATTATGCCGGGGATGTCCACAGTATCCAGGAGGGGAACGCCCTGGTTGATTTTTATCATCAGAAAATCAGGGATGTCCGATCAAGAATACGCCAGATAAAACGGGAAACTTGGACAGCCAGAATCGCCGCTTTTCAAGAACGCGATAGAATACGCCTGATGCTCGGCAACAACGGTTATTTTTTTAGGGACGGCCAGATCGTCAGGGTCGATAGGGAACAGTATCAAGCCGCATCCGGTTATATTCCTTCCGCAGCCGCATCACCTCCCGCTTCTCGGAAAGCCAAAGTCGATGTTACTATTTTTCAGAAATGAGGCCTTCGGCAGTTCTTTTCCTTTCGTGTTCACCCTCGAGATTTTAAACGCATTTTATCCTTTTGTGCGGGGTCTGCTTTAATGAGAATTGATGTGAAAGTTGTTGCGGGTGCAAGAAAGAATCTCATTCAGGAGGGGGAGGAAGGCCTGAAGGTCTATGTAACGGCCCCGGCGGTGGATGGCAAAGCCAATAAGGCCCTCTGTGATTTGTTGGCGCGGCATTATAAGGTGCGTGTGGGGCAAATAGAGATTATAAAGGGGTTGCAATCACGGCGTAAAATCGTTAATATACAAAACATTTAAGGAGAGGACGCTATGCTGGAAGAAAGAATTGCCAAAGATTATGTCCAGGCCATGAAGGACAGGGATCACGTGAGGTCATCCACGCTGAATTTCTTAAGGGCCGATTTAAAGAATGTCCGGATCGATAAAAGGGCCGATCATCTGGAAGACGGCGATGTCGTCGCGGTGATTAAAAAGCAGATCAAGCAAAGGCAGGATTCCATCGATCTCTACGGCCAGGGCGGGCGGCAGGATTTGGTGGAAAAGGAATCGGCGGAAATGGCTGTCTTAAAGGGGTATCTGCCGCAGGAGATTTCTGAAGAGGAATTAAAGGTGTTTGTGCAGGAGGCTGTTCACGAGACGGGCGCGCAGTCCATGAAAGACATGGGCAAGGTCATGAAGGCGCTTTTTGTGAAGGTTCAAGGCAGGGCGGATAACAAACTTGTGAGCGCTATGGTCCAGAAAGTCCTCACGCCGTCTTAAGATATATGGTTCGCATGAAATTTAAGCGGGCATTAAGATTTATATTTATAGGCGTGTCGGTTTTAGTTGTTCTGGCCGGGGGCTTTTGTCTATGGCTTCCCTCTCGATACGTCGTTCCCATCATGATGTATCATCATGTGGCCGAGACCGGCCCCCTTAAACTGGATACGGTCAGTCCCCAGAGATTTGAATGGCATATGGCGTATTTGAAAAAGCATCGTTTTAACGTCCTGAGATTGGATGCGCTGGTGCAGGCCATTCGAGAGGGAAGATATCTCCCGCCCAGAAGTGTCGTTATTACCTTTGATGACGGTTATGAGGATAATTACACGCACGTTTTTCCTGTTTTGAAGAAATACAGCTTTCCGGCGACGATATTCGTTTCCTCCGATTTGATGGATATGCCGGGGTATTTAACAATCGCTCAGATGAGAGAAATGATGGCCCACGGCATGGATATCGGAAGCCACACGCGCACCCATGTTTATCTCCCCGAATTGACAGAACAAGAACAGATTGAAGAAATTCAGGGAAGCAAAAAACGTTTGGAAGAAATTTTGGGCGTCCCTGTAAAATATTTTGCTTATCCCGGCGGCGGTTTTACCGAACGCATCAAGGAATTGGTGCGGGGGGCGGGGTATGACGGCGCATGCACGACCAACCGCGGTTATGACCGCTTAAACCGTGATGTCTTTGAACTCAAGCGCGTGCGTTTCAGCAATAAGGATAACCGCCGGGATTACCTCTGGATGAAGATGACGGGGTTTTATAATCTATTCCGTGAGATGAAAGATCCCCACGCGTTATCTCGCGGAACAGTAATACGCGGCGCCATGGAAAGGCAAAGAAGAAATGGGCCGAATGAATAGACCGGCATCTGTGAATTATTTTCTGGATGACAACGGCTGTTTTGTCATCGATCATTACAATTTCAGTAAACCCTTCAGCAACTTTTTCCCTGGGATCGCCGGCTTGTGGGGAATCCCGATGTGGGTTTTTTACGTGAATCGCGGGCAGTGTATCGCAGGCTTCGGCATCGAGTCCAAAGATAAGGCCATGATGGAATTTCAGCCGGCGAATAAATCCTACCGCTTGACAGCCCTTCAGGGGTTCCGCACCTTCATCAAGGCCGCAACAGGCACAAAGACATATTATTGGGAGCCTTTTCAAAATTATTTACAAGGGACTGATTTTGCCAAGACGCAGCGTTTGATAATCTCCGCGCATGACCTTACGCTTGTGGAGGTCAATAAGGATCTGGGCTTAGAGGTGCGCGTAAATTATTTTACGATGCCGGAGGAGCCGTTTGCGGCCATTGTGCGGCGGGTCAGGGTCATGAACACCGGCCGCCGCAGGTATACAATTGAGATTATGGACGGCCTTCCTGTCATTGTCCCTTACGGTTTAAAGGACTGGATGGGGAAGAACATGTCCCGCACCGTCGAGGCGTGGGTGAAGGTGCGCAATTTAGAAAAGAAGGCGCCGTTTTATCAGCTCAACGTTGAGGTGGCTGATACGCCCCAGGTGACGCATATCCAGGAAGGCAATTTTTTCTTCAGTTTCGACCCACACTCCCAAGGGGCGCAGCTGCTGGAGCCGATTGCGGAGGCTTCCTGTATCTTCGGGGCATCCCAGGATTTCGTTGCGCCCGTCCGGTTCCTCGATCCGAAATTCCAGGGACCTTCCCTGCAGCAGACAAGCAATCGCATGCCTTCGGCTTTCAGCTACGCGCGCTATCCGTTAAAGCCGCATCAGGAAAAGGAGATTATTTCCTTATTTGGTTATGCGCGGGATGTGCAAAGACTTAATAGGATTGTGCGGCAGGTTAGACAATCCGGTTTCGTGGAGCGTAAGGCCCAAAGGAACGAGGCGATTATCGACGGGATAAGGAATTTTGCCGTGACGCAAAGTTCCTGCCGCGAGCTGGATTTATATACGACGCAGACGTTTTTGGATAATATCCTGCGCGGGGGGCTTCCCGTTTCGGTGAAGACAAGTGAAGGGGGCGTTACGTTCAATGTCTACAGCCGTAAACACGGGGACCTGGAACGGGATTACAATTACTTCGTGGTTTCTCCGACGTTTTATTCGCAAGGGAACGGCAATTACCGGGATGTTAACCAAAATCGCCGTAATGATGTGTGGTTTAATACGGATGTCCGCGACAGCCATGTGGTCAATTTCCTCAACCTCCTGCAGGCCGACGGCTATAATCCGCTTATCGTCAAGGGCACGGTCCTGACGGTTACAGACCATCAGCGGTTAAGCGATATCCTCGAGCAATACGTTCAAGAGGGACGAGAACATCTGAAGGAATTTCTCTCGAAGAGTTTTTCGCCGGGCACCCTCCTGGAATACCTGGATCGAAAAGCCGTTACTTTAAAGATTTCTCATCCGAAATTTTTGGGGCTCATTTTAGAGATATGCCACACCCAGGAGGGCGCCGAGCACGGCGAGGGATTTTGGACGGACCACTGGACGTACAATCTGGACTTAATCGAAAGTTATTTAGGTCTATATCCGGAGGACCTGCGCGGCCTGTTGTTGGAAAGGAAGGTGTTTCATTTTTACCAGAATACTCATTATATCGTGCCGCGCACCCAGCGCTACATCCTCACGGCCCAGGGGGTGCGGCAATATAAATCCGTGGCCAAAGACCCGCACAGTCATAAGATGACGGAACGGGGGAATCTCCTGCGTACTCAGAAAGGGGAAGGCGGGGTTTACCATACGCATCTTGTCTGTAAACTGCTGTGTCTTATCGCCAATAAGATTGCTTCGCTGGATCCCGGCGGCATAGGAGTCGAGATGGAGGCGGACAAACCCAACTGGTACGATGCCCTCAATGGTCTCCCCGGGCTTTTGGGGTCTTCTGTGAGCGAGACCTTTGAGATCAAACGGATGAGTCGATTTCTCCTTAAGGCCTTCAGCCGGCTTGCCCTTAACGACAACGACCGTGTAGGAATTTTCGAGGAGTTAGCGGATTTTATCGTGAAGTTACGTCAAGTGCTTTCTCTGGAATGCGATCCTTCAGGGTATTGGTTTAAATCGAACGATTTGAAAGAACATTATCGTCATCAAATCCGTCTTGGCATCGACGGAAGCGAAAGAGAATTCTCCGTTGCCGAGATTAAAGATTTTCTGGATCTTGTTATTGCTAAGACGGAAAAGGCCATTGTTTCGGCCCATGAGGCAGAAGGGTTCTTGGCGACCTATTTTTATTATGAGGTTGGCCGTTACGAAAAGCTGGAGGACGGCGGGAAACCCAGCGGTCATGTGTGGCCGTTGGAGTTCGAAAGGCATACCCTGCCGCCTTTTCTGGAGGGCTATGTGCATGCCCTGCGGATGGCGGAAGGCCCTCAAGCGGCGCGCGCTCTCTATCAAAAGCTGCGGCGAACCGGGCTTTATGATAAAAAATTAAAGATGTACCGGGTCAATGCCGATTTGTCTCAAGAGACCGAGGAGATCGGACGCACGCGTATTTTCCCTCCCGGCTGGCTGGAGAACGGTTCTATCTGGCTTCATATGGAATATAAACTGATGCTGGAGCTCCTCAGGGGCGGATTATATGACGAGTTCTACGAGAATTTCCGCCACGTGTTCATTCCTTTTCTTAAGCCGCAGCAGTACGGCCGAAGCATCTTGGAGAATTCCTCCTTTTTGGTCAGCAGTATCCATGAGGACAGCGCCCTGCATGGCCAGGGGTTTGTGGCCCGCCTGTCGGGGAGCACGGCCGAATTTTTAAGCATATGGCTTCATATGAATACGGGGAAAAATCCCTTTACATTTAGCTCCTCTGAGGGGTTGAGCCTAACCTTAAAGCCCATCCTGGCAGGCTGGCTGTTTACCACGAAGGCCTCAACGCTCGATGATTTCCGCGCATCCGACGGGACGGAGAAAATCCCGCTGCCTGCCAACGTTTATGCCTTTAATTTCTTGGGATGGATTCTCGTTGTTTACCATAATCCGAAACGTCGGGATACCTATAGGACGCGCATCCGCGAGGTCCGCCTGACTTATCCGGGTTGCGCGCAGGCTGTGGTTATTTCTTCGGCAACGATACCTGCGCCGTACGCATCGGATATCCGGGATAAAAAAGTCCGGCGCATCGACGTTTATTTCGAATAGGTCAATTCTATTTTGTTTAAGATAACGGAGGAAGAGCATGACCCATTCAGACATCACCGCCATTAACGAAAAGGTTAAAAAGGAGAGCAGTTTTATCGATGGGATTTTATTGGAGACCCAAAAGGTTATCGTGGGGCAGAGGGATCTCCTGGAACGGCTCCTGGTAGGGCTTTTGGCCAACGGCCATATCCTTTTGGAAGGCGTCCCGGGTCTTGCCAAAACGACAGCCGTCAAGACCATCTCCGCGACGATTCAGACAAAATTCCGGCGCCTGCAGTTTACGCCGGATATGCTGCCGGCGGATTTGACCGGGACCCTCATTTATGACCAGCGCACAGGGGAGTTTAAGGTCAAAAAAGGGCCTCTCTTTGCCAATATCATTCTTGCCGACGAGATTAACCGCGCCCCGGCCAAGGTCCAGAGCGCCCTCTTAGAGGCCATGCAGGAGCGGCAGATCACGATCGGCGAGGAGACCTTCAGGCTGGAGGAACCCTTTCTGGTTTTGGCGACCCAAAACCCCATCGAGCAGGAAGGGACGTATCCTCTGCCCGAGGCCCAGGTCGATCGCTTTATGCTGAAGGTCAAGGTTGATTATCCCAACAAAGACGAGGAATTGAAGATATTGCAGAGGATGTCTTTCACAAGTCCGGCGATTGGCATTCAGACCATCATCACCCCTCAGGATCTCTTGCGCGCCCGTTCCGTGGTCGATGAGATTTATATCGACGAGAAAATTCAGAAATACATCGTGGATATCGTGGATGCTACCCGCAGTCCCCAGAATTATCGTTTGAGCGAACTTAAAGGTCTTATCCATTACGGGGCCTCGCCCCGGGCCAGTATTTATCTTACCCTTGCCGCCAAGGCCTATGCCTTCTTGCAAGGGCGCGGCTACGTCACGCCGCAGGATGTCAAGTCCATCGGCATGGACGTCCTGCGCCATCGCGTGATCATCAGTTACGAGGCCGAGGCCGAAGAAAAAACCTCGGAGGATCTCATTAAGGCTATTTTCGATGAGGTCGAAGTGCCGTAACCCGCGATGATTCCCAAAGAGCTTTTTCAAAAAGTCAGGCGCATCGAGATCACAACGTCCCGTTTGGTGACGGATGTCTTTGCCGGCCAGTATCACAGCGTCTTTAAGGGGCGGGGCATTGAGTTTGACGAGGTGCGGGAATACCAGATCGGCGATGATATCCGCACCATCGACTGGAATGTCACGGCCCGCACCGGAAAGCCGCACGTCAAGAAATACGTCGAGGAACGGGAGCTCACCGTTATGATTCTAGTTGATCTTTCTTCCTCGTGCCGTTTTGCCTCGGTGAATATGTTGAAGAGCCAGCTCGCGACCGAGGTGGCCGCAACACTGGCCTTTTCCGCCATCCGCAATAACGATAGAGTTGGGCTGATTGTCTTTACGGACAGAATAGAAAAGTTTATCCCCCCGCGCAAAGGCCTACAGCATGTCTTGCGCATCATTCGCGAGGCGCTTTATTATCAGCCGCAGGGGCATACTACCGACATTGTGGGCGCCCTGGGATACCTCAGCAAGGTTACGACCCGAAAGACGATTGCCTTCCTCGTCTCGGATTTCCTGGAACATGCCGATTCAAGAGGGCAGAATCATGCGCGGGAACGGCTTAAAAAGGCCTTATCCATCGCGAATAAACGCCATGACATGATTGCCGTTACTTTAAACGATCTCCGGGAGAGTGAGATGCCCGATTGCGGGATGATTCTTCTGGAAGATGCCGAGACGGGAGAGCGGGTGTATGTGGATTCCTCCAGCAGAGAGCTGCGGGTTCAATATCAAACGCTTAATAGAGAGCGTCTTAAAAAACGCGGACAGCTTTTTAATGCCATCGGCATGGATCACATCGATATTCACACCTCTCTTCCCTATGCCGATGCCTTGGTAAAATTTTTTCTCAAACGCCGAAGGCGAAGGGCGCGGTCATGAGATGTTTCCTGAAGGGGCTTGGGATATATTTAGGGAGTGGGTGCCTTCTGGCTGGGAGGGCGGCGCAAGGATCCGAGGATATCCGGGATGTCAGGCCGCCTGTTGCCTTACCGGCCAACCCCGCGCCTCTATTGGTCTTTTTAGGGCTGTGCGTTATCTTTTGTCTTATATTCTTTGTGTACCGCCAATGGATGAAAACCAAGAAAGAGCCGCCCCCGAAGACGGTATTGAAGACTCCCTGGGAAGAGGCATGCGAGCAATTGGAGGCCCTGGCGAAAAGCCCCCTTCTGGCGCAAGGGAAAATGGAGGAGTATTACCGCCGGTTGTCGGATATTGTGCGCCGTTATTTCGAGGCGCAGTTTAACATCAGGGCGCCCGAGATGACGACAGAAGAATTCCTCGTGTCCCTTCAAGACTCCCCGGTGTTGACGGATATGCAAAGGGGTGTCCTGCGGGAATTCCTTGTCTGTTGCGATATGGTCAAATTCGCCCGCCATCGGCCGGGAATCGAGGAGGCGCACAAGAATACCCAATTGGCCAGGCGCCTTATTGATGAGACGAAGAAGGAAGTGGAAAGCATGACAGGAAGAGGCCATGGTATTTAAGGATTTCGGGGTTCTTTTTTTGATTCCTGTTACCTTAGGGATCTTGTATTTCTTGAGGAAGAGACGCAAAGAAGCCGCTGTCCGTTTTTCTTCGGTGAGTTTAGTGGACTCGCTTCCCGTCTCATGGAAGGTCAAGTTTCGCCATGTGCCGAATGTCCTGCGGGGAATTGTCCTTGTTTTGTTTTTGATAGCCTTGGCCGGCCCGCGCTCTGTGCTGAAGGAAGCGGTTCATAAGACGGAAGGCATCGACATTATCCTGGCGATTGATTCCTCGGGAAGTATGGCCGCAGAGGATTTTACCATCGGCAGTAAGCGTGTCAACCGCCTGGAGATTGTGAAAAATGTGGTTGAGGACTTTATCGCACAGCGCCAACACGATAAGATAGGGCTTGTGACTTTTGCGGCTTTGGCGTATACCGTGTGCCCCTTGACCACCGATTACGCGTGGCTGACGGCCAACTTAAGACCTATAAGCCTCGGGATCATCAAAGATGGGACCGCGGTCGGTTCGGCCGTCGCCTCGTCTTTGGCCCGCTTGAAAAAAAGCGAGGCCAAGAGCAAGATTATTATTCTCCTGACGGACGGGATGAATAACGCAGGGGAGATCGATCCTCTTGCGGCGGCCCGTGTCGCCCAGGCTTTAGGGGTCAAGATTTATACCATCGGCGCCGGTACCAAAGGCCTTGTGCCTTTTCCTGTCCAGGACTTCTACGGACGGAAAGTCTATCAAAGGGTCCAGATTGATTTGGATGAAGAGACGCTGCAAAAAATAGCTGCTGTGACGGCGGGGAAATATTTCCGGGCAACCGATACAGAGTCGTTGCGCCAGATTTACAGGGAGATCGATGCCCTGGAGAAGACAGAGATTGAGGAACACGGTTATTTTGAATATGAGGAGCTCTTCGACAGGGTGCTTCTCGCGGCTTTAGGGATTCTCTTGGCCCAGATCCTTTTGTCGCAGACATTATTCTTTCAGGTGCCATGATATGCGTTTTGCGCAGCCTTTCCTGCTGCATTTATTGTGGGGTGTCTTGATCCTGGGGGTATTCCTTTACGGGAGGATCGCGTATCACAAAAAAATTTTACACCGGTTTTCCCAGGAACACCTTTGGAATGCTATTGTCCCGTTCTTTCGCCGGGCACGGCTGGCGGGGAAATATATTATGCTGACGGGGGTCTTGGCGTTTTCTGTTCTGGGCCTCGCGCGGCCTCAATGGGGATTCAAGTGGGAGGAGATCAAGCGCCAGGGCTTGGATATCCTGGTTGCTGTGGATACCTCCAAGAGCATGCTGACCCAGGATGTGAAGCCCAACCGTCTGGAACGCACCAAACTGGCTGTCCAAGATCTCATTAAAAAATTAAAAGGGGATCGCATCGGACTCATCGCCTTCGCGGGCGACGCCTTTATGATTTGTCCCTTGACGGTGGATTATGGGGGATTTCTGTTAAGCTTAAATGACCTGAATGTGGAGACGGTGCCTCGGGGGGGGACCAACTTATCGCGGGCTATTGCCGAGGCCCTGCGGGGCTACGATCATGTGCTTAATAAATATAAGGTCATTGTGATGATCACCGACGGCGATAATCTTGAGGGCGATCCCTTGGTCCAGGCGCGGAAGGCCAAAGAAATGGGAATCAAAATATATTGTATCGGCATCGGCACTCAAGACGGGGAATTGATTCAATTCGCTTCTGAGAGCGGGGAGGCCGAATTTTTGAAAGACCGTGAGGGCAATTTTGTCAAATCCCGTCTCAATGAGAAACTCCTTCAGGAGATTGCGCTTTCGACGGGAGGGGTTTATGTCCGCGCCAGCGGTGCGGCGTTCGGTTTGGATTTGATTTATGGGCAGGAATTGGCCAGGCTGGAGCGCCGGGAGATCGAAGGCCGGAAGGAAAAGCGTTATTATGACCGGTTCCAGATTCCTTTGGCGATGGCATTTCTTTTGCTTTTTGCAGAGACATGGTTAACGACCCGAAAAACAAGATAATGCTCCTTGTGGGGGGCGGAGTTTTTTTACTTACGCCGCTTTTCTCTACAGAGGCGTATGCCGCCTCACAGAGAATGGCCGTTGCCGAGGGCAACCGTCTTTATAAGAAAGGTGATTTTGAACATTCCCTCGAAAAGTATCAGGAAGCCCTTCAAAAAAATCCTGAGTCGGATATTATTCACTTTAATATGGGGACGGCCGTTTATAAACAGGATGAATATGAACGCGCGATTGAACATCTGCAGAAGGCCCTTTTAAGCGAGGATGACGATTTAAAAGAGAAGGCGCATTATAATCTGGGCAACGCCTTTTACATGGCCGGCATAGCTAAAGAGGATAAGGACATTTTTTTTGCGATTGCCTCGCTTCAAAAGGCATTGAAGCAGTACGAAAATGCGCTGTCCGTGAACAAAAACGATGAGGATGCGCGGTATAACCACGATTTCGTCGGGAAAGAACTGGAGCGATTGCTGGAGAAGCAGAAACAGTCTCGGCAGAATCAGCAGCGTCAGGAGCCCCCGAAAGAGGAGAACAAACAAGAACGTTCCGCCGAATCCGAGTCGCAGGGCCCAGAGGGACAAGAAGCCCAACGGGAGCAACAAACCCAAGGCCAACAGCAGCAAGGTCAGCAGGAGTCGGAACAAGGAATGCCTGCACAAGACAGGCAGGATCAACCGTCAACAGAATCTGATGAGCGGACACAGCGTCAGCCTCAGAGTCAACCGCAGGGTGGACATCAGGAAGGACAATCCCCCCGGGCCGGAAATGCGCAGGAGATGACGCAACAGGAGGCCGAGATGCTGCTGGAAGGTTATGGGCAGAGGGAAGAACCTCAAGGTCTTTTAAATATTCTTCAGGGAAAAAGAGACACAGCGCCTGTTCTTAAAGACTGGTAGACGGATATGAGAGTAAAGGCATTATTCGTTGGGCAATATAGAAAAATATTTTGGATTGGCCTCGGGTTTTGGTTTCTCCTTTTAAGGGCGGGGGGAGCTCAGGATATCGGCTTTTACGCCGAGGTTGACCGTAAGAGCGTGGGTCTCGGCTCGACAATCCAGCTTACTTTCACCCTTGAAGGAACGCAGGAAATTGTCTCCCTCCCGCTCACAGAGATCGATAATTTTGATATCCGTTATCTCGGGCCGACAACGCGGGTGTCCATCGTCAACGGCCGTTATTCGAGCTCAAAGTCGTTCGTCTATTCCTTATTTCCCCTCAAGACGGGAAGGCTCACGATTCCCTCCGTTGCCATCCATGTCTCCGGTAAGACCTATACAACCGATCCTCTTGAGATTGAGGTCACGGATACGTCCGCCCGCCTGCCGGCAGGCACGGCACCCGCTCCGTCGCCGGCCCAGCCAGAGACATCCCGTCTGGAAGATAAAATATTTCTAGTATTGGAGGTTCCACAAAAGGAAATTTATCTTTATCAAAAAGTGCCTGTGCGGGTTATTCTGTATGTAACGGACTTAACCGTAACGGACATTCATTTCCCCGAATTAAAACAAATCGGAATTGACGTGGGAAAGTTGGACAGGCCGAAGCAGTATCAGCAGATTATGCAGGGCGTCCGGTATCAGGTGGTTGAATTTAATATGGCCGTTTATCCGACCCGCACGGGAGACTTGACGCTGGGGCCGGTAAACTTAGAATGCAATATTATTGTCCGCACCTCTTCCAGGGGATCTCCCGGGGTACGGGGACCAAGCAGTATTTTTGACGATGACTTTTTCGATGCGTTCTTTGACCGCCAGGAAAAGAGGCCGGTTACTTTGCGCTCGCAAGAAGCTGTCCTGCATGTGCTGCCGCTGCCGGAGGAAGGCAAGCCGCAGAATTTTTCAGGGGCTGTGGGACAGTTTAACTTTGATGTCTCTGCCAGTCCGCTGGAGGTCAATGCCGGCGATCCGATTACTTTAAGAATGAACGTCCATGGCGACGGCAATTTAAAGGCGGTTCAATTGCCGGCTTTGAGCAGCCTCCAGGGGTTTAAGATTTACGATCCGCAAGTGAAGGAGGAGGAGCAGGCCAAGACGCTCGAACAGGTTGTGATCCCTAACTCTTCTGAGATCAAGGATATTCCCGCGATCGAATTTTTCTATTTTGACCCGGGCCTTAAGAAATATCAGACGATCAGCCGCGGGCCTTTTCCGATTCGTGTCCGCAAGGCCGAAGACAGGGAGGGATTAAAGATCGTCGGAGGAGAGAAACAACTGGACATTGTGGAACCGGAAGTCGTGGGTCAGGACATTATTTTCATTAAAGACAGCCCAGGCACATTTTATCTGATGGGCAGGCATGTTTGTCATGACAGCCGGTTTTATACGGTGATTGTCATCGGCGTGGGGGTGTGGATAGCGCTTTATGCGTTTTATCAAAGGACGCACAAGATGGAAACCGATGTCGTGTATGCCAGACGTCTGTTGGCCCCTAAAGAGGCCGGCAAAGGCCTAAGGCAGGCCGCGCGCCTGAAGGCCTTGAACCAAAAGGGAGAGTTTTATACCGCCCTTTTCAAGACGCTGCAGCAGTATCTGGGGAATAAACTGCATCTTTCCTCAGGGGCCGTGACCTTTGCAACCGTGCAGCCGCGGTTATCCGGATGTATCGAGCCCGCTGTCCTGGAAGAGCTGAAACACATCTTCGAAGAATGTGATGCCGTGCGCTATGCGCCGGCGGCGCTGGATGAAACGGCCATGAGCGGGAGCTACGAACGCGTGCAAAAAATTATCGATTATCTGGAAAGGCATTTAAGATGAGATGGCTTAAAATGATGCTGTTTCTGTTTATTCTAGCGGTGCCCCTCGGGCCGGGGGGAGGGGTTCTATCAGCGGCGGAGAGCAGCCTTATTTCCGTTGAGGAGGCCATGTCTCAATTTGTCTCAGGGGGGCTGGCTTACAAGGAGGGGGATTACGACCGGGCTATCAAAGAATATGAGGAAATCCTAAAGGGCGGAAGGGAAAGCGGCACGCTTTACTATAATTTAGGAAATAGTTATTTCAGGAAGAAAGATTACGGGCGGGCCATCCTGAATTATGAGCGCGCCCGGCGTCTTATCCCCAGAGACAGCGACTTGAATTTCAACTATTATTATGCGCTGGCGCAGGCCGGTGCCGACCGGAGGAGAGGCGAACTCAATTTTTTTCGAAAAATGATGGCGAGTCATGTTCTCTTTTACACTCTGGATGAGATGATTCTTATCAGCGCCGGGTTAAGTTTCCTTATCGCCGTCGTGCATTTGGCCTCTCTTTACCTGAGGGGATCGCGGAGGATAAGAAGGAGTATTCTAGGCGCTTTATCCGTTTTCCTGATTTTCTATCTATTCGGTTCTGTTGTTAAGATGGAATCCCGGCGGAATTCAGCTGTTGCTGTGGCAAACAGCGAGGCCAAGTTTGAGCCCAGAGATGAGGCGACAACGTACTTTTCTGTGAAGGCCGGCACAAAGATAAAGATTCTCAAAACGCAAGAGGCTTGGGCGAAAATCAGGCGGGAAGACGGCAAGATGGGATGGGTGCCGCAAAAAGTCTTTGAGTATATTTAAATGTGTGCTAAGGTATTCAGGGGAATTTTAATACAGGAGGAGTGAAATGCCTTTAATGATCGTACAGCAAAAAGTCAAGGATTATCGGGCATGGAAGAAGATTTTTAATGCTGCCTACGCCATCCGGAAGGCCAGCGGGGAACGGAGCTGCAAGATTTTCCGTAATACCGAGGACCCGAACGAGATAACGCTTCTGTTGGAGTGGGATGACATCCAGAACGCCATGAAGTATTCCCAAAGCAAGCTCTTCAAAGAGGCGGAAAAGAAGGCGGGTGCGATAACGGAACCGATTTTATACCTACCAGAAGACGGATTGGACACTTAGGTCCTAACGCTCTCGATGATTTTGTGAGCGGCCCTGCGGCTTGAGCCGCCGCTTCCCAGGACGCTCTTCACTTTATCAAATTCCGCTTTCATTTCCGCAATCCTAATCTCATTCGTAAAAATATTCTCTAATTCTTCAGCAATTTTAGGGCCGGTGGCCTGAAATTGCACGCATTCCGGGACAATCCTTTTCCCTGCCACCACATTGACCAGCCCGATATCCGGGATCTTAACAAGGCATTTGGCCAGAAGCCACGTCAGAAAAGAGGTTTTGTAAACAACCACCATCGGTTTTTTAAGAATAGCTGTCTCGAGGGTGGCGGTCCCTGAGGCCACGATACAGACATCGCAGGCATGGATGCCGTCATACGTCTCTCCCCCGATGATGAGGGGCCGGCAGGGAGACCGTCGGCAGAATTTTTCTATCAATGATTTTTTGATGGTGGGGGCATTAAGGATAAGAAATTGTATATGAGGGAATTTTCCTGCCAAGATATCGGCCGCCTCCAGCATGACGGGAAGAAGGTGTTCCACCTCTTTCTCGCGCGAGCCGGGCAGAAGGCCGACGGTCAGCTTCTCTGTTTGTAACCCATGGCTTCGGAGGAAGGCCTCTTTAGACTGGGTCACCTGAACGGTATCTAGGAGGGGATGCCCGACAAAATCGACATGGATGCCGAAGCGGGTATAGAAGTCCTTCTCAAATTGAAAAAGGACGAGCATCCTGTCGACGTATCGCTGAATTTTATAAACCCGCTTTTCTCCCCACGCCCAGACCTGCGGGCTGATATAGTAGATGACCTTGATATTTCGTTTTTTCAACTCGCGGGCTAAAGCTAAGTTGAAGCCGGGATAATCCACAAGGATGACGGCGGCAGGCATGATTTCACAGGCCTTCGTGAGGATCAAATGAAATGCCTCTCGGATTTCCCGATAATGTTGGAGCACTTCGATAAATCCCACGACCGCCATACGGGTTAAATCTTTATAGATCTCAACGCCGTTTTCCTGCATTTGGGGGCCGCCAAGTCCGGAAAAGGCAAGAGAGGGGTCCAGGTGTTTCAGCTCCTTTACCAGATGGGCCGCATGCATGTCGCCGGAGGCCTCGCCGGCAACTAGAATAAGATGTTTCTTGGACTCTCCCATATTTTTTCTGTGATTTGCAAAGCCACCCTCAGGGCCTCTTTGGCCTCGTGCCCGGAGATGAGAGGGGTCTTATCCTCCTGAATACATTCGAGGAAGTGTTCGATCTCTTTTTTGAGAGGTTCTTCTTTTTCGATAGGAAGGCTGTGTTTGAGGATCTGCTGTTCATGTTTTTTGTAGATATAAGCCTCCTGTTTGACGTAGTCGAGGGAAATGTAGGCGTCTTTCTGGAAGAGGCGGATTTTACGCATCACATCATCCGAGATGCGGCTGGCAGTTAAATTGCACACGCAGCCGTTTTCAAAAGTGAGGCGCACGCTGGCAATGTCCTCCAAGGGAGTGAGGACAGGGATGCCGGTCGCCTGGATATCTTTAAGGGGGGACTGGACAAGCCCCAGGACGATATCAATGTCGTGGATCATTAAGTCCATGACAACGCCGATATCGAGGGAGCGGTTAGGGAACTGGTTGAGACGGTGGCACTCAATAAAAAGGGGATTGCACGCAAAATGTTTGATCGATTGAAAGCCGGCGTTAAAACGTTCCACATGGCCGACCTGCAATTTCAATCGATTTTCTCGGGCAAGCTGGTCGAGCTCCTCGGCCTGCTCAACAGTTGTTGTGATGGGCTTCTCGATAAAGGTGTGGATATGGGCGTTCAGGAAAAACTTGGCGATAGGGTGATGGGACTCGGTCGGGACGCAGATATTGACCGCCTCGATTTTCCCTGCCAGTTTACGGTAATCTTCGCAGAAAGGGACTTTGTAGTGATCGGCCAGCTTCAAGGTGCGTTCCCGCTTGATATCGCAGATGCCGATGATTTCCGCCCGATCTCTCAGTTCGTGATAGACTTTAAGGTGTTTGGAACCCAGATGGCCGATTCCGACAATGGCAACCTTAATTTTTCTCATAAGGAATATCAGCATAACAAATGCCTCGACAAAAGTCAATCGGTATGGTAATATCACCACTCATGTCGACTTTTTCTGGGAACACCCGCATTTCGTTGGGGTGGTAACCTATTATAATAGAAAAGGTTATGAAAGATTACTTAAGACTCCTAAAATTTCTTAAAGGGCATGGCCGTCTTTTTATCGCGGCGGTCGCCACAATGTTTATTGCCAGCCTGTTTGAGGGATTCCAGCTGTCCCTTCTTGTGCCCATGACCGACCGCATTTTTAGTAATAAAAAAATTGTTGTTCCCAACAAACTCCCCGCCTTCGTAACGGACGTCATTGAGAAGTTGAATGCTATCGATCCCCAGACATTGTTTTGGATGTTCCCTGCCGTTGTCGTTGCGGCTCTTGTGGTGAAACACCTTTTCGTCTTTGGGTACCAATACCTGATGAGCGATGTCTCTCAAAGGGTGATGCGGGATATTCGTTACCAGTTATATGCCAAGATTCAGGGGTTGTCTCTGGATTATTTCAGCTACAAGCGGACAGGGGAATTGATCTCGCGCATTACCCACGACGTCAATGTGGTGGAGAATGCCGTCTCCTACGGCCTGACGGATTTTTTTCGTCAGACTTTTGTCATTGCCATGTTTGTCGTGATCGCCTTTTCCATCTATCCTAAGGCGGCTTTTATTATCTTCGTTGTTTTTCCTCTGATTGGGATCCCTATGGCCTCTATCGGGAGGCGTCTTCACAAAATCTCTAAAGGGACCCAGGAAAAAATGGCGGATATCAACACGTTGCTGCTGGAGACGATCTCCGGGGTGAAGGTGGTGAAGGCATTTTGCACGGAACAATACGAGATCAACAGGTTTCGGCAGAGAAATCACGATTATTACAAGTTGCGAATGAAGTCGATTAAGCGGATTATGGCTATCGCCCCTTTAACAGAAATTTTCGGGGCCGTCTGCGGGGTGGCCGTTATCCTGTGGATGGGACAGACCGTGATGCAGGGAGGGCTTTCCTTCGGCGTCTTTATCCTGTTCTTCGGCTCCATCATGTCGATGATCAGCCCCATCAAAAAAATAGGCAATGTCCATGCCCTTATTCAGCAGGCCCTGGCGGCTAATGAACGCATTTATGATATATTGGACGCCCAGCCCACGGTCAGGGAAAAAGCAGGAGCAGCCACGCTGGGGGAGATGAAAGAGGCGGTTAGAATTGAACATGTGGATTTTCAGTATGGCGGGGAGGCAGGTGTCGTCCTTAACGATATCAATCTTGAGATCAAAAAAGGCGAGATCGTCGCTATCGTCGGGCCGACCGGCGCGGGAAAAACCACGCTCGCGAATTTAATTCCTCGTTTCTATGATCCTGCCCGCGGAGCGGTGAGAATCGACGGGATCGATTTGCGCGGCGTTACTTTCCTGTCGCTGCGGCAGCAAATCGGTATCGTTCTGCAGGAGACCATTCTATTCAATGATACCGTTAAGGCGAATATTGCCTACGGCTGCCACGAGGCCGCTCTTGGGGAAATCCGGGAAGCCGCTGAAAGGGCATTTGCGCACCCCTTTATCGAGAAGATGCCGTTAGGGTATGACACCCTCATCGGGGATCGCGGTTTTCGTCTCTCCGGCGGGGAAAAACAGCGTCTCGCCATTGCCCGCGCTATCCTGAAAAACCCTCCGATTTTGATTCTGGATGAGGCCACCTCGCAACTGGACTCCGAATCGGAAAAATTCGTTCAGGATGCCCTTGATAAACTCATGCAGGGCCGCACCGTCGTGGCCATTGCCCATCGGTTATCTACCGTGAAGAAGGCGGACAAAATTGTGGTTCTGGAGGCAGGCCGGATTGTCGGCATGGGGCGCCATGAGGAGCTTTTAAAGACGTGCCCTCTCTATGAGAAATTGCATACGATGCAGTTTAAGACATAAAAGGACGATGGGTTGGCCAGGTTGCAAAGAAATAGTTGCAAAGAAGGGTATTATTGGGTATACTATCACGCAAAATTCGGGTTAAATTCAATATATTAACAACAATATTATGCGGAGTTATTCCGTGAATGTCTTGTCCTCTGCGAAGGGTAGGGACATTGACGGCGCCAACGTTATTTGAGGGTACCTCATTGGTGCTGCTTTAAGATTAATGAAGTATAATATTGAACCACAAACAATGGAGGCAGGATGGTTGAAGATCTGATTAAGAAATTGCTGGAAGCCGGTGTGCATTTTGGTCATCAAACGAAACGCTGGTGTCCCAAGATGAAGAAATATATCTTTGGGCAAAGAAGCGGCATCTATATCATCGATCTCGAGAAAACCGTTGAATGTCTTAACCGCGCCAGGGATTTTGCGCGCGATGTCGCCTCTAAAGGCGGCAGGGCGCTCTTTGTCGGGACAAAAAAACAGGCTCAAACGACGGTTGAGGAGCAGGCCAAGAAAACAGAGATGTTTTATGTCAATAACCGCTGGTTAGGCGGGCTTTTGACCAATTTCCAGACCATCAAGAAGTCCATCAGCCGCCTTAAGGAAATTGAGCGCATGAGCGAAGACGCCTCTGTTTGGGAGAATTTAAAGAAAAAAGAAACCGCTCGTCTTACCAAGGAGAGAGAAAAATTGGTGCGTAACTTGAGCGGTATTCGTGAGATGATCCAGCCTCCCGATGTCATAATTATTGTCGATCCCAAGAGGGAGGAGATTGCCGTGCGGGAAGCCCGGAAACTCAAAATTCCCATCATAGCGATTGTGGATACAAACTGCGATCCGGAAGTCGTGGATTACCCTATTCCCGGCAATGACGACGCCCTCAAATCGATCCATTTTATTGCCTCGTTGATTGCCGAGAGTATCGTTGAAGGTAGAAAAGAATACTTGACCAGCGAGGCCATCAAGAAGAAGACGGAAAAGACAGAATCTGTGCTGACAGAGGCCGCGCCGGCCGCCCCTGAGGAATCTTCAACAACCGCCTCAACTGTCCAGAAATGAAGCTTTCCACACTCTCCGATGCCCGCCTGCCAGACGGGCAAGCAAGCCATCGGGGTATTCGCGTTAGGCTCCATTCCTTGGGGGAGTGGCGTAAAGCCACTTTACGTGGTAACCCCGTCCCATCAATGGGGGGCGAGGTATTCAAAAGAATAAACTATGCACTCTTCGACCTTGGAAAGGATTTGATATGGAAATCACCGTGGAAATGATTAGAGAATTGCGTGAGATGACCTCCTGCGGGGTCATTGAATGCAAAAAGGCATTGGAGGAGGCCAAGGGGAATATCGATATGGCCAAGGATGTCCTGCGAAAAAGAGGTCTTGAATTGGCCGTTAAGAAGGGGAACCGCGTCGCCAAAGAGGGCCGTGTCGAATCTTATGTTCATCTTGGCAACAAAATCGGGGTTTTGCTTGAGGTTAATTGCGAGACAGATTTTGTGGCCAGAAGCGACAAATTCTGTCAATTCACCAAAGATATTGCCATGCATATCGCGGCCATTAGTCCTAAATATATAAAGAGAGAAGATATCCCCGTTGAGATTTTAAAGGAGCAGCCGGATCCTGAAGCCTTTGTCAAGGCTGTTTGTCTTCTCGATCAGCCCTTTGTGAAAGATCAGCAGAGAACTGTTCACGATTGCCTGAATGCCCTTATTGCCAGCATCGGCGAAAATATATTTATTGGCCGTTTTGTCAGATACAAGGTCAGCGAAATTGATTAAAAAAAAGCCCATCTATAAAAGGGTCCTCCTTAAATTAAGCGGTGAGGCCTTGTTGGGAGGAAAGCAGCACGGCATTGATGCTGAGACATGCGCCTCATTTGCCGCCCAGATCAAAGAAGTGTGCGACCTCGGTGTGGAGGTGGCCATTGTGGTCGGGGGTGGTAATATCTTCCGAGGGCATGTCGAGTCCAAACGATTTGGCCTGGATCAGTCCGTTGCGGATTATATGGGGATGCTGGCCACGGTCCTCAACGGTCTTGCCCTCCAGAACGCCCTCGAACAGATCAGTATCCCGACCAGAGTTATGACTGCCATCCAGATGGCGGCCATTGCCGAACCTTACATCCGCCGTCGGGCCATGCGGCATCTTGAGAAAAACCGTGTGGTTATTTTTGTGGCAGGGACGGGGAATCCGTATTTTACGACGGATACGGCTGCGGCCCTGCGCGCCAAGGAGATCAACGCTGAGGTGATCTTGAAAGCGACCAAGGTCGACGGCGTGTATTCGGCAGATCCTGTTCAGGAACAATCGGCCAAGAAGTACAAAAAGTTGAAATTTATCGATGTCCTTAAGAGAAAGCTTAAGGTCATGGATGCGACGGCCATCAGTATGTGCATGGATCATAATCTGCCCATTGTTGTCTTCAACCTTCTTGAGGATGGAAATATTAAAAGGGTTGTTTTAGGGGAGAAAATCGGGACAGTCGTCCAATAAACGGGGGCATGAAAATGGCAAACAGGGAATTGTTACATGACACAGAAACCAAAATGAAGAAATCGATTGAATCTGCCCAGAGGGAATTCAGTGAGGTGCGTACCGGCCGCGCCCATCCTGGTCTCATTGAGGGGCTGCATGTGGATTATTTCGGGACGCTTACTCTCGTCAAGCAGTTGGCCTCGATCAGCATCCCGGATCCCCGCACCGTTCTCATTCAGCCGTGGGATGTCAGCGTGATTCCTGAGCTGGAGAAGGCGATTTCCAACTCCAGCCTGGGAGCGCTGCCTTCCAATGATGGTAAGATTGTCCGTTTAAACATCCCAGCTCTTTCTGAGGAGCGCAGACAAGAACTTAAAAAGGTTGTCAAGGATATGGCGGAAAAGGCGCGGGTGTCATTGCGGACGATAAGACGCGATGCCAATGAGAAAATAAAGAAGATGCAGAACGAGAAGACAATCTCTGAGGACGAAAGTTTTAAATCGCAGGATGAGATACAAAAGCTGACGGATAGATACATCAGGGAAATTGACAAAATCCTAGAAGAAAAAAATAAGGCCTTGACGGCGTAGGCGTGATCCGCCCTGTTCTTTTAAAATTTTCTGAAAAATAAAAACGACCCACTAGCTCATCTGGTAGAGCACTGCCCTTTTAAGGCAGGTGTGCCGCGTTCGAGTCGCGGGTGGGTCACCAATTATAAGATTTCCTAAAGTGTCCGTGGGGTTCTGCCTTCGGGGTTAAACCTCGTGGCAGCCTGAAGGATTTTTAAAAAGAGAGAGGAATTGGGCGGACAGCGTCCCATCGCGGGCGAGTGGCGGAACTGGCAGACGCGCAGGACTTAGGATCCTGTCCCGAAAGGGGTGGAGGTTCGACCCCTCTCTCGCCCACCAGGCTTCGTTCAAAAATTTTTGTGTTTGAACTTCGCTTGGTGTCGGGACTTTAGAGAGCGAGACCTGAGTGGTTTACATCCATGATTCACCACGAGGGATCGAAGAAAATACTCCGTAACTGATGCGGCGGTAATTCAGTTGGCTAGAATGCCACCTTGCCAAGGTGGATGTCGTGGGTTCGAACCCCATCCGCCGCTTTGAGATTTTTAATCCTGAACATTGATGCAGAGTTATCCTAAAGCCCTTCGATAAGCTTAGGATCGAACTTTTGAGAGGAGCATCCCATGAGAATCGGTGATTTCCTTTGTTCCAAAGCGGTTTCTTCTGATCTCAGAAACACGACTAAAAAAGAGGTCATAGAGGAGTTGGTGGGTCTTCTTATCAATGCTGGGGCCGTTGAGAAGAAACACCGCAACAAGGTTTTGGAAGTTCTTATGGCGCGCGAGGCCCTCGGCTCAACGGCTATCGGACAAGGAATCGCTATTCCTCACGGGAAATGCGATTGTGTTAAAAAGTTGGTTGGCTGTTTAGGCATAAGCAAGTCCGGCATCAATTTCGATTCCCTGGACGGCGAACCCGCCTATATATTTTTCTTGTTGCTGGCCCCCATCGATTCCGCCGGTCCTCATCTGAAGGCCTTAGCACGCATCTCCCGTCTCTTAAAAGACAAATATATCCGAGATGGTTTGAAATCCGTCAAGGATGAAAAATCCATGTTGCAGATTATCCAGCAAGAAGACGTTCGATTATCCAAAGTTTAGGCATGCCAATAAATCCTTTTAAATGGTTGTATCCCGGCATGAAGGTCAAACGCTGGCTATTGACTTCCTTGCTGGGGGTCGTGATTGTTGGCGCTGGGGCCGTTTGGACAGCCGAACCCGATACCTTCGTCACTATGATCGGGATCGTATGGATTCTCTGCGGGATGGTCCTGATCGTGATGGGCATGGGGAAGATGATTGTGTCTCTTTTGACGCTGTTTCTTCCCAAAGGGGAACGGGATCTTGTGAATATCCTTTACCAGAAACGGTATTTGGAGCGCGGGCCCAAAATTGTTGTGATCGGCGGCGGACACGGTCTTTCTCACTTGATTTTTGGCCTGAAGGAATATACAGCCAATATTACTGCCATTGTGACTGTCGCAGATAGCGGCGGTTCCTCGGGGCGCCTAAGGGAGGAGTTTAATATTGTGGCCCCCGGAGATATCCGGAATTGTCTGGTGGCCTTGGCCGATGCGCCGGCGTTGATGGGTGAACTTTTTCAGTTTCGATTCTCGCAGGATTCACAGCTTAAAGGGCATAATTTTGGGAATCTTTTCTTAACCGCCATGGTTCAGTTAACCCAGGGGGACTTTGAGCGGGCTGTCAAAGAGACCAGTAAGGTTCTGGCGATCCGCGGTAAGGTTGTCCCCTCTACCGTCAGTAATGTCCACCTGGCGGCAGAATATATGGATGGGACACGGACCGAAGGGGAGGCCAGAATACCGAGTCCCCATTCGCGCATCAAGAGGGTCTGTCTTACGGGACAAGAGGCTCATCCCACGCAAGACGCCATCGATGCTATTGAGGAGGCGGATGTGATTATCTTAGGCCCGGGCAGTTTATATACGAGTGTCATACCGAATCTGATCATACCGGGGATGAGCGAGGCGATTGCCAAATCCCAGGCATTTAAGATTTATGTCTGCAACGTCATGACCCAGCACGGGGAGACGGATAATTATTCGGCCAGTGATCATGTGAAGGCCCTGATGGAGCATTCCCAAAGGGACGTTATTGATGCCTGCCTGATTAATGTTGCCGAGGCGCCGCCGGAGGCCTTAAGCCGTTATAAGGAAGAGGCCTCATTTCCAGTTAAGCCGGATATCGAAGGAATTAAGGAAATGGGATATAAGGTGGTGGCGGCAGATTTGTTGGGAGTCACGGACTATGTGCGTCATGATTCCCAAAAATTAAATCAGGCGTTGATCAAGCTCATCGAGTCGCACAGGGTGGTTCGGCGATAAATCAGAACTTACGACGGACAGAGGTTGGTTCTGTCTTTTTATGACTAAGATCGAAAAGGCAATTGTGATAAAAAATAGACAAGGACTTCATGCCCGCCCGGCCGCCATGTTCGTCCAAATCGTTTCAAAATATAATTCCCATATCATCGTGCAAAAAGGGACCGAGCGGGTCAACGGGAAATCCATCATGGGGATATTGACCCTGGGGGCCGAAAAAAACAGCAAAATCACGATTGAAGCGGAAGGGGAGGATGCCCCTGAGGTTTTGGAGGAATTGTCTAATTTATTGACGAAAGAGGATATGGGATGAAAGAGATCATCTTAAAAGGGATACCGGCGGCAGCGGGGATTGCCTTGGGCCTTGCTTTTATTCTGGACAAGCAGGAGTTTATCGTTCCGCCGCGGGCGATTATGGAAAAAGAAATCCCTATCGAGATTGCCCGTTTTGAGGAGGCCCTGATAAAAACACGGGAGGAAATCTTAGATATCCAGAAAAAGATGTCCACCGATTTCCAGGGCATTCATGCGCAGATTTTTGACGCCCATCTTCTGGTCCTCGAGGATCGGACTCTGATTGAGGAAGTGATCAAACGGATTAAAGAGGAGAAATTGTCCGCCGAGTATATATTCTTCGAGGTCTTGAAGAAATATATCAAGATGTTTTCCAATATCGAAGATGAATACTTAAGGGAGAGGGTCGGCGACATCAACGATGTGGGACGCCGCATCTTGAAGAACCTCATGGATGAAAACAAGCTCCACGAGCTCGATCATTTAAGCGAGGAGATCGTTATCGTCAGCCACGATCTTTCCCCATCGGATACGGCCAGCATGTACAATAAAAACATCCTGGCGTTCGTCACGGATATCGGGGGGAGGACTTCGCACACGGCGATTATGGCAAAATCCCTAGGCGTCCCTGCGGTGGTCAGCCTCAAAGACGCGACGTTGCGCATTAATAATCAGGATCATGTTATTGTCGACGGCCGAAAAGGGCTGGTCGTTATTAATCCCACCGAAGAAACAAAGATGCTTTATCGCAATGAGCAAAGCCGTATCTTGGCGTTCCGGGATCAATACCAGGAAATCAAGGACCTGCCCTGTGAAACCTTGGACGGAAGAAAGGTGGAGATTCTGGCGAACTTGGAATTGCCCGAGGAGATGCCGTCGGTTCAAAAGCATGGGGCAAGCGGCATCGGTCTCTACCGCACCGAATACTTTTATATGAACCGCGTGGATCTTCCTTCCGAAGAGGAGCAGTTCGAGGCGTATAAACGGGTGGCGGAGGCGATGGCCCCTTTCCCTGTGACGATCCGCACACTGGATCTGGGGGGAGATAAATTTATTTCGAGCCTTCAAATCCCTCGGGAGATGTATCCCTTTTTAGGGTGGAGGGCGATCCGGTTCTGTTTTGCGCGGCCCGATATCTTCAAGACACAACTGAGGGCTATTCTCAGGGCCTCGGGCCACGGGAACATTCGCCTGATGTATCCGATGATTACAGGCCCCGGCGAACTGCGTCAGGCCAATGCGATCCTGAATGAAGTCAAAAACAAATTAAGGGAGCAAAACATTGCCTTTAATGAGAATATTCCCATCGGGATTATGGTGGAGACACCCTCGGCGGCCATGACGGCGGATCTGTTGGCCAAGGAGGCGGCTTTTTTTAGCATTGGGACCAATGACCTGATTCAATATACCCTGGCGGTTGACCGGGTCAACGAACAAACGGCTCATTTATACGAGCCGGGGCATCCGTCTATTTTACGGCTAATCAAAAATACAATTGAGGCGGCCCATCATGCGAATATTAAAGTAGGATTGTGCGGCGAGATGTGCAGCGAGCCTGTTTTGGCCGTTATCCTGCTGGGATTGAACTTAGATGAATTCAGCATGTCCCCTTTGAATATTCTGCAGATCAAGAAGCTTATCCGCAGTGTCCGCTGGACGGATGCCCAGAAACTGGCGGAAGACGTGATGAAGCTGTCAACCGGCGATGAGGTGGAAGAGCTCAGTAAGGCGCGGTTAAACGAATGGGCGCCGCACATCATCGGCAATGAGCGGGGCAGTTAGGATGAAGGCCCTGATACTAGCCGCCGGTTACGGGACACGGCTCTATTCTCTGGTGAAGGACACCCCGAAGGCCTTGTTGGAGATTAAGGCCAAGCCGCTTGTTAATTATATCCTCGAGAAGGTTGCAGCGCTTCCTGACCTCGATGAAGTGATTCTGGTAACCAATAATAAATTTTATGCGGCCTTTCAGGACTGGGCAGAGCGGCAAACGGCGTATCCGCATCCTATTCATGTCATCAATGACGGGACGAACACGCCTGAGGACCGTCTGGGTTCTATCGGAGACATTGATTTTGTGCTGAAAAAGCGGACGGTCGATGACGATATGCTGGTTATCGGCAGCGATAATCTGTTTGACTACGACCTGGATGCGTATATAGGATTTGCCTTAAAGAAGGTCCCGTCGGTGACGATCGGACTTTATGATCTCGGGGACAGGGAAGAGGCCAGGAAATTCGGCGTGGTTGTCCTGGATGCCCAAGGAAGAGTGATTTCGTTTGAGGAGAAACCCGCTCAGCCTACATCCACCCTTGTGGCCATGTGTCTGTATTTCTTCCCCAGAAAATCGCTTGGTTTCATTGCCGATTATCTGGCAGAGTCAGGGACATCCGATGCGGCCGGGGATTATATCTGGTGGCTCCATAAACGTAAAAATGTTTACGGTTTTCAATTTACGGGAAAATGGTATGATATCGGGAGTGTCGAGACCTACAAACAAGCCCAGGAAAAATTTCCAAGCTGAAGGTTGACAAAAGAAAGGAAGGTTGAAAGTGAAAGGAAGGTATTTTATTACATCAGAATCTGTAGGATGCGGTCATCCGGATAAGGTGTGCGACCAGATCTCGGATGCGGTACTGGATTGTGTTTTGGCCGCGGACACTAAAGGACGCGTGGCCTGTGAGACGTTTATCACGACAGGCCTTGTCGTGGTCGGCGGTGAAATCACGACAACAACCTATGTGGATGTCCAAAAGCTGGTCCGCCGTGTCCTGACGGATATAGGATATACGGATCATAAATACGGCTTCAACTCCTCGACGTGCGCTGTTTTAAATGCGATTGTGGGGCAATCTCCGGATATCGCCCAAGGGGTGGATACGGGCGGGGCCGGTGACCAGGGGATTATGATCGGTTACGCCTGTGACGAGACCCCTGAACTGATGCCTCTGTCGATTATGCTGGCCCACCGGCTGGTGCAGCGTATCGAAGAGGTGCGCAAGAAGAAGATTTTGAATTATCTGGGGCCTGACTGTAAGAGCCAGGTCACTGTCGAATACGAAGATGGACGGCCTTTGCGGGTAGATACGGTTGTTCTGGCCTGCCAGCATACCGAGGATATCCTGGATGAGACTGGTAAGCGGATTACGGAGAAGGCCAAGAGAGAGATCATCGAGACCATCGCCGGCCCCATTGTAGGCAATCTGGCAGACGGCCGGACCAAGTATTATGTTAATGAGACAGGAAAGTTTGTCGTCGGCGGGCCGCAGTCCGATACGGGGATGACGGGGCGCAAAATCATTGTCGACACCTACGGCGGCGTTGTCTCCCACGGCGGCGGGGCATTCTCCGGCAAGGACCCCACCAAGGTCGACCGGTCGGCCACCTATATGGCCCGTCATGTTGCCAAAAATATCGTGGCGGCAAAGCTCGCCCGGAAATGCTGGATCCAATTAAGCTATGCGATTGGCCGGGCAGAACCAATCAGCGTCATGATTGATACTTTCGGAACAGGAAGGGTGCCGGAGCAGGATCTTGTGGAACTTGCCCGCAAGCATTTTGACCTTACTCCCAAGGGTATTATCAAGGAGCTGGATCTTCTCAAGCCGATCTATCAAAAAACAGCGGTGTATGGACATTTTGGACGGGAAGAATTCTCTTGGGAGAAGGTCTCAAAGGCGGAGATATTGAAGAAAGAGGTCATGGCCTCGGCATAATTGGAGAAAAAGAGATGGTGAAAGCAGCGGCATTTCATGACTACAAAGTGAAAGACCTGTCTTTAGCCGCCTGGGGGCATAAAGAGATTGAGCTCGCTGAGGCGGAAATGCCGGGTTTGATGGCTATCCAAAAAAAATACAAAGGGCAGCGGCCGCTTCAAGGGGCAAGGATCAGCGGCTCCCTGCACATGACCATTCAGACAGCCGTCCTCATTAAGACCTTGCAGGCCTTAGGCGCGGATGTTCGCTGGGCCAGCTGCAATATTTTTTCAACGCAGGACCATGCGGCCGCGGCCATAGCGGATCTGGGTATTCCCGTCTTTGCCTGGAAGGGGGAAACCCTTAAGGAGTATTGGTGGTGCACCCAAAAGGCCTTGTCTTTCCCCGAGGGAAAGGGGCCCAATCTTATTGTGGATGACGGCGGGGATGCCACCCTGATGATCCATAAAGGATATGAGGCCGAGAAAAATCCTTCGCTCCTGAATATGAAAACCCAGACACAAGACGAGGTTGAGTTGTATGCCTGTTTAAAAGAAACGCTTTCGGAGGATCCGCAGAGATGGCACAAGGCTGTCAAAGAAATCCGCGGCGTCTCGGAGGAGACCACAACCGGCGTTCATAGGCTTTATCAGATGATGAGAGAAAACCGGTTATTATTTCCGGCCTTTAATGTGAATGACTCGGTGACCAAATCTAAATTTGATAATCTTTACGGATGCCGGGAGTCTCTGGCGGACGGTATCAAGAGGGCAACGGATATTATGCTGGCCGGTAAAATAGTCGTTGTCTGCGGCTATGGGGATGTGGGCAAGGGATGCGCCCATTCGATGCGCAGCTACGGGGCACGTGTTATCATCACGGAAATTGACCCTATCTGCGCCCTTCAGGCGGCTATGGAAGGTTATGAAGTAAAGACTCTTGAGGAGACTTTGAATGAAGGCAATATTTATGTGACGGCCACAGGCAATTGCGAGGTGATTACGCTGGAGCACATGAGGCGGATGAAGGATAAAACCATCGTGTGCAATATCGGGCACTTTGACAACGAAATCCAGGTGACGGAATTAGAAAAAATGACTGGGATTCGCAAAGTCAACATCAAACCGCAGGTAGACGAATATCGTTTTCCTGACGGACGTTCCATTATTGTCCTGGCGGAGGGGCGGCTGGTCAATCTGGGCTGTGCCACAGGGCATCCCTCGTTTGTGATGAGCAATTCTTTCACCAATCAGACCTTGGCGCAGCTTGAGCTCTGGCAGAATATATATAAAGTCGGAGTTTACCGTCTCCCTCCAAAGCTTGATGAGGAAGTCGCCCGATTACATTTGGATCTTCTCGGCGCGAAACTTACCAAACTCACGCGCAAGCAAGCCGATTACATCGGCGTCCCCGCCGAGGGGCCCTATAAGTCCGAACATTATCGGTATTAATTTTAAAGTCATCCATTACAAGGTCGCCGGGTCATATCGGCCGCGGTGTCGGATGTTCTGGCATGACGATATTTCATTAATGGATAAAAAAATCAAGAAAATCGGTGTTTTGACTTCCGGTGGTGATGGACCGGGCATGAACGCGGCCATCCGCAGTGTGGTACGATGCGCCCTTTCGCAAGGGTTCCTGGTTGATGGCGTGATGCGCGGATACCGCGGCCTTATCGAAGATGAGGTGATTTCTTTGAATCATCGCTCGGTCGCCAACATCATTAATCGTGGCGGCACGATCCTAAAAACGGCGCGTTCCGAAGAATTTAAAACGCTCGAGGGCCAGAAAACTGCCGTTGAAAGGATAAAAAGGCACGCTATTGACGCGTTAGTGGTGATTGGGGGGGACGGTTCTTACCGTGGCGCCCTGGCATTGTATCAGAAATTTGGCGTCCCAACGATCGGGTTGCCGGGTACGATAGATAATGATCTGCATGGGACTGATCAAACAATCGGTTGTCATACCGCCGTTAATACGGCACTTGAATCGATCGACAAGATCCGGGATACGGCCAACAGCATGGAACGCATTTTTATTATCGAAGTAATGGGCAATCAATCGGGATATATTGCCATGGAAGTGGCGCTCGGCGCGGGAGCGGAAGATGTTCTTATCCCCGAACGTTCTTTTGATTACGATGCGCTTTGTCAGCACATCCTTGAAGGTGGCCGAAAAGGAAAGATAAGTTGGATCATTGTGGTTGCGGAAGGGGCGGCTAAGGCTCCGGAGGTGGCTGCCACGATCCATCGCAAGACGGGGTTGGAAGCGCGTTTTGTCGTACTCGGGCATGTTCAGCGAGGTGGTGCGCCTGTGGGGGCGGATCGGATTTTGGCAACACGCTTGGGGGCGGTTGCGGTTGATTTATTGGCTAAGGGCTGCTATGGGAAGGCGGTCGGTGTTTTACAAGACAAGATCCATATCGTAGACCTATCCGAGGCTGGCACAAGGAAAAATCCGCATGTCAAGGAATATTATAGACTTATAAAAATATTAACATAATCCAGCAATTATGATAAAATAATGTCCAATTCATTCATTTTAAATCGTAGAGTTATTGAGGAAAGGGAAAACGATGCCAAAAATTTATTATGATAAAGATGCTGATTTAAACGTGTATAAAGGGCGGACGATCGCTATCGTTGGCTATGGAATCCAGGGCCGCGGTCAGGCGTTGAGTCTGCGCGACAGCGGGCTCAATGTATTGGTCGCCCAGCGCGAGGGGGGGGCGAATTATGCGCAGGCCAAGAAGGACGGGTTTGAACCTGTGGAGGCCAACATCCTTGCCCAAAAGGCCGATGTCATTATGATGTTGACGCAGGATCACCTGCAGGGGGATATTTACAAAAAGTCTATCCGCCGCTATCTCAAAAAAGGGAAAAGCCTTGCGTTCTCGCACGGATTTAATATCCACTTCGGCCAGATCAAACCGCCGCAGGACGTGGATGTCTGGATGATTGCGCCCAAAGGGCCCGGGGCGCTTGTGCGCCGCCAGTATGAGGAAGGCAGAGGTGTCCCGTGTCTTGTGGCCATTCATCAAAATGCCTCCGGCCATGCCTTAAAGGATGCCTTGGCCTACGCCAAGGGAATCGGCGGCACGCGGGCCGGCGTTCTTGAGACGACATTTAAGGAGGAGACAGAAACGGATTTATTCGGCGAACAGTCGGTCTTGTGCGGCGGCACAAGCGCTTTGATTAAGGCCGGTTTTGAGACTCTTGTGGAGGCCGGCTATCAGCCCGAAATCGCCTATTTCGAATGTCTGCATGAGTTGAAGTTGATTGTGGATTTGATTTACGAAGGCGGCATTAAGGGGATGCGCCAGCGCGTCTCGGATACGGCGGAATACGGCGATTACACGCGGGGGCCGAGAATCATCAACGAGCGCACGCGCAAAGAAATGAAAAAAATTCTGAAGGAGGTGCAATCCGGCAAATTCGCCCGTGAATGGATGCGGGAGAACAAAAAGGGAAGGCCGCATTTCAATCAATATCGCAGCGAGGCCCAGCAGAATTCCGTCGAAGAAGTCGGCGAGAGGCTGCGCGGTATGATGTCCTGGATGAAAAAATGAAATTGCACTTAGGCTGCGGGACTAAAAGGCTGGAAGGATGGATCAATATCGATTCGGTGGAGGCCTGTGAGCCGGATCGGGTGCATGATATCACAACACCCCTGCCTTATGAGGATTCGACGGTTGATGAGATCCTGGCCGAGGATCTTTTGGAGCACTTTGACAAATACGCCCGTTACGTCGTTTTTTACGAGTGGGCGCGGGTTTTGCGGATCGGCGGGAAGATAACGGTTCAGGTCCCGAATTTTAAGAAACTTCTTTTCCGGTATTTCAAATTCGGATACGATCATTTCGTTGATGCCGTGTTCGGCGAGAACCTGTGGGAGTCCCGGATTTATATAGGGTACTTCGGCAATCATAAATGGGGATATTCCAGGAAAACGCTTGAGGAATTCGTGCAGACGTTCGGGATTGTGGCGGTTAAGACAGATGAGATTGGCTTGAATCTGCGGCTGCAGGGCGTTAAACGTAAACACATTTCTTGGACGGATCTGGACGACATTCCCATATATTCGCAGGCGAACAAATGCGGCAAAGGCGAAGAATATGTCTCCCTGAAATCGGCGCGGGAGAAAATTCAATGTTTCCAGGAGAGTTCACAGCAGAGTTTTGTGAGATAAGAAATGGCCCCAAACGATAAAGTTCTCATTTTTGATACGACGCTGCGCGACGGCGAGCAGGCGCCGGGCGCGAGCATGAACGAGGGGGAGAAGCTGGAGATCGCCTTTGGCCTGGAGCGGTTAGGGGTGGATATCATCGAGGCCGGTTTCCCTGTGATTTCCAAAGGGGATTTTGACTCTGTCCAATCGGTGGCCAAACATATCAAGGGATCTATTGTCTGCGGTCTGGCCCGATCCCTCAAGGAGGATATGGATGCGGCTTGCGAGGCCTTGAAGCCGGCCAGGAGAAAACGCATCCACGTCTTTTTAGCCACCTCCAAGATTCATATGCAGCATAAGTTGAAAAAGACGCAGGAAGAGATTCTGCAGATGGCCGTTGAATCGGTAAGATACGCCCGGCAAAGGGTTGAGGATGTGGAGTTCTCGCCGGAAGATGCCTCGCGCTCCGAAAAGTTATTTTTGTACCGCATCCTGGAGGCCGTGATTGAGGCCGGCGCCACAACAGTCAATATCCCCGATACTGTGGGTTATGCCATGCCCGCTGAATACGGCGGGCTTATTGCGGATATCCGCAGCCATGTCCCGAATATCCCTAAGGCGGTCATCTCTGTCCATTGCCACGACGATTTGGGGGTGGCTGTGGCCAATTCGCTGGCGGCTGTCAAGAACGGCGCCAGACAAATCGAATGCACCATCAACGGCATCGGAGAGCGGGCCGGCAATGCCTCGATGGAGGAGATTGTCATGGCCTTAAAAACACGGTTTGACGTGTACGGATGCACGACCAATATCCGTACCCCCGAGATTTACCGTATCTCGCGTCTGGTGAGTAAGTGCACGGGCTTTGCCATCGCCCCCAACAAGGCGATTGTCGGCAATAACGCCTTTCGTCATGAGGCCGGCATCCATCAGGACGGCATCTTAAAGGAGCGTTCCACGTATGAGATTATGCGTCCCGAAGACGTGGGCTTCGTCGGGACGGGACTGGTCCTGGGCAAGCACTCCGGTCGCCATGCCTTTAAGGTGCGGTTGAAACATCTGGGGATAGAGTTAAGAGATTCCTCTTTGGACAAGGCCTTTGACCGCTTTAAGAGGGTGGCGGACAAGAAAAAGCAGGTCTTTGACGAAGATCTGGTTGCTATCGTCGAAGACGAGATCGAGGTTTTTCAAAAAACCTGGAGCCTGGTCAGCCTCTCGGCCAGAAGCGGGACGAGGATGAAACCCTCTGTCGAGATCGTCTTAAAATCCAAGGGGAAGACCTATGAGAAGAGCTCCTCCGGCGACGGGCCTGTGGACGCCTGCTACAAGGCCATTGATGCCATTACCAAGACCTCCGGGAAATTGTTAGATTACTCCATCCATTCCGTAACCCAGGGGAAGGATGCGCTAGGGGAAGTG